>JAPPPF010000264.1 GCA_028817665.1 Magnetovibrio sp. | reverse complement strand
CTCGCTGTTGATCGGATTCGCCGCGATGTTGATATCGGGAATCCTCGGCAGCGCGCTCGGCGTCGCCGCCGGGTATTTTGGCGGGCGCGTCGACATGGTCATCACCTTCATCATCACCACCCGCCTCGCCATGCCAGTGATCCTGGTGGCGCTCGTCGTCGTCGCGCTGATCGGCAGTTCCCTGACCATCGTGATCTGGGTCCTGGGGCTGTTGATATGGGACCGTTTCGCCGTGGTCATGCGCGCCACCACCCAACAGGTCCGGGCCATGGATTACGTGGCCGCGGCCAAGGCGCTGGGGTGCTCGACCCTACGCATCATCCTCACGGAGATCATGCCGAACATCGTCAACGCGCTGATCGTCGTCGCCACCCTGGAAGTCGCCCACGCGGTGCTCCTCGAGGCGGCGTTGTCGTTCCTCGGCCTCGGCGTGCAGCCGCCGACGCCGAGCTGGGGCCTGATGGTCTCGGAAGGCAAGGGCATGATGTTCTTCAAGGCCTGGGTCATCGCCATCCCGGGCACGGCGCTGTTCCTGCTGGTGCTCTGCATCAATCTTCTGGGCGACGGCATCCGCGACGTGACGGCGCCGGAAAACAGGAACTAACAAAAGACTTCAAACCAAGCGATTGGGGGGGGCATATGGCCGACCGCATTCTGAGCGTTGACAACCTCAAGGTCGATATACCGGTACCGAGCGGCATGCTGCACGCGGTGCAGGGCGTGTCGTTCAAGGTCGATCGGGGTGAGACGCTCTGCATCGTCGGCGAGTCCGGATGCGGCAAGTCGCTGACGTCCCTGGCGATCATGGACCTGCTGCCGTCGAAGGCGATCCGCACCGCCAACACCCTGGAACTCGACGGCCAGAACGTCCTCGACATCCGCGAGGACCAGATGGCCGACATCCGCGGCAACCGCATGGGGATGATCTTCCAGGAGCCGATGACGTCCCTCAATCCGGCCTACACCATCGGCAACCAGCTCGAAGAAGCGATGCTGCGCCACCGCAAGGTCAGCCGCGAGGAGGCCCGCGACCGCGCCGTGTTCCTGCTGGAGAAGGTCGGCATCACCGCGGCGCGCTCGCGGCTGCGCCAGTATCCGCATCAGTTGTCCGGCGGGCTCCGCCAGCGGGTCATGATCGCGATGACGCTGATGTGCGGCCCCGACCTGATCATCGCCGACGAGCCGACGACGGCCCTGGACGTCACCATCCAGGCGCAGATCCTGTTGCTCCTGGCGGAGCTGCAGAAGGAGTTCCACATGGGCCTGATCCTGATCACCCACGATCTAGGCGTGGTCGCCCGCATCGCCGACCGGGTCGCCGTCATGTACGCCGGCCAGATCGTCGAGCAGGGCAGCGCCAAGCAGGTCTTCGAGGACCCGACGCACCCCTACACCCAGGGCCTGCTCGAATGCATCCCGATCCCGGGCAAGACCGAGCGCGGCGCGCACCTCGGCTCGATCCCGGGGATCGTGCCGTCACTGGTCGGCGAGATGAGCTGCTGTCACTTCGCCGACCGCTGTACCTACGCCACCGAGCCCTGCCATTCGGCGCCGGTGGACCTGCGCCGGGGCTTCACCGAGGACCACGATTACCGCTGCGTGCTCACGCCCGAGCAATGCGCCGAGAACCTGAAACAGAAGGTGCCCGCATGACCGACGTGATGATCCAGGCCAAGGACGTCGTCAAGACGTTCATGATTTCCGCCGGCGTGTTCAAGGGTAAGCGGCCGCTGCACGCCGTCAACGGCGTCAACCTCAGCGTCAACCGCGGCGAGGTGGTGGCGCTGGTCGGCGAGTCGGGCTGCGGCAAGACGACGCTGGCGAAGATGATGCTGGGCCTCGAGCCGACGACGGTCGGGGCCATCGAGATCGAGGGCAAGCCGGTCGGCGAGTTGGGCCGCCTCGAGGTCGCGCGCCTCTTGCAGCCGATCTTCCAGGACCCCTATTCGTCGCTCAATCCCAGGAAGTCCATCGGCTCGATCATCACCCTGCCGCTCCGTGTCCAGAACGACCCGAACCCGGAAACCTGGCAGAAGCGCGGCGAGGAGATGATGGAACTGGTCGGCCTGCCCCGGCGCGTCTACCAGAACTACCCGAGCCAGCTTTCCGGCGGCCAGCGTCAGCGCGTCGCCATCGCCCGGGCCCTGATCAACCAGCCGCACGTGGTCATCTGCGACGAGCCGACCTCGGCCTTGGACGTCTCCGTGCAGTCGCAGATCCTCAATCTCCTGCAGGATCTCAGAAGCGAGCTCAACCTGACCTACGTGGTGATCTCCCACAACTTGGCCGTGGTCGAGCACATCGCCACCAAGGTGGCGGTCATGTATCTGGGCCGCATCGTCGAGGAGGCGGACACCGAGCAGTTGTTCACCAATCCCCAGCATCCCTATACCCAGGCGCTGCTGGACTCGGTCCTGACCCCCGACCCCAACCTGAACGTTCCCGACACGCACCTGGGCGCCGCCTATCCGAACCCGGTCGAGCCGCCGTCGGGCTGCACCTTCCATCCGCGCTGCGCCAAGGTCATGGACCATTGCTCGCAGCGCGCGCCGAAGGCCGTCGCCACCGCCAACGGTCACGTCGAGTGCCATCTCTTCGACGACGCCGAGGGCCGCGCGGCATGAGCCGCGCCGAGGCGATCGAGGGGATCGAGGCCTATTTCGACAGCGGCGCCTACGTCGCCGAATTGGCGCGCCGCGTCGCCATCCCGTCCGAGAGCCAGAAGGACGACAGCCAGGACGAGCTGCGCCGCTACCTGACCGACGAGATCCAGCCGTCCTTCGAGGCCATGGGCCACGACTGCGAGATCTTCGAGAACCCCGTCGAGGGCAAGGGGCCGGTTTTGCTGGCCACCCGGATCGAGGACGAGAGCCTGCCGACCGTGCTCGGCTACGGCCATGGCGACGTGGTCCGGGGCCTCGAGGAACAATGGATGGACGGCCTCAATCCCTGGGAGACGACGCAGCGCGGCGACAAGCTCTACGGCCGCGGCACCGCCGACAACAAGGGCCAGCACACCATCAACATGGCGGCCATCCGCCGCGTCCTCGAGGTCCGCGGCCATCTCGGCTTCAATTCCAAGTTCATGGTCGAGATGGGCGAGGAGAACGGCTCGCCGGGGATCTTCGGCGTCGTCGAGGCCAACCTGGAGAAGTTCGCCGCCGACGTGTTCATCGCCTCCGACGGCCCCCGGGTCGCGCCGGACCGGCCGACGATCTTCCTCGGCGCGCGCGGCTGCCGCAATTTCGACCTCGTCCTGAAGTGCCGCGAGGGCGGACATCATTCCGGCAATTGGGGCGGCCTGCTGACCAACCCGGGGATCGTGCTGTCGCACGCGCTCAAGTCCATCGCCTCGCCGAGCGGCCAGATATTGATCAAGGAATGGCTGCCGCCGCCGGTCACCGACGCGGTCCGCGCCGCCCTCGCCGACGTCGAGATCAGCGGTGGCGACGACGCGCCGGCCATCGATCCCGGCTGGGGCGAGCCCGGCCTGAGCCCGGTCGAGCAGATCCACGCCTGGAATTCCTTCGAGGTCCTGGCCTACCGGACCGGCAACCCACGCCGCCCGGTGAACGCCGTGCCGCCCGAGGCGCGCGCCCATTGCCAGCTCCGTTTCGTCGCCGGCACCGACCGCGACAACATCCTGCCGGCGCTCAGGAAACACCTCGACGACAACGGTTTCCAGGCCATCGAGATCGAGCCGCCGCCGCCGGAGAACGCCGGCGACTTCAACGCCAGCGCGACGCCGCCGGATGATCCGTGGGCGGCCTGGACGGCGGACGCCATGGAGCGCACGACGGGCAAGAAGACGGCGGTGATCCCGAGCCTCGGCGGGTCGATCTGCAACGACCTGTTCAACGTCACGCTCGGCCTCCCGTCGATCTGGGTCCCGCATTCCTACTCGGCCTGCTCGCAGCATGCGCCGAACGAGCACATCCTGCTCTCCGAGGCACGCGAGGCGCTGACCATCATGACCGGCGTCTATTGGGATCTGGGCGAGGGCGGCACGCCCGCCAAGAAAGCGCACTAGGGGACAGGGACCATGAGCCGCGACGCCGCCATCGGAAAGGCGCTCGAATACTTCGACGACGAGCAGGGGTACTGGGCCGATCTGGCGCGCCGCGTCGCGGTGCCGACGGAATGCCAGATCGCGGAACGCCTGCCGGACCTCTACCGCTACCTCGAGGAGGAGATGCGCCCGGCCTTCGAGGCCATCGGCTATTCCTGCCGGGTCTACGACAACCCCCTGGAGGGCTTCGGGCCGGTGCTGCTGGCCACCCGCATCGAGGACGAGAGCCTGCCCACCGTGCTCGGCTACGGCCACGGCGACGTGGTCCGCGGCCAGGAAGGGCGCTGGGAGAGGGACCGCGACCCCTGGACCCTGGAGCGCGACGGCGACAAGGTCTACGGCCGCGGCACCGCCGACAACAAGGGCCAGCATTCGGTCCACATGGCGGCGCTGCGCTCGGTCATCGAGGCGCGCGGCGGGCTCGGGTTCAATTCGAAGTTCATCATCGAGACCGGCGAGGAGAACGGTTCCAAGGGCCTGAAGGAGCTGGTCGCCCAGCACAAGGACGACTTCGCCGCCGACATGTACTTCGCCTCCGACGGGCCGCGCGTCGACATCGCCCGGCCGAACCTGACGCTCGGCTGCCGCGGCACCCGGAACTTCGACCTGGTCCTCGACATGCGGGCCGGCGGCCACCATTCGGGCAACTGGGGCGGCGTGCTCGCCAACCCCGGCATCATCCTCGCCAACGCCATCGCCACCCTGGTCGACGTCCAGGGCAAGATCCTGGTCGAGGGCTGGCGGCCGCCGCCGATCT
Source organism: Magnetovibrio sp. (assembly GCA_028817665.1). GTDB lineage: Bacteria > Pseudomonadota > Alphaproteobacteria > Rhodospirillales > Casp-alpha2 > UBA3470. Next base: position 17,009 of record JAPPPF010000264.1, on the reverse strand, counting down.
CCAACTCGGTGCGCGAGGCCCTGAAGGACATCAAGCGCGAGGGCGGCGACGGCGCGCCGGAGATCAACCTCGATTGGGGCGAGCCCGGCCTGACGCCGCCGGAACAGGTCTACGCCTGGAATTCCTTCGAGGTCCTGGCCTTCGTCACCGGCAACCCGGACAAGCCGGTCAACGCGGTGCCGCCCCGGGCCCACGCCAACTGCCAGCTCCGCTACGTGGTCGGCACCGACCCCGACAACATCATCCCGGCGCTCCGCATGCATCTCGACGAGCAGGGTTACGGAATGATCGAGATCCACGAGCCGCCGCCGGCCAACGACGGCAGGTTCGCCGCCGCGCGCACCGACCCCGACCACCCCTGGGCCATGTGGATGCGCGCCGCCGTCGAACGCGCCACCGGCCAGCCGACGCCGGTGATGCCGAACTCCGGGGGCTCCATCTGCAACGAGGTGTTCCAGGACGTGCTCGGCATCCCCTTCGTCTGGATGCCGTTGAGCTACTCGGGCTGCTCCCAGCACGCGCCCAACGAACACATCATATGGTCGCTGACCCGCGAGGGCATGGAACTGGTGACCAGCGTCTATTGGGACCTGGGCGACCCGGCGACCGCCTACCAGCCCTGAGAGCGAGTCATCCCCGATGAGCGAGCTATGCCAGTTGAGCGCCGTCGAGGCGCGCCGGTTGATCGGCGTCGGCGAGTTGTCGCCGGTGGCGCTCCTGGAGGCCTGCATCGAGCGCATCGAAGCGGTCAATCCGGCGGTCAACGCCGTCGTCGCCACCGACTACGCGCGCGCCCGCGAAGACGCCGCGGCCGCCGAGCGCGCGGTCCGCGACGGCGCCGAGCTCGGGCCGCTGCACGGGCTCCCCGTCGGCATCAAGGACTTGAACGCGACGGCGGGGTTGCGGACGACCTACGGCTCGCTCCTGCACGCCGATCACGTCCCCGACGCGGACGAGGCGCTGGTCGCGCGCCTGCGCGCCGCCGGCGCCATCGTCGTCGCCAAGACCAACACGCCGGAGTTCGGGTCGGGATCGAACACCACCAACAAGGTCTACGGTTCGACCCGCAACCCCTACGACCTGGACCGCACCTCGGGAGGGTCGTCCGGCGGCTCGGCGGCGGCGGTATCGACGGGCATGCTGCCGCTGGCGCACGGCTCCGACACCTTCGGCAGCCTCCGCAATCCGGCGACCTGGTGCGGCGTCGTCGGCTTCCGGCCGACGCCGGGGCTGGTGGCGCGGGAGAACCGCGCCTTGAACTACACCCATTTCAGCGTCCAGGGCCCGATGGCCCGCAACGTCGGCGACGCGGCCTTGATGATGACGGGCCTGGCGGCGGACGACCCCCGCGACGCCATGTCGGGGCCTTGCGATCCGGCGTCCTTCGCATCCCTGGAGACGGTCGACCTGTCCCGGTTGAAGGTCGCCTGGAGCGTCGATTTCGATGGCGAAGCCCCCGTGGACGACGGCATCCGCGACAGTTTCAAGGCCTGCGCGGGCGCCCTGGCCGGCCTGTTCGGCGGCTTCACCGAGGCATCGCCGCCGGTCCCGGGCATCCGCGACGTGCTGTGGACGCTGCGCTGCCTTTATTACCTAGCCAATCACGCCGAGCGGGTCCGCGATCACGCCGACGTCCTGTCGCCGACCATCGTCGCCAATGTCGAGGCCGGGTTGGGGATGAGCCTCGCGGACGCCGGCGCCGCCGAGAAGGCCTGGTCGCGGCTGCACGCCGGTTTTCAGGCGTTCTTCGCCGATCTCGATCTGTTCATCCTGCCCGGCAACGCCGTCGGCGCCTTCCGCCTGGAAGACGGTATCCCGAAGACCGTCGGCGGCCGGGTCATGGAGAACTACGTCGATGCGTCCCTGGTCCGCTCCATCGTCACGCTCATGGGGCACCCGGTCATCGCCATCCCCTGCGGCACCGACCACCTGGGCCTGCCGTTCGGCGTTCAGGTGGTCGGCAAATGGCGCGGCGATCATCAGTTGTTGAGCGCGGCGGCCGCGCTGGAGGCGGCGCTCGCCGGGATTCCATCGTGCGCCGTGGCGCCACCGGATCTGGAGAAACTGAGAACATGACCGAACTTTGCGATCTCACCGCCCGCGAGGCCCGCCGGCGCATCGGCACCAAGGAAATCTCCCCGGTCGAGCTGCTGGAGAGCTGCATCGCGCGGACCGAGAAGGTCAATCCGGCCCTCAACGCGCTGGTCACCGAATGCTTCCAACGCGCCCGCGCCGAGGCCAAGGCGGCCGAGGCCGCGGTCCTGGCCGGCGAGGCGCTGGGCTTGCTGCACGGGCTGCCCTTCGCGGTCAAGGACCTGGAGGCCACGGAAGGCGTGCGCACCACTTACGGTTCGCTGATCTACGCCGAAAACGTGCCCGCCGCCGACCAGGTCTCCGTCGCCGCGATCCGCGCCGAGGGCGCGGTGATGACCGGCAAGACCAACACGCCCGAGTTCGGCGCCGGCGCCAACACCCGCAACCGCGTGTTCGGCGCCACCGGCAATCCCTTCGACCCGACGCTGACCTGCGCCGGGTCGTCCGGCGGTTCGGCGGTGGCGCTGGCCGCCGGCATGGTGCCGATCGCCACGGGGTCGGATTACGGCGGCAGCCTGCGCACGCCGGCGTCCTTTTGCGGCGTCGTCGGGTTCCGGCCGTCGCCGGGCACGGTGCCATCGGAGGCGCGCGCCGTCGGCCTCAATCCGTTCTCCGTTCTCGGCCCCATGGGGCGCAACGTCGGCGACGCGGCGTTCCTTTTGGCGGCGATGACCAGCGACGACGCCCGCGACCCGTTCGGCGGCGGCATCGACCCGGACCTGATCGAGCCCCTGGAGCCGGCCGACCCGGCGAGCCTTAGGGTGGCGATCTCCGAGGACCTCGGCTGCGCGCCCATGGACGACGGCATCCGGGCGATCTTCCGCGAGCGGACCAAGAGCTTCCGCCACATCTTCGCCGACGCCCAGGACCGCGACCCGGAGCTTGGCGAGACCTTGCACCGGGCCTTCGAGATCCTCCGCAGCGTCAACTTCATGGCGGCGCACGGCGAGCGCCTCGCCAACCACCGCGACAAGCTCGGCCCCAACGTCATCTCCAACACCGAGATGGGCGACCAGTTCTCGGCCGCCGACGTGGCCTGGGCGCACCTCGAGCAGACCGGCATCTACCGCCGCTTCACCGCCATGTTCGACGAAGTCGACATCCTCATCAGTCCGGCCGCCGCGGTCTCGCCGTTCCCCCACGACCAGTGGTACCCGGAAGAGATCAACGGCGAGCCGCTGCCCAACTACATGCGCTGGATGTCGCCGGCCTACGCGCTGACCATGGCGACGCCGGCGGCCTGCGTCATTCCCTTCGGCGTCGACGGCAAGGGCCTGCCCATGGGGTTGCAGATCTCCGGCCCGAACGGCTCCGACCGCCAAGTCCTGGAGGCGGCGCTGGCGATCGAGGACGTGCTCGCCCAAAACCCCGAGACGGCGCGGCCGCTCCCCGATCTGGCGAAACTGGAGGCGGCGGCGTGAGCAAGCACATCTTCACCGCGTGTCTCGGCACCGAGACCCACACCTGGGCGCCGCTGCCCACCGACACCAAGGCCTACGAGGACACCTACCTGGTCCGCGGCGGCCAGCACCCGGAAGCCATCAACATGTTCGGGGTGCCGCTGGTCATGTGGCGTGAGCGCGCCGAGGCCCGCGGCTGGCGGGTGACCGAAGGGCTCTGCGCCTTCGCCACGCCGTCCGGCCTCACCGTCAAGCGCACCCACGAGGCCTTCCGCGACGAGATCGTCGAAAAACTGAAAGCCGCGATGCCCGTCGACGCGGTGCTGCTCAGCCTGCACGGCGCCATGGTCGCCGACGGCTACGACGACTGCGAGGAGGACCTGGTGAGCGCGATCCGCGCCGTCGTCGGCCCGGACGTGCCGATCGGCTGCGAGCTTGACCTGCACTGCCACATCTCGCGGCGGTTCGTCGAGCAGGTGACCGCCTTCGTCATCTACAAGGAGTACCCGCACGTCGATTTCGCCGCCCGCGCCGAGGAGGTCTGGACCCTCATCGAAGGCACCCTGGAGGGCCGGCTCAATCCGGTGATCTCCATGTTCGACTGCCGGATGATCGGGCTTTTTCACACGACCCGCGACCCCATGCGCGGCTTCGTCGACGCCATGTCGGCGCTGGAGGGCCGGGACGGCGTGCTGTCGGTGTCGCTCGGCCACGGGTTTCCGTGGGCCAACATTCCGCATGTCGGCGCCCGCGTCGCGGTGATCACCGACGGCCGCAAGGACGCCGGCGACGCGCTCGCCGAGGAGCTCGGCCGCGAGCTCTGGTCGCTGCGCGGCGAGATCACGCCGCCCTACATCGACCTGGACGACGCCATCGCCCGCGCCCGCTCGACCGACGTCCGGCCCGTCGTCTTCGCCGACATCGCCGACAACCCGGGCGGCGGCGCGGCCGGCGATTCCACCTTCATCGCCCGCGCCCTGATCGAGGCCGGCATCGCCGACGCCGCCGTCGGCGGCATCTGGGACCCGATGGCGGTGGAGATCTGCCGCGGCGCCGGCGCCGGCGCGCGCCTCGGCCTCCGGCTCGGCGGCAAGGCCGGCCCCTGGTCCGGCGCGCCCTTGGACCTGCAAGTCACGGTCACCGGCGTCTTCGACGACATGATCACCGAGGGGCTCGGCGGTTCGAAACGCCGCCTCGGCGATACCGTGACTGTCAGCGCCGACGGCATCGAATTCATCGTCCATTCGAAGCGTACCCAGAACGTCCATCCCAACTATTTCGCCGACGCCGGCATCGACTTCGCCGCGAAGAAGGTCCTGGTCGTCAAGTCCATGCAGCACTTCTATTCCAACTACGCGGCGGTCTCGGATCACGTCCACTACGTCTCGACCCCGGGCGTCGTCGACCACGATATCCGGCGCCTCCCGCTCGAACGCGCCGCCCGCCCGGTGTGGCCGCTCGACGACGACCCCTGGGCGCCGAACGCAGCGCGACCCTGGTGACGGAGGCCGCCATGACCCGTGGCCTGATCGCCGGTTGCAAGCACGAGACCAACACGTTTTCGAAGCTGCCCACCGACCTCGCCGCCTACCGGGCCCGGGCCTTCCATCTCGGCGACGAGGTGCCGCAGGCGCTCGCCGGCACCCGCACCGAGCCGGCGGCGTTCCTGGATTTCTGCAGGCGCGAGGGCTGGTCGGCGGTGCATCCCATCTACGCCGACGCGACGCCGTCGGGCCGGGTCACCGAGGAGGCCTTCGACTTCGTCGCCGGGCGGATCGTCGACGCGATCACCGACGCCGGCGGCGTCGACGCGGTGATGCTCAGCCTGCACGGCGCCATGGTCTGCGAACACGTGGACGACGGCGAGGGCGAGCTGCTCGCCATCGTGCGCCGCCGCGTCGGCCCCGACGTGCCGATCGCCGCGACCCTGGACCTGCACGCCAACGTCACCCAGCGCATGGCCGAGAACTGCGACATCCTGATCAGCTACCGGACCTATCCGCACGTCGACCAGGTGGAGATCGCGACCCAGGCCGCCGAGCTGGTGAAGCGCGCGCTGGCCGGCGAGATCAGGCCCGCCGTCCACATCGCGCGAAGCCGGCTCCTCGACGGCGCCGATCACGGCCGCACCACGGCGCCCGGCCCGATGACCGAGGTGCTGGAAAGCGCCGACAAGCTGTTGGCCGCGCCCGGCGTCCTGGCGACCAGCGTCTGCGCCGGGTTCGCTCTCGCCGACATCCATGACACCGGCCCCTCGGCGATCGTCGTCGGCGACCGCGGCGTCGCCGGCGCGCCCTACCAGGACATGGCCGCCGGCCTCATGGACGAGGTCTGGGACTCGCGCCACCGCTCGACCGTCCAGACGATCAGCGCCGCCGCCGCCATCGAGCGCATCCGTGCCGCCGGCCCGCCGGCCAAGCCCGTCGTCATCGCCGATTTCGCCGACAACCCCGGCGGCGGCGGGTATGGCGATTCGACGGGCCTGCTCCGGGCCATGATCGAGGCCCGGCTGGAAGGCGCCGCCTTCGCCACCATCTACGATCCGGCGTCGGCGCGGACCTGCCTCGACAACGGCCTCGGCGCCATCGTGCACCTGGAGTTGGGCGGCAAACTGGATCCCCGCTTCGGCGCCCCCATCGAGGTGCGCGGCACGGTCAAGGCGGTGACCCGGGGCCGGTTCGCCTTCGAGGGCCCGATGGCCGCCGGCACCCGCATCGACATGGGCGCGACGGCGGTCCTGCAGGTCGACGGCATCGACATCGTCGTCACCTCGGGGCGCTTCCAGGCCTACGACCAGATGTTCTTCAAGCACGCCGGCATCGACCCCGCCTCCAGGCAGGTGCTGGCGGTGAAGTCGGCGCAGCACTTCCGCGCCGCCTTCGCACCCATCGCGTCTGAAATCCTGGTCGTCGACGACGGCGGCGGCCTGACGTCGGGCAACTACAAGCTGCTGCCCTACGAGAACGTGCGCCGGCCGATCTATCCCCTCGACCTGGATTGACGGGCCGCCGGCTCAGTCGTTGAAGCGGCTCACCGCCTCGGTGATGATCTCGCGCTCGAAGTCGAGCTCCAGGAACACCACCTCGGCCGTCACCGACGGATACCTGGCGCCGGTCTCCGACAAGAGCGCGCGCCACCAGTCGGGGTCCTCCACCGTGCAGTGCGCGTTCTCGCCGTTCGGCAGGGTCTTGCTGGCGGAGAAGCAGGCAACCGTCATGTAGACGAAGTGTTCGGCGTAGCCGAAGATCTCGTCGACGATCCACGGCAGGCCGTCCTTCGGGCAATGCTCCATGACGTCGATGCAAAGGACGCCCCCGAAGCGGCGGTCGGGGAGCTGGCTGAAGGGCTGGTAGCCGGGGTCGTAGCAGACGATCTCGTCGACGCCGTAGACGGTCTTCAGGTCGGTGCCGCCCGGCTCGGTCCGGTACTGGTCGCCCTTGCCCGATCCGTAATCGAGCAGGCTCTCGACCCCGTAGAGCTTGGTCAGGAAGCTGATCCGCGAGACGTGCTGGACCCGGACCTTGCCGGGGAAGGCCTGTTCGGGCGCGTTGCCGCAATGCGGGATGCCCTCGACGTGGGCTTGCCGGTAGACGCCGATCAGTTCGGCGTAGCGCGGGCTCGGGTTCTCGCGTGTGTACATCTATCGGTCCGGGCGTTGTTCCGTTCGGGATGCGTATGTTTCTACACGAGCCGGTGAACCGGCGCCACCGCTCAACCCTCGATCCACCGGAAGGTCAGGTTGATCCGGGCGCCGACGGCCTTCCGCGTCTTCGGCAGGGCGTGCTGCCAATGGGCCTGGGTGCCGGCGGCCATCACCAGGAGGCTGTTGTCGGGGAGCGTCAGCTCGTGCTTCGCGGCCCTGTCGTCCTTGCGGCGGAGCAGGAACCGGCGCGCCGCGCCGAGGCTCAGCGAGGCGACGACCGGCGCCGGCCCCAGTTCCGCTTCGTCGTCGCTGTGCCAGCCCATGGAATCGGCCCCGTCGCGGTAGAGATTGGCGAGGACGCCGTTGAAGGCATGGCCGGCCAGTTCCTCGACGCGCGGCGCGATGCCGGCGAGGGCGCCGGGCAGCGGCCGCGCCGGCCAGGTCAGGTTCGAATAGGTGTAAGGCCGCTCGCCGTACCAGGCGGTGAGCCGCGGCGAGGTCATCCGCCGCCCGAACAGGGTGATCTCCGCCTCGGCCCAATCGACGGCCGCCATCAGCGTATCGAATAGTTCGCCGGCGCGCTCGGCGGGAAAGACGCCGCGGTGCAGGATCAGGGCGCCGTCGCCGAGGTCGGCGGTCTCAGGATTTCGAACCGGCGGCGCGGGCATCGGCGGGCTCCCGGCTCGACGGCGGCGTCTCCGACGGCGAGCCGAGCGCCCGCGCCGCCGGGAACCGGAGGGTCACGGTGGTGCCCTCGCCGACGGCGCTGTCGAGCTCCAGCCGGCCGCCATGCGCCTCGGTCAGGGATTTCACCAGGGTCAGGCCGAGGCCCGAGCCCTCGTGGGTCCGGGTCATGATGCTCTCGACCTGGCCGAAGGGCTCGAGGACACGCGGGATGTCCTCGGGCGCGATGCCGATCCCCGTATCCCGGACGGCGACGGCCAGGCCGCCGGCGGCGTCGCGGGACGAGGTGACGGTCACGGTGCCCTTCTCGGGCGTGAACTTGATCGCGTTCGACAACAGGTTGATGACGATCTGCCGGAGCCGCCGTCCGTCGGCCCAAAGATACGCGGCGGCGGGTGAGATTTCGATGGCCAGGCGGACGCCGGCGTTGAAGGCGCGTTCGCCGACCATCCGCTCGCAGTCCCCGATCAGCGCCGCCAGATCGACATTGTCCTCGATGATGCCGATCTCGCCGGCTTCGATCTTGGCGATGTCGAGGATGTCGCCGATCACCGCCAGCAGGTGCTGGCCCGAGGCGTTGATGTCGCCGGCGTACTCCCGGTAGGTCTTGTTGCCGACCTTGCCGAAGGCCTGGCTGGTGATCACCGACGACATGCCGATGATCGAGTTCAGCGGCGTCCGCAGTTCGTGGCTCATGTTGGCCAGGAACTCGGTCTTCGTGCGGCTCGCCAATTCGGCCCGTTCCTTGGCCGTGCGCGCCGCCTCCTCGGCCTGCTTCAACGCGGTGATGTCGCTGAAGGTCACGACGGTGCCGCCCTCGGGCGTCCGCAGTTCCTTCAACAGGTACCAGTTGCCGTTGGCGAAATTGACCACGACGTCGTCGCCCGGCGCGCGATGCTGGGCCAGGCGGCGCTCGATGAACGCCTCCTCGCGGCCCTCGAGCCCTTGCAGCAGGCCGATGCCGACGACTTCGCGAATCGACTCCTCGAAGGTGCCGCGGCGGGCGAGGATCTCGGCGGCCATGGGCAGGACGCGCTGGTATTCCCGGTTGGCGACGATCAGCCGGTCGTCGGCGTCGTAGAGGGCGAATCCCTCCTGCAGGCTGTTGACGGCGTCATAGAGCCGCTCCTGCAGTTTCTCGCCGACGGCCTCGGCGCGCTTCTGGTCGGTGATGTCGAGGACCACGCCGTCCCAGATCACCTCGCCGTCGGGCCCCCGGTGCGGTTGCGCGATGGTGTGTACCCAGCGGACCTCGCCGGTCGGCTGAACCCGTCTGAAGGTCAGGTCGAAGGGCCGCATGCGCGCTTCCGAGAGGTGGTTCTCCTCGTTCCAGCGCTCCTGGTCCTCGGGGTGGACGCCCTGTTGGAACAGGAACGGGTTGCGCTTCACCTCGTCGGGTTCGAAGCCGAGGAAGGCGCGGACCCCGGCGCTGACGTACGGGTACGAGATCGTCCCGTCGGCGGCCTTGATGCGGCGGAACAGCGCCACAGGCAGGTTGCCGGCGATCAGATCGAGCCGCTCCTGGGTCGCGCGGAACTTCGCCTCGTCGCGGCGCCGCGCCGTGATGTCGATGTTGATGCCGCCGAGCGCCGTGGTCCGGCCGGCGGCGTCGAGGACCGGGAACTTGATGACCAGGACATCGCGGACGGCGCCGTCCGGGAACCGGACCCGGATTTCCTCTTCCAGCGCGGCGCCCGCCTCGAGGGCGCGGCGGTCCTGGTCGGCGACGACGGCGGCGGTTTCGGCGTCGAAGCGGTCGCCGGTGGTTTGACCGATCAGGCTGGCCTCGTCGGCGCCGTGCCATGCCAGGAACTGCCGGTTGGCCATCAGGTAGCGCCCGTCCATGTCCTTCAGGAACATGCTCCACGGCGCGTTCTCGACCACCGCCCTGAGCCGCTGTTCGCTGTTGCCCAGCGCCTCCTGGATCTGCTGTTGGGGGGTCAGGTCGGTGCCGGAGCCCCGATAGCCCATGAACGCGCCGTCGGCGCCGAAGACCGGCTGACCGCTGACGCTGATGAGCAGGGTTCGGCCGTCGGGCAGTTTCAGGCCGTAGCGGAAATCTTGGAACGGCCGGTGCGCGTCCAGGTCGTCCAGATGATCCGCCCAGCGCCGGTTTCCGATGTTGTCGGCGGCGATGTCGCGGCGCGTCCGGCCGAGGTAGGCGGACCCGTCGAAGCCCAGGGCCTCGAGGATATGGCCCGAGAAGCGGGTGAACCGGAGGTCCGCGTCCATCTCCCAGAACCAGTCCGACGACACGTCGGCGAAGTCGGTGAACCGCTGTTGTTCGTGCCGCAATCGCGCCTCGGCCTGCTCGCGGCGTTGGCGCTCGGCGGCCAGATCCTGCTCGTGGCGGCGGCCGAGGAGGTAGAGGGCGGTGGCGGCCGCGACGAAGGCGGCGACGGCGGTCAGGAAGATGTTCATCGGGCGGCCGGACCGGTCATCGGCGCATCAGTGCATCTGCGGGGAAACGTAGAAATCGGCGCGGTCGCCGGACTCGATGATCACCTCGGTCAGCCGGCCGGTCCGCATGACGTCGAGCGGCACCGCGACCCCGGCCTGGCCGAGCCCCCACATGGCGCGGAACAGTTCGGGCAGCGTGGTGACGTGGCGACCGGCGACGCCGATGACGATGTCGCCGGGCTGCAGTCCGGCGTCCTCGGCCGGTCCGTTGTTCCACAAACCGACGACGACGACGCGGCCGTCGGCCTCGGCGGTCAGCGCCCCGATCCACGGCCGTGCCGGCCGCTGCGGCCGGCCGAACCGGCAGAGGTCGCCGAGGATCGGCGTCAGCAGGTCGATGGGCACCACCATGTTGCCGTCGTAGGTGGAGCCTTCCTCGGGGTTTTGCTGGACGAACAGGGACCCGATGCCGGCGAGGCGGCCGGTCGGGCCGATCAGCGCCGCGCCGCCCCAGAAGGGGTGCGCCGGCGTGGTGAAGATGGCCTCTTCCAAGAGGTACTCCCAGTAACCCGCGAATTCCAGCTTCTCCTCGATCTCAGCGGTGATCGCGCCGACCCGCCCGCCATGGCCGGCGAGCACCACCGTGTCACCCGGCTTGGTGTCCGCGGCGGCGCCCAACTCGATCGCCGGCGCCGTGGTCTTGCCCAGCGCCTGGACGAGGCCGAAACCGGTCTCGTGATCGTAGCCGGTGACGTGGCCGGGAAAGGCCGCGCCGGTGTGGTCGACGAGCCAGATCGCCTCCGCCTCGACGACCAGGTAGCCGATGGTCAGGATCAATCCGCCGTCGCCGATGACGACCCCGTGGCCGGCCCGTTCGGTGCCCAGCGTGCCCGCGGTGAAGGCGTTGTCGGGCACCTTGGCGTGCAGCGAGACAACCGAATTCAGCGCCTCGCCGAGATCGTAGGCGAAGGCCTTCGGATCCGGTCGCAGTCTCGGGTCGATGTGCGGCGTGTCGAATTCAGGCATGGTCCCATCCCGTTATCGATCCTGCCCTCCATGATGGGCCGAGCATGTGACCGATGTCACTGACGAATTATACAAATCCGCCGAGAATGGCGAACAGTTAGTCACTCGATCGTTAACCCGAGAATAGGAGTTGACGTCATGTTCGCCTATTTGGCGACCCGCGATGGCGACATCCGGGCCGCCAAACCCTACGGGGCCAACCGCCGATCCGGCCAGAAACGCCGGCAGAGCGAAGGTTGGATCCTGAACCAGGAACGACGCAACCGCCATGAGCGGCGCCTCGACGCCGACTGGCGCTATGCCGTGATCCGCCGCAGCATGGCGGTGATCCGCTGTTTCGTCGAGCCGGGCTAACCGCCGGCGAGTTTCCGAAGCGCCTCGGCCAGCGCCGCCACCGGACCGCGCCAATCGCCGGCGTCGGTCTGGCGGAACAGCGTGAGCGATTGGTACCAGGGCGTCGTTCCGCCGCCGAGGCCCCAGCGCCAGTCCGGCACCTTGGGCACCAAGAGCCATGTCGGGCGGCCCATGGCGCCGGCCAGATGCGCCGTCGCCGTGTCGACGCTGATCACCAGATCCAAACCCGCCAGCGAGGCCGCCGTGTCGGCGAAGTCGCCGAGGCCGCGGCCCAGGTCGGTGACCCGTCCGGCGCCGTCGAGCGCCGCCAGTTGATCCGCCGCCGGCCCCGTCTGCAGGCTGAAGAAGCGGACCCCCGGCACGCCGAGGAGCGGCGCCAGCGCGCGCAACCCGATGCTGCGATTACGGTCGTTCTCGTGGCCCGGACTGCCGGCCCAGACCAGGCCGACGGCGGCGTCCGGCGCCGCGTCCAATGGCCGCGGCGCCGGCGCCGACAGATAACCGGCCGCCGCCGGTACGCTCTCGGGTCCGGTCCCGAACAATCCGGGCAGGTCGAGCAGCGGCCGGTAGGCGTCGATGTCCGGCGGCGCGGAGCCGGGCGCCGCGATCGCGTCGACGCCGGGGGCGCCGGCCAGCAGCGACGCCAACTCGGGCCGGCACTCGAGCACGACGCGCGCCGCCCGGGCCTTCACCATCGGCGCGTAGCGGACGAACTGCAGGGTGTCACCGAAGCCTTGCTCGCCGACTAGTAGGACGGTGCCGCCGGGAACCTCGGCGCCGTCCCAAAGCGGCCGCCCGTACCCGGCGCCCGGCGCCGCGCGCCCGGCGCCCCGCCAGCGCCACCGGTAATCGGCCCAGCCGCCGGCCCAATCGCCGCCGAGCAGCCTGAGCGACCCCCGGTTGGTCCGCGCTTCGGCGTGGTCCGGTTGGATCGCCAGGGCGCGATCGAAGGCCTGGGCGGCGGTGTCGAGGTCGGTCGTCGCCTTGGCCGTGACCCCGAGGACATTCCAGGCGTCGGCGTCGCCGGCATCGGCCTCGAGCGCTTCGGAAATCCGCGCCTCGGCCGTGGCGGTGTCGCCGCCGTCGAGGGCCAGCAGGGCCAGCGCCGTCCCCGGCCGCGCGTCGCCGGGAAGCCCGGCGGCGGCACGCGCGAGGTGTTCGCGGGCCGGGTCCGGCCGGCCGAGGCGGCGCAGCAAAACGCCGAGCGCGTAGCGGACCTCGGCCATCGCCGGATCGAGGGCGAGGGCGCGCTCGTAGTGACCGGCGGCGTCGGGAAACTCGCCGAGCTGGCGACTGAGGTTGCCGAGGTTGGCGTGGATCGCCGCGACCGACGGATGGTGGGGCAGGGCGGCGGCGTAGGCGTCCGCGGCCTCGGCGCCGCGGCCCAGATCGGCGAGCGCCGCGGCGAGGTTGTTGAGGGCGCCGAGATGCGCCGGATCGCGCGCCAGGGCGCGCCGGTATTCCCGCACCGCCGCCTCCAGGCGGCCCGCCTTGTGCTCGGCGGCGGCGGCCTTGAAGGCCTCGGCCGCCGGGTTCCCTGGGCCGTTGTCGTCGTTCATCGCCCGCCCGTTCCGGATGAACCGCGAGTATAGGCGAGCGCCGCGCCCGTCCCAACTTGCTTCATGTCCCGGAAGCGGGCAAAATTCGTGCCCGGCCAGACGCGGCCGATGGGAGGAAGCCACATGGATCAAAGCGCGACCGCCGGTGCGAGCCCGGTGCGCGAGCGCGTCAGCGCCGCCGAATGGGACGTCCGGGTCGATCTCGCCGCGTGCTACCGCCTGTTCGCGCGGTTCGGCTGGGACGACGGCATCTTCACCCACAATTCGGTCCGGGTGCCGGGCAAGGAAGACCACTTCCTGCTCAACCCCTACGGCCTGATGTTCCACGAGATCACCGCGTCCAACCTGGTCAAGGTCGACACGGAGGGCAACATCGTCGACGGCGGCATCCTCGGCGAGGACGCTGACATCATCACCGCCGGTTTCACCATTCATTCCGCCGTCCACATGGCCCGGCCCGACGTCGCCTGTGTCAGCCACACCCACACCATCGCCGGCATGGCGGTGTCGGCCCAGGAGGACGGGCTGTTGCCGCTGACCCAGAAGTCCATGCGCTTCTACGACCGGCTCGCCTATCACGACTACGAAGGCATCGCCAATGATCTCGACGAGCGCGAGCGGCTGGTCGCCGACCTCGGCGACAAGCGCGCCATGGTGCTCCGCAACCACGGCCTGCTGACCGCCGGGCGCAGCGTCGCCGAGGCCTATTCGCTGATGGCCTACCTGCAGCATTCGTGCGAATCCCAGATCGCCGCGCAGGCCGGCGGCGGCCGGCTCCGGGTGCCGTCGCCCGAAGTCTGCGAGCACGCGGCCCGGCAGTTCGACAGCTTCGGCGACAATCAGCGCGGCAACGATGCTTCCTTCGCCGCCCTGAAACGCCTGCTCGACCTCGAAGGCGTCGCCTACGCCGTCTGACGGCGCCGATTTCCATGAACCAAGACCAAGAAACCGAAAGAAAGCCATCTCCATGACTCAAGGACTGATTTCCGCGCCGCAGCCGGAGGCCGTCGAGGCCGGCGCGCTGGCGCTCAAGGCCGGCGGCAACGCCGTCGACGCCGCCATCGCCTGCGCCCTCGTGCAGACCGCCGTCGACCCGCAGATGTGCGGCATCGCCGGGTTCGGCTCCATGCATCTCTATCTGCCCGACCGCGGCGAGCACCTGCTCCTCGACTTCCACGGCCGCGCGCCCATGAGCGTCACGCCGGACATGTGGGAGGACCTGATCGAGCGCGAGGCCGAGGACGGCTTCGGCTTCATCCTGAAGGGCCGGGTCAACGAGGTCGGCTACGGCTCGATCACCACGCCCATGAGCCTCAAGGCCTTCGCCACGGCGCTCGAGCGCTACGGCACCATGGACCTGGCCGACCTCCTGGAACCGGCGATCGGCTACTGCGAGGACGGCTTCATGGTGCGCCCCCACGTGGCCTACTTCTGGAACGTCCACGAGGGCGCGGGGCGGGTGCCGCAGATCGAGAAGTTCAAGTGCTCGGAGGCCGGCAAGCGCATCTACTTCAAGGACGACGGCACGCTCAGGGTGCCCGGCGAGATCCTGAAGAACCCGGAAATGGGCGAGACCTACCGGCGCATCGCGCGGGACGGCGTCGCCGATTTCTACGAGGGTGCCATCGCCGCCGAGATCGTCGCCGACATGGAAGCCAACGGCGGCATGATCTCGATGGAAGATTTGAAAGGTGTCAGGCCCGAGGACGCGGAACCCATCTGGGGCACCTACCGCGGCCTTCGGATCGCCACCAACCCACCGCCCGGCGGCGGCGCCATGGTGCTGGAGATGCTCAACATCCTGGAGAACTTCGATCTCCGCTCCATGGGCCACAACTCGGCCGAATACATCGCCACCGTCTCCGAGGCGATGAAGATCGCCACCGTCGACAAGGACAACCACCTGGGCGACCCGCGCTTCGTCGAGGTGCCCTTGGACGAGATCCTCGACGAGGATTACGCCCGCGAGATGGCGGCCCGCATCAAGTCCGGCGAGAAGACCCACGTGCCGCGCCTCGGCGCCGCCGAGGTGCCGAAGGACACCACCCACGTCTCGGTGACGGACGAGCACGGCAACTGCGTCGCCATGACCCATTCGCTGGGCATGCCATCGGGCGTCGTCACCGACGGGCTCGGCTTCATGTACAACGGCTGCATGGGTGTCTTCGATCCGAGGCCCGGGAACGCGGATTCGCTGGCGCCGGGCAAGTCCCGGTTCACCGCCATGTCGCCGAGCATCGTGTTCAAGGACGACCAGCCCTTCTTCATCGTCGGCGCGCCCGGCGGCACCTTCATCACCATGGGCGTGCTGCAGGCGATCCTCAACGCCGTCGATTTCAACATGGACGCCCAGCAGGCGGTTTCCGCGCCGCGCTTCTGCACCACGTCCGACACCATCGACATCGCCAACCGGATCCCGCGCTTCGTCGAGGCCGAACTGAAGGACCGCGGCTATCCGGTGCGCCGCACCTACCTCAGCTATCACTTCGCCGGCGTCCACGCCATCCGCCTCAAGGACGGCCGCTGGGACGGCGGCGCCGACCCGGGCCGCGACGGCATGGCCATGGAGGTCTAGGGACGGCGCTCCGATCGTTCCTTTAACGTTCCGGTTGCGATTTCGACTGACGCACAACCGGAGCCGCGCTAAGTTTTCTGCCGGGACATACGGACATCAACGGCAGGATCTGAGGGACGTGACGAGAGAGCCGATCACGATCACCGACGCCGAGGACACGGGACCGCTGCTGGCCAGCCTGCGGGCCGAGGCGGCGGCCTTCCGGCCGAGCCGCGACGCGGTCTTCGAGGGCTTGGAATCGCGGTTCGCCGCGATCGGCGCCACGGAGGCGGCCGCCGCGCCGCGCCGCCACCTGGCCGAGATGGCCGGCGCCGAGGTGGCCGCCGACGCCGAGTTCTGGCGCTTCTCGTGGGGCGACTACGTTCTGCCGACGGAGTGGCTCGGCGACGGCGGCGGCGATCTGCGCATCTGGATGTTGAACGCCTCGCCGGCCGACGCCCTGATCGTCAGCCTCCGGGGCGGGGCCCGCAGCTTCACCCAGCGCGCCGGCCGCGCGCTGACCATCCGCCGGCCCTGCCAGTTCTGGCTCGGCCCGACCCATGCCGACGACCTCTACCTGGCCGTCGCCGGCCGGCATCCCGGAGGGGCGGCGAAGAGGGTGGCATGAAGGTCACGGAGAACGCCTTCACCGGCGCCGCCGAGATCGTCGCCCTGGTGGAGACCTGCGGGGAGCTGTTCATGGACTACCCGGAAAGCCCGCAGGCCCGGATGTTCGACCCCTACCGCGACACCTACGACAATCAGGACGACCGGTTCCACGTGCTGCGCATGGGCCAGAACATGCCCGACGCGCTCGCGCGGCTGATCATCGAGCGCCTCGAGCTCTCGACCCGGGACCGGGCCAGCGACATCCGCGTCAACCGCTACGACCCCGGCGACTACATCCAGCCGCGCCGTGACGAGCGCGGCAAGGGGATCTTCGTCCTGACCACCTCGGCCGTCGACGGCGTCACCATGGGCGCAACGCGCGGCGGTGTTGATCAACGATTTCCACGAACTGACCGGAACGGACGAGGCTTGAAGCCCTGAGCGTCGCGCCGACGGGCCGCACCATCAACCTTCGCTGTTGCTGACAAGCCGGCAGCCGCCGTCCTCGAAATGGAACGGCAGGTGAATGAATTCGTCGAGCGCCTGGCGGACTTGAGCCTGCCGTTCGTGGGGGACATAGAACAGCATGAATCCCGTGCCACCGGCGCCCAGGAGCTTGCCGACAATGGCGACGTGCCGTGTCGCCGTGGCGTAAACCTGGTCGACGGTGTCGTTGCTGACGCTGT
>JAPPPF010000140.1 GCA_028817665.1 Magnetovibrio sp. | reverse complement strand
CCACCGAGGTCGCGGTGCTGAGCCTCGGCGGCATCGTCTACTCGCGCTCCGTGCGGGTCGGCGGCGACAAGATGGACGAGGCCATCATCGCCTACATCCGGCGCAACCATAACCTCCTGGTCGGCGAGGGAAGCGCCGCCCGCATCAAGGAAGACATCGGCTCCGCCTGTCCGCCCGAGGACACCGAGGGCCTGACCATGGAGATCAAGGGCCGCGACCTGATGAACGGGGTGCCGAAGGAACTGATCATCTCGGAACGCCAGATCGCCGAGAGCCTGGCCGAGCCGGTGGGCGCCATCATCGAGGCCGTGAAGGTGGCCTTGGAGCACACGGCCCCGGAACTGGCCGCCGACATCGTCGACAAGGGCATCGTGCTGACCGGCGGCGGCGCGCTCCTGGGCAACATGGACTTCGTGCTGCGCTACGCCACCGGCCTGCCGGTCTCCATCGCCGACGACCCGCTTTCCTGCGTCGTCCTGGGCACCGGCCGGGCGCTCGAGGAGATGAAGCGCCTCAAGGACGTCTTGACGACAATGTATTAATCTCTGGTCAAGTTTCCTTTAGTATACTTTTCATTACTGTTATTGGTTGGGAATCCGTGCCGGTCACGGGGTACAGGCCGATACGGCATAGATTGAATACTTGGTTTTCGAGGCCCGCGTGAAGAATTCGAGCCGGACCGTCAGCCGCATCACGGCGCCCGTCAGGAGCGCCGCGCAGCGGTTCGCGTACCTGATGCTGGTGCTCGGCGGCGTCGGCATCTTGGTCATCGGCCGGGTCGACACGCTGATGATGGAACGGGTGCGGGCCCAGATCACCGACGCCGTGGCGCCGATCCTGAGCGCGCTCTCGACGCCCGTCGACACGGTCAACTGGGCGATCAACGAGGCCCGCCAGATCTACGACGTGCACGGTGAGAACCAGCGGCTCAGAGCCGAGCGCGACCGGCTCCTGCAGTGGCAGGCGGCGGCCCGCAAGCTCGAGGTCGAGAACCGGCTCTTGAAGGGCATGCTCAACTTCACCAGCCACCCGAACGCCAGTTTCGTCACCGCCCGGGTGGTCGCCGATTCCGGCGGCGCCTTCGCGCACAGCGTGATCCTCGACGCCGGCGAGCGCGCCGGCGTGCGCAAGGGCGAGGCGGCGGTCACCGGCGACGGCCTGATCGGCCGGGTGTCGGGCGTCGGCAGCCGCTCGTCCAGGCTGCTGCTGATCACCGACCTGAACTCGCGCATCCCGGTGGTCGTCGAATCGACCCGGGTCCGCGCCATCCTCGCCGGCACCAACACGGACCGGCCCCGGATGATCCATCTGCCGACCGGCGCCGCGGTCACCGTGGGCGACCGCGTCGTCACGTCGGGGCACGGCGGCGCCTTCCCCGAGGGCCTGCCCGTCGGCGTCGTGTCGTCAGCCGACGACGGCATCATCGAGGTCCAGCCCTACGTCAACCGCGACCGGCTGGAGTACGTGCGGATCCTCGACTACGGACTGAAGGGGATCATCCAGTCGGGGCCGGACCGCGGCACCCGCTGAGGCCCGGGGGCGGAGATGAAACCCAGCATATGGCACCGCATGGACACGCTCAGCTGCCAGCTGACGCCGTTCCTACTGACCCTGGCGCTGGTCATCCTGACCCTGATCCCGTTCCACATCCCCGGCATGGCGCGGATCATGCCGCTGTTGTCGCTGGTCGCCATCTATCACTGGGGCGTCTACCGCTCCGACTTGCTGCCGGCCTACGCGGTGTTCCTGATCGGCCTCGTCCAGGACGCCTTGAGCGGCGTCCCCATGGGCGTCTACACGGTGATCTACGTGGTCGCCTATTCCGTCGTCGCCGCCCAGCACCGGTTCTTCTCGGGCAAGTCCTTCTACATCGTCTGGCTCGGTTTCGCGGTGATCTCGGGCGCCGCCAGCGCCGCGGCCTGGACGTTGATTTCCATGGTCCACGGCAGCCTGGTCGACCCGGGCGCCGTGCTCTATCAATATGCGTTGGGTCTCGGTTGTTATCCGGTGATCGCGCACGTGTTCCTGCGCTGGCAACGGGCCATTCTGAGGCAGATCTGAGATGAACCGCGACGTCGAGCGCCACAAACTCTTCAACCGCCGCTGCGTCATGCTCGGCGGCGGCAAGGCGCTCTTGATCTCGGCCCTGGTCGGGCGCATGTACTACCTGCAGGTCGTCGAGGCCGAGCGCTACCGGACGCTCGCCGAGGAGAACCGCGTCAACCTGCGCCTGCTGCCGCCGCCGCGCGGCCGCATCATCGACCGCTTCGGCGTGCCGCTGGCCGACAACCAGAAGAACTACCGGGTCCTGCTGATCCCCGAGGACACCAAGAACGTCGACGCGACGCTCGCGAGCCTCGGCGAGATCATCCGCATCGGGCCGGGCGAGCGCCGCCGCATCCTGCGCGACGTCAAGCGCAACCGCTCCTTCGTGCCGGTGACGCTCCGCGAGAACCTGGACTGGCGCGAGGTCGCGCGCATCGAGGTCAACGCGCCCGACCTGCCCGGCGTGATGATCGACGTCGGCCAGAGCCGCGACTACCCCTACGGGCCGGAGATGGCGCACGTGCTCGGCTACGTCGCCGCCGCCTCGCCGGCCGACCAGACCGGCGACCCGCTCCTCGAGCTGCCGGGCTTCCGGGTCGGCAAGGCCGGGCTCGAGAAGGTCCACGACCTCGATCTCCGCGGCCGCGGCGGCTCCTCGCAGGTCGAGGTCAACGCCTACGGCCGGGTGATCCGCGAGCTCCAGCGCAAGGAGGGCGAGCCCGGCGCCCGGGTGCGCCTGACCATCGACGTCGGGCTGCAGCGCATGGCGAGCCGGCGCCTCGGCGCGGAAAGCGCCGCCGCGGTGGTCCTCGACGTGCATTCCGGCGACGTCCTGGCGATGACCTCGACGCCGAGCTTCGATCCGAACCTGTTCAACACGGGCTTGAGCGCCGGCGAATGGCGGAACCTGACGGCCAACCCGCGCGCGCCGCTGATCAACAAGGCCATCGCCGGGCGCTACTCGCCGGGCTCGACCTTCAAGATGTGCGTGCTCCTGGCGGCGCTGGAGAAGGGCGTCATCACGCCGACCAGCCGGGTCTTCTGCACCGGCTTCACGGAGCTCGGCGACACCCGGTTCCATTGCTGGAAGAAGCACGGCCACGGCCTCCTCGACGCCCGGCAGTCGGTGGTTCAGTCCTGCGACGTGTTCTTCTACGAGGCGGCCCGGCGCACCGGCATCGAGCACATCGCCGCCATGGCGCGCCGGCTCGGGCTGGGCGCCAAGCTCGGCGTCGACCTGCCCGGCGAGCAGGCCGGCCTGGTGCCGACGGCGAAATGGAAGCGCGGCGCCCTGGACGCGCCCTGGCACCAGGGCGAGACCCTGATCGCCGGCATCGGCCAGGGCTACCTCCTGGTGACGCCCCTGCAGCTCGCGGTGATGACGGCGCGCATGGTCAACGGCGGCTTCGCCGTGACCCCGCACCTGACCCGGAGCGTCGAGAAATCCGGCGCCCGGAAGGTCCGCGAGGCCTCCGACTATCCGTCCATCGGCATTCCGCCCAGGCACCTGGAACTGGTCCGCGACGCCATGACCGACGTCGTCAACTTCCCGCGCGGCACCGCCTACCGCTCGCGCATCGACGACGAGGCCATGGCCATGGGTGGCAAGACCGGCACCGTGCAGGTCCGCCGCATCTCCAAGGCGGAGCGCGAGAAGGGCGTGAGGAAGAACGAGGAGCTCGAGTGGAAGGAGCGCGACCACGCGCTGTTCGTCGGCTACGCGCCGGCGGACAACCCGCGCTACGCCGTCGCCGTGGTCGTCGAGCACGGCGGCTCGGGCTCGAAGACGGCGGCGCCCATCGCCCGCGACATCCTGCTGGAAGCCCAGAAGCGCGGCTCGGCGCGCGACGGCGTCCGCACCGCCGCGACGGCGCCGGCCGCAACCACTGATGGAGGCGAGGGATGAGGGAAGACAGTCTCAATCCGCCGGAATTCACCATCGGCCAGAAGCTCCTGAACATCCACTGGTTCCTGGTCGTGCTCATCGGCCTGACCGCGTCCGTCGGCGTCGCCATGCTGTACTCCGCCGCCGACGGCAACCTGGAGCCCTGGGCGTCGCGCCACATGGTCCGCTTCGCGGTGGGCTTCGCGGTGATGATCGCGGTGGCGCTGGTCGACGTCAGGTTGTGGCTCCGCTACGCCTACGTCTTCTACGCCATCAGCCTCATGATGCTGATCGCCGTCGAGGTCATGGGCTACGTCGGCATGGGCGCGCAGCGCTGGCTCGACCTCGGCTACTTCAACGTGCAGCCCTCCGAGCTCATGAAGATCGCCCTGGTGCTCTCCCTGGCGCGCTACTTCCACGGCCTCAACATCGAGGAGATCGAGCGCCCGACCCGGCTCCTGATGCCCATGGTCATGGTCTTCGCGCCGGCCGCCCTGGTGCTGCGCCAGCCCGACCTGGGCACGGCGCTGATGCTGATCATGGCGTCGGGCGCCATTTTCTTCGTCGCAGGCGTCCGGCTCTGGAAGTTCGCCCTGGTGATCGTCGCCGCGTTGATCGCGGCGCCCGTCGGCTGGCAGTTCCTGCACGAGTACCAGAAGCAGCGCATCTTCACCTTCCTCGACCCCGAGCAGGATCCCTTGGGCGCCGGCTACCACATCATCCAGTCGAAGATCGCGCTCGGGTCCGGCGGCATGGTCGGCAAGGGCTTCGGCCAGGGCACCCAGGGGCACCTCAACTTCCTGCCCGAGATGCAGACCGACTTCATCTTCACCATGCTGGCCGAGGAGTTCGGCCCCATCGGCGGCCTTGCGCTGATCGTGCTGTACGCGCTGATCGTGATGTAC
>JAPPPF010000260.1 GCA_028817665.1 Magnetovibrio sp. | reverse complement strand
CCGCATTCCGCCCACCGTCATCCCCGGGCTCGACCCGGTTCTCCACGACTTTGGTTCCTCATACCCAGGACCGCGTGAACTCGTGGATGCCCGGATCAAGTCCGGGCATGACGAGCGAACGGTTGCGCGAAATGACGCAGTGATCGCGGACTAGGCCGCGGCGGCGGCGCGCAGCGCCTTGTCGACCTTCTTGACCTGGTCCTCCACCGAGATGTCGGTGATCGAGGTGATCTCCAGGTCCCGGTCCTCGTAGGCGTTGAGGCCCGGATGGGACGCCTCCCACTCGGCGACGGTCCGGTCGCGCTGACGGAGCAGCGCCTCGATCTGCGGCTGGAACAACTGCAGCATACCGGTGATCCAGACGTTCACCGGCCAGCTCGGCAGCGCCTGATCGATCTCGAACTTCTCGAGCATGGTGATGACGTCGTCCGCGGCGTACCAGACCTCGCCGGTGACCCAGCGGTTGGTGGTGAACAGCCGGATCGGATAACCGGCGCGGTTCATGGAGACGCCGACGAAATGGGTCAGCGCGTCGTTCGGGTCGGCGGGGGCCTCGTAGTCGGCGAGCGGCGCCGGCTCGATCCTCGCCGGCATGCCCTTGGGCCTGAGAAAGGTGTGGAAGTGCCCGTGTTCGGCGCCCCACTTGTTGGCCCGCTTCTCCGGCGGATGGGCGTGGTAATAGTACTGGGAATGGGTCTCCCGGTCGTAGACGTCTTCGCTCGGGTAGTGGTCCCACTCGTAGAACTCACCCTGGTCGCGGAGCACCTCGCCGACGACGTTGGCGTCGCTCTTCTGCAGGACCCGGTAGCATTCGAGGACGCGGGCGCCGGCCTCGGCCATGACCTCCAGGCGTTCCCGGGGCAAGCCATTCACCTCGATCGTCGGCAACTTCATGGCTGCGAGTGCGTTCATGACCTTTCCTTCTCTGCTGCGCCGCCAGTATACGCCGGCCGGCGCGGTTCGAAAATGGCAGGGAAACGCCGCGGACCCGATGGGATCCGCGGCGCTCGAACATCCTAATCAGCGGATGTCTTGGACTAGTTGCTCTTCTTCTTCTTCGCCGCGCACGGGTTGCACGGGTTGCAGGCCTTCTTCGCGGCGCAGGGGTTGCAGGGGTTGCAGCCCTTCTTCGCCGCGCACGGGTTACAGGGATTGCACTTCTTCGCCGCGCACGGGTTGCAGGGATTGCACTTCTTCGCCGCGCACGGGTTGCACGGATTGCATTTCTTGGCCGCGCACGGGTTGCACTTCTTGGCCGCGCAGGGATTGCAGGCCGCCAGGTGCAGATGCCTGGGCTTCGGTTTCGCCGTCGGCAGCAGACCGGACGTGCCCGTCGCCGCGCCGGCCGCGAAGCCGGGCGCGCTGGGCGTCACCGCCCCGCCGACCGCGATGCCGACGCCGACGAAGGCGGTCGCCACCGTCGTCGACAAGAGTTTCGTTTTGAATGACCTCACCGCTGAGCCTCCTTTTCCCTTCGGATATTTTTTAATTGCGAACGCAAATCAGAAACTGTGCATATGAAAGTGCCACGAAGCCCGGATTCCCCTCGAATCAAGCGTCATCAAAATACTGTGAGGGAGGGTTTCAGGTCATGGCGCGGGCGCTAGGTTTGTGCATGGCCAGGATTCCCATGCTGACGGCGCTGGTGCTCGCCTGGATCGTCGCCGGGCCGGCGGCGGCCGGCGGCGTCAGCGCGCCGGAGACCGTCCTGGTTTCCGCCGGGCCGTTCGTCATGGGTTCCGATCGGGCCGAGCGCGAGGCCGCCTACCGGCTCGACGAGAAGGCCTACGGCCACAGCCGGACGCGGCAGTGGAAGTGGTACGAGAACGAGCGCCGGCGGACGGTGGAGACGCCGGCCTACCGGATCACCAAGCGCCTGGTCACCAACCGCCAGTACCAGGCCTTCGTCGCCGCGACCGGGCACCGGGCGCCGGACGTCGACGCCAAGACCTGGAAATCCTACAAGCTGATCCACCCCTACAAGCGGACCCGCCGCCACGCCTGGACCGCCGGCCGGCCGCCGAAGGGCCGGCTCGACCATCCGGTGGTCATGGTCGCCTACGCGGACGCCGAAGCCTACGCGGCCTGGCTGTCGAAGGAGACCGGCAGGACCTGGCGGCTGCCGACGGAGGCGGAATGGGAGAAGGCGGCGCGCGGCGCCGACGGCCGGCATTTCCCGTGGGGCGACGCCTACGCGCCCGACCGCCTCAACAGCCACGACCGTGGCCCCTTCGACACGGTCCCGGTGGGCCGCTTCCCGGCGGGCGCCAGCCCCTACGGCATGCTTGATGCGGCCGGCCAGGTGTTCGAGTGGACGCGCACCCCGGCCGGCGAGGGCCGGCATCTGGTCAAGGGCGGGTCATGGGACGACAGCGGCTGCGGGGTCTGCCGGCCGGCGGCGCGGCACGGCCGCCCCGACCGCCTCAAGCACATCCTCGTCGGCTTCCGGCTGGTCACCGACGCCGATTAGACCGGCCTGGGCTCAACCTTCGGTGACCACCACCTTGTAGTCGGGCGTCGTGTTCAGCGGGCAGGAGAAGACGTACTCGCCGGGCTTCAGTTTCATCACCTCGGATTTCGCGACGCGGTCCTTGCCGTTCTTCGCGTTGATCTTCTCGCAGTCGGCCTTCTTGGAGGTCTTGTAGCCGTGGTCGGTGCCCTCGGGCTCGACGAACTGGCAACCGGTCTGGGTGAGCGTGATCACCTCGGCGGCTTCGGCCGGAGCGGCGAACTGGAGGGTGGCGGCGACGGCGGCGGCGAAAACGCCGGCGCCCAAAGGACGGTAGATGGTGTGCATGGAAACGGCTCCCAATGACGCGTTGAAATTCGCGGCAAATATGAAAGCCCCCGGGCGGCGCCGCAATTCACCTCGCTTCACCATCATGTGAGAGATTTCTAATGCACGATCAAATCCGCGCGAGCACACCGGGATGTGAGCGGCCGTTGGCTGACTTCGCGATCCCGCCAATGTTACGGTTCGCTCATATACGGGATCGAGACAACGGGAGGCACCTGAATGAAACGAGCATCGTTTTTCCACGCCCTGGCCCTGGCCATCGGGCTCAGCGTCACCGCCACCGCCGCCTCGGCGGCGGCCCCGGCGAAGCGCGTCCAGGTCACCGGCGAGATCATCGACACCTGGTGCTACGTCACCGAGATCATGTACGCCGAAGGCACCGCGCATCACCAGTGCGCCGTGTGGTGCGCCGTCGGCGGCATCCCGGTCAGCATCCTGGGTTCCGACGGCAAGGTCTACGTGATCCTCAAGGTCGAGGGTGACGCGGACACCGTCGCCAACCCGAAGATCGTCAAGATCCAGACCCACAAGGTCAGCGTCGACGGCGATCTCTACGAGCGCGACGGCGTCAACTACCTGATCGTCTCCCAGGTCGCCGACGACAAGGGCGTCGTCAACCTGACCCACGAAGAGTACGGCATCCAGCCGTTCGGCAAATGAGGAGGGTTCGGATCATGAAACGCACGCTATTCACCGCCCTCCTGGGCGCCGGGCTGATCGCCGGCGCCGCCGCCATGGCGGCCGAGGAATGGGGCATCGACGGCGAGAAGAAGGCGCGGTTCAAGGCCAAGGTGGTCGACATCGCCTGCGAGCTCACCGGCGACTGCCCGGCCAACTGCGGCGCCGGCAAGCGCCAGCTCGGGCTGCTGACCGGCGAGGGCAAGCTGATCCTGGTGGCCAAGAACCAGGATATCTTCGCCGGCGGCGTCGAGGACCTGCTGCCCTTCTGCGGCAAGGAAATCACCGCCGACGGGCTGATGATCACGACCCCGCACATGCCGCTGTTCGCGCTCCAGTTCAAGAAGCCGGAGCCCGACGGCAAGTGGAGCCGCGCCAACTGGTGGGGCAAGAACTGGTCGAAGGCCAACGGCGGCAAGAAAAGCGGCCAGTGGTTCAAGTCCGACGCCCGGGTTCTCAAGGAACTGAAGGCACGCGGCGTCTTCGGCATCCCCGGCCTGAAGCCGCCGAAGGAATGACGGCGCGCGGCTTCCCGGGCCGGTGGCTGGCCGCCGGCCTGATCGCCATCGTGCTGGCGGCGTCCCCGGCGGCGGCCAAGGCGCCGCCGGCGCTGCCGTTCAGTTTCGGCGGCGCCTACGCGCTCACCGACCACACCGGCCGCGCCGTCACCGACCGGGATTTCCGGGGCCGCTTCCAGCTGGTCTTCTTCGGCTACACCTACTGCCCCGACATCTGCCCGACGGGGCTCACCGACATGGCCGCCGCGCTCGACGCCCTGGGTCCGCTGGCGGAGCGCGTGCAGCCGCTGTTCATCAGCGTCGATCCGGGCCGCGACACGCCGGCGGTGCTGAAGGACTACGTCGCCCACTTCCATCCCAGGCTGATCGGCCTGACCGGCTCCGAGGCCCAGGTCCGGGCCGCCGCCAAGGCCTACCGGGTGCACCGCTCGAAGCTGGTCACCCAGGGCGCCAAGGCCGACGAATACCTGGTCAACCACACCTCCATCACCTACCTGATGGCGCCGGACGGCACGTTCGTGACGCTGTTCCCGCACGGCACCAAGCCGGCCTTCATGACCAAGGCGCTGAGGAAGTACCTGGCCCGCGACGGCGGCGGCAGCTAGCGCGCCAGCCCGAACCAGGGCCGCAACTTCACGCCGATGACGTTGCCCGCCCCGGCGCAGGCGATCCAGACCCAGCCGTGCAGGCTGGCGGAGGCGACGCCGGAGAAGAAGGCGCCGATGTTGCAGCCGTAGGCGAGGCGCGCGCCGTAACCCATCACCAGGCCGCCGAGCACCGCCGCCGCCAGCGGCCCCGGCGCGATCCGGAACGCGGGCCAGAGCCGCCCGGCGAGCGCCGCGGCGGCGAAGGCGCCGCGGATGCTGCCCAGGTTCATCACCGAGGTGGTGTCGGCGGCCAGCGGC
>JAPPPF010000192.1 GCA_028817665.1 Magnetovibrio sp. | reverse complement strand
CGGCCTCAGCTACACCGAAATCAACGCCTGGATCCGCTTCGGCGGCGGCCAGGAGCTGTGGGACGAGTTGGCGGCCGAGTTCGGCCTCAAGTGCGTCATGGCCGGCAACACCGGCTGCCAGATGGGCGGTTGGTTCAACAAGGAGATCAACTCCGCCGACGACCTCAAGGGCCTGAAGATGCGTATTCCGGGCCTCGGTGGCGACGTCATGGCGAAACTCGGCGCCTCGCCGGTTTCCATCCCGGGCGGCCAGATCTACGAGAACCTGGTCTCCGGCGCGATCGACGCGACCGAGTGGGTCGGCCCCTGGAACGACAGCTTCATGAAGTTCTACGAAGCCGCCAAGTACTACTACTATCCGGGCATGCATGAGCCGGGCTCGATGCTCGCCTTGGGCATGAACAAGAAGTGGTGGGACTCGCTGTCGAATTCCGACAAGGCGATCGTGGAAGGCGCCGCCGGCATGGAAAACGACATGATGATGGCCGAGTACAACATGAAGTCGGGTTCGGCGCTGACCAAGCTGATCACCGAACAGGGCGTCAAGCTGCGTCAGTTCAACGACGACGTCTACGACAGCTTCGCGGAAGCCGCCGAAGAGGTTTTCGCCGGTGTCCGTGCCCACAGCGCGCTCGCCAAGCGGATCGACGACAGCTTCACCGCGGCCCGTAAGGACCTCGGCGGCTGGTCGAAGATTTCGGACCAAGCCTTCCTGGCGCAACGCAACCGCGCCCTCGGTCTGTAAATCAGGATCGTACGAACGTCATAGTGAAAGCGGAGCCCGACCGGGCTCCGCTTCTCACGTTTTGACGGCCTATTGGATAACGCCCGCCCTCCCGCCGGCCACCAGGGGATAGCCATGTCAGTAGACCCCCATCAGTCCACCGAAGCCCCAGCCGAGGCGCCGAAGGTCAACGTCACGGCCGCGTCCTCGGGCAGCCCGTTGGTGCCGGTGTCGCGGATCGTCGGATACCTCATGACCGCGTGGGTCGGCGTCTTCCTGATCAATAATTTTCTGAATTTCTGGTTCGACTGGCCCAGCGTGCCGGTCCTGTTCGCGCACTTGGGTCTGTTCGGGACCGAGGCGCTGAGCAAACCGTTGGACGCCGGCGCCGCGGGGCTCGCCTGGACCCAATTCGGGCTGTACGCGGGGTCTCTCGCCGTGGTCGTCCTCTTGGTCCTGCGCACGCCGGACCGTTGCATGCACGACGATGCCGACACCCTGTCCGACCTCACCGCCTATTTCATCCGCGGTTGTTTCTGGGCGGTCTTGCTGATCGGCGTCGTCGACATGGTGATTTCGTTCCTGCGGGTCGAGGACATGCTCGTCGGTACCGTCGGCAAGCAGATGGCGAGCGACCTCGGTCGCTCCAAGTTCCGCGGCGAGATGGTTCACTATCCGCTCATCGCGCTGTCCTTCGTCATCGCTTATTTCCGCAAGTCCATCGGCTTCACCTGGTTGGCGCTCTTGATCGTCATCGCCGAAATCCAGATCGTCATCGCGCGCTTCGTGTTCTCCTACGAACAGGCCTTCATGGCCGATCTGGTGCGCTTCTGGTACGGCGCGCTGTTCCTCTTCGCCAGCCCCTATACGCTGGTTCAAGAGGGCCACGTGCGGGTCGACATCCTCTACGCGGGCTTCACCGAGCGCGGCAAGGCCTGGACCAACATGCTCGGCTCGCTGCTCCTCGGAATCCCGCTCTGCTGGGTCATCCTCACCCAGGGCATGTGGGGCAAGTTCAGCGTCATCAACGGTCCGCTCCTGACTTTCGAAGTGACCCAGGCCGGTTACGGTCTGTACGTGAAATACTGGTTGGCGGCGTTCCTGCTGGTGTTCGGCGTGGCCATGATGGTGCAGTTCGCCAGCTACTTCCTCAGCAGCGTCGCCGTGCTGATGCGGGAACCGGGTTACCACCCCGACATGACCGAACACGCCAACGTCTAGGGCCCGGGAAAGCAATCGATCATGGAACTGTTTTTTCTCCTCGTCTTGATCGTCCTGATGGTCGTCGCCTTGGGCGCCGGCTATCCGGTCGCCTTCGCCCTTCCGGGTTCGGCGATCATCACCATCGCGCTGGCGGCGCTCGCCGGGTACCTGTTCGACGGACGGGTCGAGGCCTACTTCGCCCACGGCGATCCGATCCAATGGTTGAACGCCGGGGTCACCAACCTCCGCGGCATCTATTGGGAGGCCGAACGAGATACGCTGATCGCGATCCCGCTGTTCATCTTCATGGGCATCATGCTCGAGCGCTCGAAGATCGCCGAGGATCTGTTGGTCACCATGGGCCAGCTGTTCGGGCCGATCCCGGGCGGCGTCGGCATCTCCGTCGTCGTCGTCGGTGCGCTGCTGGCGGCGACCACCGGCATCGTCGGCGCCACGGTCATCGCCATGGGCCTGATCTCGCTGCCGGTGATGCTGCGGGCCAACTATTCCCACTCCCTGGCGACCGGCACCATCAGCGCGTCCGGAACGCTGGGCCAGATCATCCCGCCGTCGATCGTGCTGATCATCCTGGCCGACCAGTTGTCCAACGCCACCGACCAGGGCAGCGCCATCCGCACCGCCGACTACAAGGCCGGTACCGGCAGCTCCACCCTGCCGACGGAGTTCGACCTCACCTCGACCAGCGCCGGCGACATGTTCCTCGGCGCCTTCCTGCCGGGGCTCGTGCTGGTCGGGCTTTACATTCTCTATATCCTGGTGCTGGCGCTGATCCGCCCGAAGATGGCGCCGCCGGCGCCCTTCGAAGGCAAGATGGACATGAAGTTCGCGCTCCGCGTCCTGGTCGTCCTGATGCCGCCGCTGACGCTGATCTTCGTCGTCCTCGGCTCCATCATCCTGGGCATCGCGACGGTCAATCAGGCCGGCGCCATCGGCGCCATCGGCGCCATGATCATGGCCGGCTACCGGCTCATGGAAGGCAAGAAAGGCGCGTTCACGCCGGCCATCCTGGCGGTCGCCTCGGTCGCCGCGCTGACCGTCCTGCTCAACCTCTACGACATCAACATCAAGGCCACCCACGATAGCGGCGATCTCGTCGTCATCGCCCTGGCCAGCGTCGCCTCGCTGGTCTTCATGTTCGCCGTCGCCTGGAGCGGCTGGCGTACTTATAAGCTCGACGACACCCTGAACGGCGTGATGATCGAGACCGCGAAAACGACCTCGCTGGTGTTCATCATCCTGCTCGGCGCGGCCATGCTGACGGCCGCCTTCCGCGCCTTCGGCGGCGAGGAACTGGTGCGCGATTTCCTCAGCGGCCTGCCCGGCGGCTTCATCTCGAAGTTCGTCGTCGTCATGACGGTGATCTTCCTGTTGGGCTTCTTCCTCGACTTCATCGAGATCGCCGTCGTGGTCGTGCCGATCATCGCGCCGATCCTGCTCGCCGACCCGACCGCCAACGTCACCGCCGTGTGGCTCGGCGTGATGATCGGCGTCAACATGCAGACCTCGTTCCTGACCCCGCCGTTCGGTTTCGCGCTGTTCTATCTGCG
Organism: Magnetovibrio sp.; assembly: GCA_028817665.1. GTDB lineage: Bacteria > Pseudomonadota > Alphaproteobacteria > Rhodospirillales > Casp-alpha2 > UBA3470. The sequence continues at coordinate 1,423 of JAPPPF010000192.1, read as the reverse complement.
TGGCGTCGCGCCGCCCATCGTCAAGACCATCCAGATGTACAAGGGCGTGGTGCCGTTCATCTTGCTGCAGCTCTTGGGCCTCGCTATCGTCGGCTTCTTCCCGGGGCTGGTGAATTACCTGCCGAACAAGGTGTACCTGACGTCCGAGACGGCGCCGCCGCCGAAGAACCCGCGCCTGCAGGCCTGTCTCGATGTTTACCTGTTCGCCGAGTACGACCGCCGTGGCGACGCGCTTCGCGCCAGTATCGAGACGGCCAAGAAACTCGATATCAGCTATCTGCCGAAGAACTATCAGCAAACCCTGACGGAGGGCTTCGCCGCCGCCTCGGCGACCTTCGGATTGGTCGACACGGTGCGCAAGGCGGAAGGCGCCGTCACCGCGTTCATTCCGGGCTACCAGCCCATGCACCGCGAGATGCGGGACCTTAGGGTCGAGACCGGCGCCATCGACCGCAAGTTGGCGAAGCTGACCAAGGATCGCCAGCAAATTCCGGACGACCGCGCCGACGCCGAGCAGCGGCGCCAGAAGATCGACGCCGAGGTCGCCGCCCTGAACGAGCAGAAGGAAGCCTTCAAGGCGCGGATTCCGGACGGCTGGGACGAGGCCCGCAAGACCTACCTGAAACTGCGCAAGGACGAGAAGCAGGCGCGGCGCAAGTATCACCGGTCCGTCGACGACGCCTACGACCCGATCCCGACGCTGCGCAAGGTGATCGCCCACACCGGCGCCCTGAAGGCCCTGGAGGCCGACATCAAGGGGCTCGCCGAGGTCATCGCCAAGGCCCCCGGCCCCGAGGCCATGGAGAAGATCAAGGCGGTGGAGAACGCCGTCGGCAAGGTCGCCGGGACGCGCAAGATCAAGTCGCGCCTGTCGAAGGCGCGGCGCCTGATGAAGGGCGACAAGCCGAAGCGCGAGCGCGCCGCCAAGGAACAGATCGCGGCGATGAAGCTCTTCGCCGAAGACATGGCCTGGCGGACCAAGGCGGCGGAAAACCTCGCCGGCGGTCTGGCCACCTACGACATCGCCATCCGCGACACCATCGGCCTCCGGTTGCAGGAACGGCTGAGCGAGGAACAGGCGGAAGTCGTCGCCACCTGCCAGTCGATCCATCGCGATATCTCGCTGGACTTCTAGGCGCCCCCCCTAGCCGAGCCGCGCGCGCTGGGCGATGGTTTCTCCGTCGAGGGAATAGAGCGCGTCGATCAGCCGCGGCTTCATGGTGCCGGGGCCGGCCGCCCCCTCCGCCGCGATCTCGCCGGCGATCCCCATCACCACCAGCGCCGCGACGGTGGCCGCCAGCGGCGCCTCGCCGACCGCCAGGAAGGCGGCGACGACCGGCGTCAGCATGCAGCCGGTGCCGATGACGCTCGGCATCATTTCATGACCGTTGGCGACCCGGACGGTGAACAAGCTACTCACCGC
>JAPPPF010000178.1 GCA_028817665.1 Magnetovibrio sp. | reverse complement strand
AAGTTGCCGCGCGCGGCCTGGCCGAGGGCTTTCCACTGGCAGCTCGAACTGGCCGAGGAGTGGAGCGCCAGCACCGGTTCGCCGGCGCCGCATTCCGTATAGGCCAGGCGCGCGCCAGCGGCGTCAATAACGGGCATCGGCCCGGCTCCCGCCGGCGTAGATTTCCGTCACCTTGGCGCCGATCGAGGCGCGCCTGAGGCCGATATCCTGCAAGGTGCGGTCGCTGAGCCCGCGCAGCCGTTGCTCGGCCTTCCGGCGGCTCCGCCAGGATTGATAGCGTTCCATGGTTTTCATCGTCATCGTCAACATCGTGCTTTCCCCTTTGTCTCTGGTCCCCATCGGCGTCGATGACGCCGGTGAAAATTTCCGTCCGCGCGGACGTCGGTCCGCATTGGCCCGGCTGTAATAGTGAATACGAACATCGAAAACTGTGATCGCTGTCACTTTTCGAAAAAAAATGTAAAAAAACGAAAATTTTTGTCATATTTCGAAATATTCACCCGTTGCCGATACACGCGCCAGTGACTTGGCCGAGGCACCGAAGGCGCGGTATCCTTGGGATTGGCGGCCGGGTCGTGGCCCGATGCCTGGAAGGTCGGAGGGGATGGCGGCGAGTCCGAAAAAACCACCGAAACGCGGCAAGCGCCGCACCGCTGCGCCGGAAACGGCCATTCTGGAGGCGGCGCTGCGCCGGGCCGCGGACGTGCCCTGGTATGATTTGTCCCTGGGAGACGTCGCCGAGGAAGCCGGGATGACCCTGGCCGAGGTTCACGCCGTCTACGCCGACACCAACGCCATCGCCGACCGCTGGTTCGTGATGGCGCAAGCCGCCATGCTGGCGCCGCTGCCGAAGAAGGTCGCCGCCCAGCCGGTCAAGACGCGGCTCGAATTCATCCTGTGGCGCTGGTTCGCGGCGCTGGCGGCCGAACGCCGGGCCAGCATCGGCATGCTGCGGAGCAAGTTTCACCTGCCGCACGTCCATCACTGGTCACCGCTGGTGTTCAGTTTGTCCAGCCACGTGCAGTTGTGGCGCGACGCCGCCGGGCTGCGCGCCGCCGGCCGGCGGCGCCAGGTCGAGGAGATCGGCCTCACCGGCGTGTTCCTGGCGACCCTGGCCGTCTGGTGCGGCGACGAAGGCGAGGGCCAGGTTCGGACCCGCGCCTTCATGGCGCGCCGGCTCGCCCAGGGCGACGCGGCCATGGCGCGCCTGTTCGCCGCCGACCGCGACGCCGCTTGAGCGCCGCGCCGTTCGCGGCTATCGATTGACCGAGTACGGATGCGGAGAAAAGGAGCAACGCCATGGCCGCTTACGTGATCGTTCAAGTCGAGGTCACCGACCCCGATGCCTACGAAGTCTACAAAGGGCAGGTGCCGCCGACGCTAGACGCCTTCGGCGGCGAGTTCGTCGTGCGCGGCGGCGATCAGGAAGTCTTGGAAGGCGATTGGCCGTGGCCGCGCTGCGTGGTGCTCCGCTTTCCCGATGTCGCCAGCGCCAAGGCCTGGCACGATTCCGAGATCTACGCCGCGCCGAAGGCACTCCGCCAGAGCGCGTCGAAGGGCAACATGATCGTCGTCGAGGGGGCGTGACCCTCAGTTCATCGCCTTGGCGTTCGGAAAGAACGCCTGCTGGCCCTTCAGTTGATACGAGCCGATCAGCCTCTGACCGTCCTTCGAGATCAGCCAGTCGATGAATATCCGACCGTCCTTCGCCTTGACGTGAGGGTGCTTGGCCGGATTGACGAGGATCGCGCCGTAGGGGTTGAACAGCCGCTTGTCGCCTTCGACCAGAATGCCGAGATCCGCCTTGTTGGCGAACTTCAGCCAGGTGCCGCGATCGGTGAGTGCGTAGGCGTTCATCGCCGACGCGGTGTTCAAGGTGGCGCCCATGCCCGATCCCGTTTCCCGGTACCAGGTGCCGCTCTCGGCCGCGATGTCGACCCCGGCGGTGCGCCACAGGCCGAGTTCCTTCTTGTGGGTGCCGCTGTCGTCCCCGCGCGACGCGAACGGACTTTTCGACGCGGCGATGGTTTTCAGGGCCGCTGCCGCGTCGCCGCCGCCCTTGACCCCGGCGGGGTCGGTTTTCGGACCGACCAAGACGAAGTCGTTGTACATGACATCGAAGCGCTCGACGCCGTGGCCGTCGGCGACGAACTGCTCTTCGGACGTGCGATGGTGGACCAGCAACACGTCGGCGTCGCCGTTGCGGGCGAGGCGGATCGCCTGACCGGTGCCGACCGCGACGACCCGCACCGCGATGCCGGTCGCGGCCTGGAACTTGGGCAGGAGATAGTCGTAGAGGCCGGAGTTGCGGGTTGAGGTCGTCGATGCGACCGTGATGAAGCGTTCGCCGGCGGCCGCGGCGGCGCTGGCGATCATCAGCGCCAAGGTTAAGGCCGTGCCCAGGTTTCTGTTCATTCCGATCGGTCTTCCGTGGTCTTGCTTTCGTTCGGCTGGTGCCATGGGGCGGTTATGATATCGCCGACTTAGCGAGTCAACGCGGATGCCGCCTTGGCGACGCGGGAAGCTCGCTCAATCCAGGTCTTCCGCGGTTGGATCGGCCTCGGCGCGCCGGTTGTCACGGCCGTAGCGCCACCATAGAAGCTCGCCCCGCACGAAGGCCTGGGCCAAATCGTTTTTCGGATTTTCGAAGAAGGCGCCGGCCTCGGCGTGTTCGAGCAACCGGCCGCGATGCAGGAACAGGACCTCGTCGCTCAAGCGCCGCGCCTGGCCGAGATCGTGGGTGGTCATGATGATCCGGGTGCCGGCGTCGTGAATGGCCTGGACGATCTCCTCGACCGCGTGGGTCGCGGCCGGGTCCAGGCTCGCCGTCGGCTCGTCGAGGAACAGCACCTGCGGGCGCAGCGCCCAGGCCCGGGCCAGGGCCAATTTCTGTTGCTCGCCGAAGGACAGCACGCGGGCCGGCTGGTCCCTGAGGCGGCGGAGCCCGCAGCGCGCCAGCGCCTCGTCAATGATCTCGGCCCGTTCGGCCCGCGCGTGGCCCTTCAGCTTGAGCGCGTAGTCGACGTTCGCGGCGACCGACCGGCGTAGCATCACCGGCCGCTGGAATACCATGGCCTGGGCGGCGCCCGGCTGCGCGGCGCCGGCCGGGCCCTGCCAGCGGCCGGCGCCCGAGGTCGGTGCGATCAAGCCGTGACAAAGCCTCAGGAACAGGCTCTTGCCGGCTCCGTTGGGGCCGATGACGACGCTGCGCGGACCGGCTTCGAAACGGCATTGGATGTCCTTGATCAACCGCACGCCGCCGATCTCGAGCGATACGTTTTCGAGGGCCAGGGGAAGAATTGCTTCGGTCATGGCCGCACCTCAGGCATGGCGCTTCAGCGCCATCTCCTTGATCAGGAACGCGGCGCCGTTGATCCCCGTCGACAACACCAGAAGGATCAATCCGAGGCCGAGGGCCAACGCCAGATCGCCCTTCGAGACTTCGAGCGCGATCGCCGTGGTCATCACCCGGCTGACGTGATCGATGTTGCCGCCGACGATCATTACCGCGCCGACCTCGGCACTGGCGCGGCCGAACCCGGCGAGCACGGCGGTAACCAACGAGAACCGGCCGTCCCACAAAAGCGCCGTCAAGGCGCGCGCCGGCCCGGCGCCGAGCGACCGCAGCTGTTCCTCGTATTCGCTCCACAGGTCCTCGATCACTTGGCGGGTCAGGGCCGCGATGATCGGGGTGATCAGGATCACCTGGGCGATGATCATCGCCGTCGGCGTGAACAGCAGGCCGAGCACGCCGAACGGCCCGGCGCGGCTCAGCAGCAGATACACCACCAGCCCGACGACCACCGGCGGGAGGCCCATGAAGGCGTTGAGGATGACGACGACGGCCATGCGGCCGGGGAACCGGAACAGCGCCACCGCGGCGCCCAGCGGCAGGCCGATCAACGCGGCGATGAACACGGCGGTGAGGCTCACCTGCAATGACAGGCCGACGATTTCGGTCAGGTCCGCGTCCAGGCTGACGACCAATTGAAAGGCCGCCCAGAAGGCATCACCGAAATCATTCATCCAGGTGCGTTCCGATTGTTTCCACCGTGTTCAGAGACCGGATTTCAAGCACAGGCCCGCTGGTTTGGCAAACGACATCCCTTGCGTCGATAAACCTAGCCCGACATCATGGCGCGCCCTATATAAGCGTAACGACGAATTTGGCCGGCCGCCGCTCGGGCGGCCCGCGAGGGAGACGATGAACGGCAAGAGTGAGTTCCTGGTCGCGCCCGACCCCACCGACCCGCGCCTCACCGAGCGCGTCGATGGCGTCGATCACGCCGGCAAAGCGGTGACCACGTCGGTCACCGTGGAGCGGCCGCTGACGCTGTTCCTGAACGCCCGCGAGATCGTCACCATGATGACCATCTGCGACTATCCGGATTACCTGGCCGTCGGATACCTTGTGAATCAGAACATGCTGGGCCCCGACGATGAGATCGTCGGCATCGATTACGACGAGGAGATCGAGACCGTCGTCGTCCGGACCGCCACGGAGACTGATTTCGAGGACAAGCTGAAGAAGAAGACGCTCACCTCGGGCTGCGCCCAGGGCACCGTCTTCGGCGACGTCATGGAAAGCTTCGAGGGCGCCGAGCTGGCGCCGGACGCCGAGGTCCGCACGTCCTGGCTCTACGCCCTGATGAAGAAGATCAACACAGCCCCCAGCCTCTACCTGGAAGCCGGCGCGATCCACGGCTGCGTGCTCTGCCAGGAGGACCGCGTGCTCCTCTACATGGAGGACGTCGGCCGTCACAACGCCGTCGACAAGATCGCCGGCTACATGTTCCTGAACGGTCTCGATGGCGCCGACAAGATCTTCTACACCACCGGCCGGCTGACGTCGGAGATGGTGATCAAGACGGTGCAGATGGGGATTCCGATCCTCGCCTCGCGGTCCGGGTTCACGGCCTGGGG
>JAPPPF010000141.1 GCA_028817665.1 Magnetovibrio sp. | reverse complement strand
CCGACCCGCCCTTCGCGGCCTTCTTCAGTTCGGGATGCAGCGACGGCGCCAGGATATGGCGGTCGCGGTGGATCACCGTGTCGGCGGCGCCGACGATCAACGGATCGGGCGTGCCGACGACGCGTTCATCCTTGTTCGGATAGTCGAGCGAGTGGAGGAAATGCTGCATGCAGTTGATGCGGGCCCGTTTCTTGTCGTTCGACTTGATCACCGTCCACGGCGCGTCGGCCGTGTCCGTGTAGAAGAACATGGCCTCCTTGGCTTCCGTGTAGTCGTCCCATTTGTGACGGGATTCACGATCGATGGCGCTCAGCTTCCACTGCTTGAGCAGGTCCTTCTCGCGCGCCTTGAAGCGCTTGCCCTGTTCGTCGCGAGTCACCGAGAACCAGTACTTGAACAACACGATGCCGCTGTTGACGAGCATCCGCTCGAGCTCCGGCGCCTGGCGCATGAACTCCAGGTAGTCCGCGGACGTGCAGAATCCCATGACCCGCTCGACCCCGGCACGGTTGTACCAGGAGCGGTCGAACATGACGATCTCGCCGGCCGTCGGAAACTGCGTGATGTAGCGCTGGAAGTACCATTGGCCCTGTTCGCTCTCGGTCGGCTTGTCGAGGGCGACGACCCGCGCGCTCCGCGGGTTCATGTGCTCCATGAACCGCTTGATCGTGCCGCCCTTGCCGGCCGCGTCGCGGCCCTCGAACAGCATGATCACCCGCAGGCCCTGCTCCTTCACCCATCGCTGGGCCTTAAGCAGCTCGACCTGAAGCTCCTGCTTGTGCGCCTCGTAGACCTCGCGCGGCATCTTCTTCTTGTAGGGATACTTGCCCTCGCGGAAGAGCTCGCGGATGGCGCCCGGATCGTGCTTCATCTCCGCCAGGTGATGGCGCGCGGCGCCGCCGCCGTTCGACTTCCGCGCGGGCTCGCCGGCGGCCGGTTGGGCCTTGCCGCCGTCGACCGATTTCTGAACGTCATTGGCCATGGGCGTCTCCCCGGCGCCGGGCGCCGTATCAATGGACTCCTCTGTATATATCATACGAGGTTCGAAAACACGCTGAGTTGATCGAGATCAGGTCCTAGCCGCCGGTCAAAAGCCGCCGCTTGCGGAGCATTTCCTCCAGCGTTTCCTCTTCCTTCTCGAGGTCGTTCTCGAGCCGCTTGATCCGCTTGTTCAGGTTCTCGATGCGGGCCAGGCGCCGGCGCCGCTCCTTCGATTTCCGCCGGTTGTCCCACTTCCGGTAACGCCAGCCGCCGGCCACCAGGATCAGCGTCAGTCCGGCGACGAAACAGACGATCCCCGCCGCCAGGCGTCCAACGTCGTGCAGGCTGACCGCGGTGCCCCAGAAGCCAATGGTGATCATCGCCGCGGCGGCGATGAACAGGACCCGGCGAGAGTTGATCTCGTCGTGGTCCTGGCTGTTCTCGGCCTCGGCGATGGCGATGGCGATCTCGGTCTTCGCCATGGCCTGCCACTTCTTGAAGGACATGCCCTCGTCGAGGGTGCGGCCGTCGCGGATGAACTGCTCGAGGCGCAGGATCACGTACTCGGCGCGCTCGTCGGGCGTCGGGTGATCGGAGAGGACCGGAACCTCGAAATCGTCGTTGGTGGCCGTCGACATCCGGCCATTATAGCGCGAAACAGGGTTAACGGGCGGTTAGCGGCGGCCGAATTCGCTCAGCCGACGGCGGAAAGCCGGTCGCGGGCTTCGGCCAGCTTGGCGCTGGCGGCCTCGGCCTCGGCGAGCTTCTCGCGTTCCGCCTCGACCACGGCGTCGGGCGCGTTGGCGACGAACTTCTCGTTCGCCAGCTTCTTCTCGAAGCGCTCGATCTCACTCCGCTGCTTCGCCATTTCCTTCTCGAGCCGCGCCTTCTCGGCGTCCAGGTCGATGAAATCGGCGACGTTGACGAACACGGTCGCCTCGTCGAGGACGAACTGGATCGCTCCCTTGGCGGCGTCGGCCGCGGCATCGGCGTCGACGGCGGTGATTTCGCTGAGCCGGGCCAGGCGCTTGATCAGGGCGTCCTGGCCCCCCGCCGCCTTCCGCGCCGCGGCGCCGGCGTTGGCGATGCCGACCGGCACCTCGGCCTTCGGCGGCACGTTCATTTCCGAGCGCAGGCTGCGGATCTCCGAGATCAGCCGCACGGTCCAGTCCATTTCGGCGTTGGCGGCGGCGTCGATCAGGCTGTCGGGGAGCGCCGGCCATTCAGACGCGATCAGCGCGCCCTCGCGGGTCTCGGTGGTCTTCTCCCACAGTTCCTCGGTGATGAACGGCATGATCGGATGCAGGAGGTGCAGGATCTGGTCGAGGGCCCAGGCGGCGGCGGCGCGGGTCTCGGTCTTCGCGGCGCTGTCGCCATCGGCCTGCAGAATCGGCTTGATGAACTCCAGGTACCAGTCGCAGTAGGTGCCCCAGACGAACTGATAGGCGGCGCCGGCGGCCTCGTTGAACTTGTAGGCGTCGATCGCGGCGGAAACCTCGCGCTCGGCCTCGATGACCTTGCCGACGATCCACTTGTTGACCGTCTGCTCGACCCCGGCGGGATCGAAGGCGGGGTCGGTGCGGCATTCGTTCATCTAGCAGAACCGGGCGGCGTTCCAGAGCTTGTTGCAGAAGTTGCGGTAGCCCTCGACGCGGCTTTCCGACAGGCGCACGTCGCGGCCCTGGGCGGCGAAGGCGGTCAGCGTGAAGCGGAGCGCGTCGGCGCCGTAGGTCTCGATCAGTTCCAGGGGATCGATGACGTTGCCCTTCGACTTCGACATCTTCTGGCCCTGCTCGTCGCGCACCAGGGCGTGGATGTAGACCGTGCGGAACGGCACCTCGCCCATGAAGTGGATGCCCATCATCATCATCCGGGCGACCCAGAAGAAGATGATGTCGAAGCCGGTGATCAGCACGTCGGTCTGGTAGTAGCGCTCGACCTCGGGCGTCGCGTCGGGCCAGCCGAGCGTCGAGAACGGCCACAGCGCCGAGGAGAACCAGGTGTCGAGGACGTCCGGGTCCTGGGTCAGCTCGACCTCCCGGCCGTAGACGTCGCGGGCCGCGGCGCGGGCCTCCTCTTCCGTCATTTCGACGAAGATCTCGCCGTCCGGGCCGAACCAGGCGGGAATCTGATGGCCCCACCAGATCTGGCGCGACACGCACCAGGGCTGGATGTTGCGCATCCACTCGTAGTAGGTGTTCTCCCACTGCTGCGGCACGAACTTGGTCTCGCCCTGCTCAACCGCGGTGATCGCCGGTCCGGCCAGGCGCGCCGCGTCGACGAACCATTGATCCATCAGCCAGGGCTCGATGACGACGCCGGAGCGGTCGCCGTAGGGCACCGTCATCTCGTTGTCCTCGATCTTCTCGAGCAGCCCCAGGCTCTCGATCTCGGCGACCACCTTGTCGCGCGCCTCGAACCGGTCGAGGCCCTTGTAGTGGTCGGGGACGTTGTCGTTGAGGTTGGCGTTCTCGTCGAAGATGTTGACCAGCTTCAGGTTGTGGCGGCGGCCGACCTCGAAGTCGTTGAAGTCGTGCGCCGGCGTCATCTTCACGGCGCCGGAACCCTTTTCCGGGTCGGCGTACTCGTCGGCGACGATCACCAGCTTGCGGCCGACGATCGGCAGGATGCAGTTCTTGCCGACCAGGTCCTTGTAGCGCTCGTCGTCCGGGTGCACGGCCACCGCGACGTCGCCGAGCATGGTCTCGGGACGGGTCGTCGCGACGGTCAGGAACTCGCCGTCGCGGTCCTCGATGGGATACTTGAAGTACCAGAGCTTGCCGGTCAGCTCGCGCTGCTCGACCTCGAGATCGGAGATCGCCGTGTGCAGCTTCGGGTCCCAGTTGACGAGGCGTTTGTCGCGGTAGATGAGGCCCTGCTTGTAGAGGTCGACGAACACCTTGCGGACGGCCAGCGACAGGCCCTCGTCCATGGTGAAGCGCTCGCGCGACCAGTCGCACGACGCGCCCAGGCGGCGCAGCTGGCGGGTGATGGTGCCGCCCGACTCGGCCTTCCATTCCCAGACCTTGTCGATGAACTTGTCGCGGCCGTAGTCGTGGCGGGTCTCGCCGTCCTCGGCGAGCATCCGCTCGACCACCATCTGTGTCGCGATGCCGGCGTGGTCGGTGCCGGGCTGCCACAGCGCGTCGCGGCCCTTCATCCGCTGGTATCGGATCAGGATGTCCTGCAGCGTGTTGTTGAGCGCGTGCCCCATGTGCAGGCTGCCGGTGACGTTCGGCGGCGGGATCACGATGGTATAGGGATCGGCGTTCGCCTTGTCGCCGCGTCCCGCGGCCTTGGCGCTGAGGCCGCACTCGAAGGCGCCGCTCTCCTCCCATTCGGCGTAGTGGCGTTCCTCGACGTCTTTCGGCTGGTAGGTCTTTTCCAGCATGGTCGTCATCCTCCGCGGAGCGGTTCGGTCCGGCGCGTTGAAAACGGCGTTGGTTCTACCGCCCAAGGCGGGCGGAAGCAAGGCGGGTGAGGTTTCGGGAGCGCTAAGGGGGCGCTATTCGTCGAGCCGTTCCGCGCGGTTGATCATCAGGTCGATCTCGCGCTTGACCAGCCGCTCGATGAGGTACGGCAGGTTGCGGTCGAGCCACTCGCGGAGAATCGGCTTCAGCATCTCGCGGACGATCCCCTCGAGGGCCAAGTCCGTGCGCGCCGCGTCCACCGCCAGGTCGCGGCGGTCGAGGATCGCGGCGGCCAACTCCGACAGCACGTCGGTCGAGGCCTGTTGGGTCGGCGACGAGATGATGTCGCTGGCCAGCATCTCCGGCGTCAGCTCGAGAATCGCCTCCATGGCCGGCGGCATCGGCGCCGGTTCCGGCATCGGCATGGGCGCCGGCTCGGGCATCGGTGCCGGTTCGGGCATGGCCACCGGTTCGGGCGCCGGTTCGGGAATGGGCTCGGGTTCGGGCTCCGGTTCGGGGATCGGCTCCGGTT
>JAPPPF010000258.1:4166-22079 GCA_028817665.1 Magnetovibrio sp. | reverse complement strand
GGCCAAGGCCTTGGAATGCCACGCGAAATTTCAAAAATGCATCCCTTTGCGTACGGTCGTGGACCCGTCGATGGCAACGCCGCCTGAGGCCAGGCCTGTCGGGCCCGTCGGGCCCGCCGGTACGGGGCGTTTCAGTCCGTGAATGACAGCATCGTAATTTTTAATTTCCCAGCCGGTCCGGCGCGTGTTTTATGCGGAGGTGACCAGTGTCGTCGCGCGTGGTGACGGCGGCCGGGGGAGGAAACGGAAAGACCATGGACTGGTGGAAAGACATCTATGCGGCCATGAAAGAGGCCGACGTGAAGCAGGTCGCCTACGTGCCCGACGCGGGCCACGCCAAGCTGATCGACGCGTGCATCGCCGACAACGACATGCGGGCCGTGCCGCTGACCACAGAGGAAGAGGGCATCGCCATGATGGCCGGTGCCTGGCTGGGCGGGCAGCGCGGCGTCCTGCTCATGCAGTCCTCAGGGGTCGGCAATTGCATCAACATGGTCGGCCTGATGAAGACCTGCCGGTTCCCGCTGGCCACCTTCATCACCATGCGTGGCCAGTGGCACGAGTTCAATCCCTGGCAGATGGCCATGGGCCGGGGCACCGAGCCGTCGCTCACGGCCATGGACGTTTCCGTCGAGACGGTCGACGATCCGGCCGACGTGGGCAGGCAGGCGACGGCGTTGCTGCACCGTGCCTTCGTCGGTATGCAGGCCGGCGCGCTGTTGCTGCATCAGCGCCTGATGCCCGTCAAAACCTTCGCCGAGTGAGGACGCCATGACCGATACATCACGGGCCGAGCGCTTCTCCCTGCACCGCCGCGACGTCGCCCAGCAGATCGCCGACGCCGGCGGCGGCGACCTTCTGGTGGTGACCGGCCTGGGCTCGACCAACTGGGACTTCACTGCCGCCGGCGACCGCGACCTGATCTTCCCGCTCTGGGGCGCCATGGGCGGCGCCGTGCCGCTGGCGCTCGGCCTGGCCTTGGCGCAGCCGGACCGCCGCGTGCTTTGCGCCACCGGTGACGCCGACATGCTGATGAGCCTCGGCAGCCTGGCCACGGTCGCCGTGCAGGCGCCGCAGAACCTCAGCGTCGCGGTCTTCGACAACGAACGCTACGGCGAGACCGGCATGCAGGCGACGGCGACGGCGCACCAGGCCGACATCGCCGGTATCGCCGCTGCATCGGGAATTCCCGTGACCGCGACGGTGCGCGAGCAGGCGGAACTCGACGCGGCGATCCCAGAGATGCTGGAGGGCGCGGGCCCGTCGGTTTTCGTGATCAAGGTCCGGGCCGAGCCATTGCCGTTCGTGCTGCCGCCGAAGGACGGCGCCTATCTCAAGGACCGGTTCCGCAAGGCCTTGCTGGGGGACGCCGGGATCGTCTAAGACTCGAGCCAACGAATTTCCAGGGAGGGAACCATGGCCGAACTCGAGAAACTGCAGATGTATATCGACGGCGAACGGGTCGACGCCGCCAGCGGTGAAACCTTCGAATCGCTGAACCCCTATACGGGTAAGGCCTGGGCGACGGTGCCGCGCGGCGGCGCCGAGGAAGCCGACCGCGCCGTCGCCGTGGCGAAGCGCGCGCTCACCTCCGGCGACTGGCCGGCGCTGACCGCCACGCAGCGCGGCCACCTGCTCCGGAGGCTGGGCGATTTGATCGCCGAGAACGCCCAGCGGCTGGCCGAGGTCGAGGTCCAGGACAACGGCAAGTTGATGGCCGAGATGGGCATGCAGTTGGGCTACATCCCGCAGTGGTTCTATTACTTCGGCGGTCTCGCCGACAAGATCGAGGGCGCCGTCCTGCCCATCGACAAACCCGACACCTTCACCTACACCCGCCACGAGCCGCTCGGCGTGGTCGCGATGATCACACCGTGGAACTCGCCGATCCTGTTGTTGGCCTGGAAGTTGGCGCCGGCGCTGGCGGCGGGCAACACGGTGGTCGTCAAACCCTCCGAATTCACCTCGGCCTCGACCTTGGCCTTCGCCGACCTCGTCGAGCAGGCCGGCATCCCGAGGGGCGTCTTCAACGTGGTCACCGGCTACGGCGCGGAGATCGGCGAGGCCCTGGTCTCGCACGACGACGTCGCCAAGGTTGCCTTCACCGGCGGCGCGCAGAGCGGCGCCCACGTCTATCAGACGGCCGCCGCCGGCCTGAAGAAGGTGAGTCTCGAGCTCGGCGGCAAGTCACCGAACATTGTGTTCGCCGATTGCGACATGGAGAACGCGGTGAAGGGCGCGATTTCCGGTATTTTCGCGGCCACCGGCCAGACCTGCATCGCCGGATCCCGGCTTCTCGTCCAGGAGTCCATCCACAACGAGTTCGTCGACAAGCTGGTCGCCTTCGCGAAAACGGCGCAAATGGGCGATCCCATGTCGGCCGATACCCAGGTCGGACCGGTGACGACGATACCGCAGTACGAGAAAATCCTCGGCTACATGGACGTCGCCCGCGACGACGGCGCCGAATGCGTGCTCGGCGGCACCAAGGCCGAGCGGCCGGAATGCGGCGACGGCTGGTTCGTCGAGCCGACCATCTACACCGGCGTCAACAACAGCATGCGGATCGCCCAGGAGGAGGTGTTCGGGCCGGTGCTCTCGGTCATTCCTTTCAAGGACGACGACGAGGCCGTGGAGATCGCGAACGACGTGATCTACGGCCTGGCGTCCGGCGTCTGGACCTCGAGCATTCGCCGCGCCATGGAGATTCCGAAGCGCATTCAGGCCGGCACCGTGTGGGTCAATACCTACCGCGCGGTCAGCTACGTCGCGCCCTTCGGCGGTTACAAGCGTTCCGGCCTCGGCCGGGAAAGCGGCCAGGACGCGATTTTCGAATATCTGCAGACGAAGACCGTCTGGGTGTCGACGGCGACGGAGGTGCCGGACCCGTTCGTGCTCCGCTAGGCCGCGTCAGTTGGCCCGGCCGTAGAGCGTGCTGCGGTTGCCGAGGTAGTTCTCCCAGGCGAACCAATAGGAGATGCCGCCGGGCGCGCGCGGCAGCTTGGTGCCGTCCGGCCCGGTCAGGAAGTTCTCGCCGATCCGCCACTCGCCGCCGGGACCCTTGAGCGCGCCACCGGCGCCCTTCTCGAAGGTCTGGTCGTTGCGGTAATAGGCACGCACCGTGCGGGTCGCGGCGTCGCCGATCAACACCACCTGGCTCAGGCCGACGGTGTCGTTGATGACCTGGCCGCCGGCGAAGGCCTTGAGGGGCCAGGCGCGCACCGCCGGCGGCGCGTAATCCGAAGACGTAATCCTTGCGTTTGACGACCGTTTCGTCGTCGACGGCGACCGGGAACATCAACTCTGGGCTGGCGAAGTAGTCGGAATAGACGGCGCCGGACGCGTAATCCCGATCATGCCCCGTGTCCAGGCTCAGCACCTTAGTCTTCGGATGTTTCTCGCGCCACTTGCCCCAGGTGGTGATGGTCACCGGCCGGACCTTCAGCGCGATGCCGCTGTCGACCAGCGGGCCGGCGACGGGCTTGCCGGTGAACTGATTCCAGAGGCTCAGCGTGGTGCGGTCGAACATCAGCTTGTTGGAGCGGTAGAGAAAGCCCGATGAGCCGATGATCAACGGGTTCTCGAATTCCTTGACCTTGGTCTCGTAGAGGATTCCGGAGCCGCAGAGCGTGCAATAGGCCAGCGCCACCGGCACGCCGCCGATGACCTCGTTGAACATCTCGTGCCAGCCCATGATGCGTAGTGGATAGGCGCGGACATCGCCGTTGATGGCGACGCCGAATACCTCGTCGGTATCGACGAGGTATTCGGCCTTGTCGGCCGGGATCAGTTTCGGGTTGTCCAGTGACGGGATGCCGTCGACCTTGACGCCCCCCAGGTCACTTCCTCGAAGCGGATTTTCATCTTCTCCGGATTGCTCCGCTCGCCGCCCAGGAACTGCAGGAACTTGGGGTCGATGCGGGCGAACAGGAACAGCTTGATCGCGCGGTAGCTCTCGTGCGGTTTGATCTCGGGGTGGCGTTCGAGCCACGTCATCGCCTCGTTCCATCCCTCCGGCGTGTGCCCGGTCAGCGATTTGAACAGCCCGATCAGTGGCTCGGCCTTCGAATCCGCGTAGCGAAGCGCCAGGACGACCGTTGGAATGACGTCCTTGTTCCCCCGCCTGGCGAGCCGTTCGGCGGCTTCCGCCGTGGCGTCCGGATCGCCGAACATGAGGGTCCAGTTGTCGTTGACGGTCTGCGCCGTGTCCGGGGCGGCGCCGGCGCCGGCGGGCGGGGTGCTCAGCGCCATGAAGATCGCCAACACGCCGGCCAGCAGACCGGTCGATGCGCGGCGAAGGTTGGTGGGAGTTGGAAACATCATGCGGTTCCTGGTGATTGCAAGGAGGCGGCGCCGAGGGCGCGCCTGAACCGTCGAGAGAATGGAACGCCGAGCGCTTCGGACCAAGACACATTCGCTTGATCCCGCCGCGAGCCTGCCGGGTTATAATTATCATCGTTCTAATGTATAATATTTATAAATTACAAAAAATTTATATAAAATAAAAATTGACAACAAAAAAAATTGGTTAAATATGCCAATTCCTTTCGCTGCATTACCTGTGGGAAACCCGACCATGACCCAGCTCCAGACCGTTGAGACGCATCAGGAAGTCCGCTTGGAAGCCCTGTTCCAGGGCGCCACCGCCGAGGAAATCGTTCGCGGCATGGTCTGTGACCTGTTCCCGGGACGCATCGCCGCGGTATCCGCGTTCGGACCCGAATCCGCGGTACTCCTGCACATGATCGCGCTCGCCGACCGCTCGACGCCGGTGGTGTTTCTCGACACGGGCAAGCACTTCGAGGAAACCCGGGCCTATCGCAAACTGCTGATCGAGCGGCTGAGATTGACCGACGTGCGCGTGGTCGAGCCCGATCCGGCGGCGCTTTCGGCGCGCGACCCCAACGGCGATCTCTGGAAGTCCGACGCCGACGCCTGCTGCCGGATCCGCAAGGTCGAGCCTCTGCATGGGGCCTTGGCGGAGTTCGACGCCTGGTTCACCGGCCGCAAGCGCTATCACGGCGGCGGCCGTGAGGGCCTGGCGTTCTTCGAGCGCGACGCCGGCCGTATCAAGGTCAACCCGCTGGCGCGGTGGGACGCCCGGATGATCGACCGGTACTTCGACGACCACAGCCTGCCGCGCCATCCCTTGAGCGAACAAGGATACCTATCCGTTGGCTGTCGGCCCTGCACGGCCCCGGCAGCGGATGGAGAAAGCGTCCGCGCCGGCCGCTGGCGCGGCGCATCGAAAACCGAATGCGGCATCCACACGCCGGTGGCCCGTCTTGAACCGGCGCAACCCGAAGGCGCAAAGCCGGCCGCCCGGTCGGCCTCGAGCAACGTCTTCGCGGTCGATCACGCGGTCACCCGCTTGGAGCGCGCCGACGCCAACGGGCACCGCGGCGGCGTCCTGTGGCTGACCGGGCTCTCGGGCGCCGGAAAATCCACCGTCGCCATGGCCCTGGAACGCCGTTTGTTCGACCGGGGCTGGCAGGTCTTCACGCTCGACGGCGACAACCTGCGCCACGGCCTGAACGGAGACCTCGGGTTCAGCCCCGACGACCGAGACGAAAACATCCGCCGCGCCGCCGAGACGGCGAAGCTGATGGCCGAGACCGGCGTGCTGGTCATCGCCACCTTCATCTCTCCGCTCCGCGTCCACCGCCGAACGGCCCGCGACATCGTCGGCTGGGATTTTCACGAGGTGTTCGTCGACGCGGGACTGGAGGTCTGCGAGGGGCGCGACCCGAAGGGCCTCTACGCGCGCGCCCGGGCCGGCGAAATTCCGGAATTCACCGGCGTCTCGGCGCCTTACGAGGAGCCGGACGCGCCAGAGCTGCGGCTCGACACGGCGAGCCGGGAGATCGATGCCTGCGTCGCAGAGTTGGCGGCCTACGCGGCCCGGGTTCTCGCGCACGGCGCGCCGGCCGCGAAACGGGCCGGCTAGGCGATGGACTATTCGCCGGCGGCGGCGAGCTCGACGGGGCTCATCGGTCCGGCGTAGTCGCGGTCGTGCTTGAGGGCGGGGATGCGCCGGCGCGCCTTGGCGACCAGCGCCGTGTCGATCTCCGCCAGCACGATGCCTTCGTCCTCGCCGCCGTCGGCGAGCACGGCGCCCCAGGGATCGACGATCAGCGAATGGCCGAAGGTGGCGCCGATGCCGTGCACGCCGGACTGGCAGGGCGCGATCACGAAGCACCCGGTCTCGATGGCCCGCGCGCGAAGAAGCACGTGCCAGTGCGCCTCGCCGGTCTTCTTGGTGAACGCCGCGGGCACCGTCAGGAAGCTGGCGCCGGCCTGGGCCAGGTCCCGGTAGAGATAGGGGAAGCGGAGGTCGTAACAGACGCTCATGCCGAGCATCCCCCAGGGCGTCGGCGCCAGCGCAGCTTCCACGCCCGGTTGGAATTGCGCCGATTCCCGGTAGACCTCGTCCTTGTCGAGATCGATGTCGAAGAGGTGGATCTTGTCGTAACGCTGGACGATGCGTCCCGCCGCGTCGATCAGGAAGGAGCGGTTGCATAGCCGCTCGTCGTCGCCGTCGCCGATGATCGCCAGCGAGCCCAGCAGCAGCCAGACGTCGAGCTCGTCGGCCAGCGCCTGGAAGCGGGGCAGGGCGGGGTGCTGGGTCTCCGGATGCGGGGCCGTCTCCAGGCCGTCCAACTGGGTGTCCAGGCAACTGAAGAATTCCGGCGTGCAGATCAAATCGGCGCCCCGGCCGGCGGCCTCGCGGATCAGTTCCTCGGCCCGCGCCGTCGTCGCGTCGGGATCGATGCCGGCGTCGTTTTGCACGCAGGCGGCGGTGAAGGTCTCGCTCATGGTGTCTCCTCCTCGGGTCGCGGATTATACCGCCCGCGCCTTGCCCCGGAAAGCCGGCCTCCTTAGTTTGGTCGTCGAGAGGACGCATGGACAAACGCTGCGATCTGCTGATCCGGGGCGGCCGGGTGTTCGACGGCTCCGGCCGGCCGGGCATGGTCATGGACCTCGCCGTCAAGGACGGGTGTATCGCCGCCGCCGGCGCCGTCGGTGATTGGGCGGCGGCGGACACGGTGGATGCTGCCGGCCTCGCCGTGGCGCCCGGCTTCATCGACACCCACACCCACGACGACATGGCGCTGCTGCGCCAGCCCGCGCACCCGTCGAAGGTGACACAGGGCGTCACCACCGTGGTCATCGGCAACTGCGGCGCCAGCCCGGCGCCCTTGGGCCCGCGTGACGACCTGGTCGAGCCGCCGTTCACGTTCTTGGGCGAAAGCGAGGGCCGGCGCTTCAAAACCTACGCGGATTACGCGGACGCCCTGGAAGCGGCGGGGCCGGACGTCCACGTGGTCAAATTGGTGGGGCATTCGAACCTCCGCGCCGCGGCCATGAAGGAACCCCACGGCCAACCCACCGAGGACGAGATGGCGGCGATGAAGGCGCACCTCGAAGAGGCCATGGCGGCGGGCTGCGTCGGGTTCTCCGTGGGTCTCGCCTATCCGACGGGCAAGCCGGCGCCGACCGCCGAGCTGATCGAACTGGCGGCGGTGGCGGCGGCCCGGGGCGGGCTCTACGCCACCCACATGCGCGACGAGGCCGACCATGTGGTCCGCTCGGTCGAGGAGAGCCTGGAGATCGGCGCCAAGGCCGGCGTGCCGGTGCTGATCTCGCACCACAAGTGCTGCGGGCCCGACAATTGGGGCCGCTCGGTGGACACCCTGGCGCGCGTCGACGCCGCCGCCGAGGCCGGGCAGCGGGTGTTCATGGACGCCTACCCCTACACCGCCAGCTCCACCGGCCTGATGCCCGAGATGGCGGCCCGCGCCGAGCGCGTGCTGGTTACCGAATCGGTGCCGCACCCCGACCTCGCCAACCGCGACCTCGCCGAGATCATGGCCGAATGGGACTGCGACATGGAGACCGCCGTCGGGCGGCTGAGCCCGGCCAAGGCGGTTTACTTCCAGATGTCGGACGACGACCTGGAGCGCATCCTCGCCCATCCCCTGTGCATGGTCGGCTCCGACGGCATGCCGTCGGACGCGCACCCGCACCCGCGGCTCTGGGGCACCTTCCCCCGCGTCCTCGGCCACTACGCGCGCGACCGGAAACTGTTCGATCTCGCCCAAGCGATCCGCAAGCTGACCCAGTTGCCGGCCCAGTGCTTCGGGCTCACCGACCGCGGCGCCATCGCGCCCGGCAAGATCGCCGATCTAGTCATCTTCGACGCCGACGAAGTCATCGACCGCGCCACCTACGAGATGCCCGAGCGGGTGTCCGAGGGCATCCGCATGGTGATAACAGGGGGTGAAGCGAGATATGAATCAAGGTGAGCACGATCTGAGATCGCGACCCGTCACCCGGATCCGCAAGGCTGTTATCGTTGCCACACTGACCGCGATGTTGGCGGTATTGTTTTACGTGTTCGGACTGCCATTCGTTTTGGCCGGTGATGCGATCGCGGGCAATTCGCTTGCGGTGCGAATTTCCGCCTTTGGTATCATCCTGGTTATGCTGGCGTTGGTATCTGTGTTGGTGGTGCGACCACTTTTCCTGCGAGCCTGTGCCACTATTAGTCCAGGAGCTTTTTCAGATAGGGTGATCTGGTTTATATGCGGAACCGTTTACGTAGTTTCTGTAATTTTTCTGGGGTTCGATCTGTTCCGAAATAGTGTCGCCTCATAAGCTATGTGGATTAGTCGTTCCGATCTCCTCGGATTCAGGAAAAGCGGCATGCGGTGTCATTTCCTGTAAATCGAATTGCCAGGTCTTTCGCTTGATCTTGCCGCCGTCCGGTCTCTGTGGAACGATTGCGCCGAAAGCCGCGAGAAGAAGTCATCAGGGAGGGAAGCGTGGCGGCCGACGGGAATATCTATGAGCGCGATCTCGGGCGGAACGCGGCCAACCACGTCGCGCTGACGCCGCTGTCGTTCCTGGCCTGGGCCGAGCAGGTCTACGCTGAGCGGACCGCCGTCATCCACGGCGAGCAACGCTATACCTGGGCCGAGTTCGGCCGGCGCTGCCGGCGGCTGGCCTCGGCCTTGAAGGGCCGCGGCATCGGACCCGGCGACACGGTCTCGGTGATGTCGCCGAACGCGCCGCCCATGCTGGAGGCGCATTACGGCGTGCCCATGGCCGGCGCGGTGCTGAACGCGCTCAACTTCCGCCTCGACGCCGCGACCATCGCCTTTATCCTGGAGCACGGCGAGGCCAAGGTCTTGCTCACCGACAGGGAGTTCTCTGCGGTGATCAAGGAGGCGCTGGCGACGCTGGGGCGCGAGATCACCGTCATCGACATCGACGACCCGCTGGCCGACGGCGGCGAGCTTTTGGGCGAGACCGACTACGAGGCGTTCCTGGAAGAAGGCGATCCGGAGTTTCCGATCACGCCGCCGGACGACGAATGGCAGGCGATCTGCCTCAACTACACGTCGGGCACCACCGGCAACCCGAAGGGCGTCGTCTACCATCACCGCGGCGCCTTCCTCAACGCCATGGGCGGCGTCACCGTCTCGCAATTGAACCGGCACACGGTCTATCTCTGGACGCTGCCTATGTTCCACTGCAACGGCTGGTGCTACACCTGGGCGGTGACCGCGGTGGGCGGTACCCACGTCTGCCTGCGCCAAGTCGATCCGGCGCTGATCTTCCCGATGATCGAGGTGCATGGCGTCACCCACATGTGCGGCGCGCCCATCGTCCTCAACATGCTGGTGCACGCGCCGGAAGACGTGAAGGTCCAGTTCCCGCAAACGGTCGAGGTGTTCACCGGCGGCGCGGCGCCGCCGTCGGCGGTGATCGCCGGCATGGAGCGGCTGGGTTTCCACGTCACCCACCTCTACGGCCTGACGGAGACCTACGGGCCGACGACGTTCTGCGCCTGGAAGGACGAGTGGGACGCGCTCGACCTGGATGGACGCTCCGAGCGGATGGCGCGCCAGGGCGTGCGCTATCAGACGCTCTTCGACCAGGCGGTCATGGACCCGGAAACCATGCAATCGGTGCCCGCCGACGGCGAGACCATCGGCGAGCTGATGATCCGCTCCAACACGGTGATGAAGGGCTACCTGAAGAACCCCGGCGCGTCCGCAGACGCCTTCGCCGGAGGCTGGTTCCACACCGGCGACCTCGGCGTCCTGCACGCCGACGGCTACGTCGAGATCAAGGACCGCTCCAAGGACATCATCATCACCGGCGGCGAGAACGTGTCGTCGCTGGAGATCGAGGAGACGCTGTACCGCCACCCCGACGTCATGGAGGCCGCCGTGGTCGCCAAGCCCGACGACAAGTGGGGCGAGACTCCCTGCGCCTTCGTCACCCTGAAGCCCAGCGCCGACGGTGCCGACGCCGACGGGATCATCGGGTTCTGCCGCGACAACATGGCGCACTTCAAGGCGCCGACGGTGGTCGTCTTCGGCGAACTGCCGAAGACCTCGACCGGCAAGATCCAGAAATTCGTGCTGCGCGATCGCGCCAAGGAGATGTGAGCGATGAACGAGCGTTTCGACCTGACCGGGCGCGTCGCCCTGGTGACCGGGGCGTCCGGCGGCCTCGGCCGGCATTTCGCCGAGACCCTGGCCGGCGCCGGTGCGCGCGTCGTCGTCGCCGCCAGGCGGGCCGAGAAACTGGCGGAGACGGTGGACGGCATCGCCGCCGCCGGCGGCCAGGCGGCGGCGGTCGCCATGGACGTGACCGACCGCGACAGCATCGCGGCGGCCTTCGACGCCATCGAAGCGGAGACCGGCACGGCGGGCATCGTCGTCAACAACGCCGGCATCGCGCGGCGCGGGCCGGCGCTCGATTTCAGCGGCGAGGATTGGGACGACGTCATCGACACCAACCTGAACGGCGTCTGGGCGGTGGCCCAGGCGGCGGCGCAGCGCATGGTCGCCGCCGGGACCTCCGGCTCGATCATCAACATCGCCTCGCTGCTGGCGCTCCGCGTCTCCCAGGAGATCGCCGCCTACGCCGTCTCCAAGGCCGGCGTCGCACAGATGACCCGGGCACTGGCCGTCGAGTGGGCGCGCCACGACATCCGGGTCAACGCGCTGGCGCCCGGTTACTTTGAGACCGACATCAACCGCGAGTACCTGAGGAGCGAGGCCGCGCAGGCGATGATCAAGCGCATCCCGGCGCGCCGCGTCGGCGAGGCCCGGGACCTGGACGGGCCGCTGCTTCTGCTGGCCTCCGACGCCGGCGCCTACATGAGCGGCGTCGTCCTCAGCGTCGACGGCGGCCACGCCGTCAATCCGATTTGATCAATACAGTGACCGCCCATGACCTAAACTGATTGGCATGAAGGAATTCGGGAACGTGAAGGACCAAGACGAGCGCTCACATCGGAATGAAGGATCACCCGCCGTCGCGCCGGATACACGGGGTTGGAATTTCTTCGAAGCCGACCAGGCCCTGCAGGATATCCTGGCGATCTATCTCGACGCCGAATTGCTGACCCATCTTAGGCCGCATCTATCGCGCCTCGGCTGGAAGGTCGCGAACGAGCTGGACGAGGCCGCGCACCTGGCCGACAGACACCCACCGATCCTTCACCAGCGCGATCGTTTCGGCCGCGATCAGCAATGGATCGAGTATCATCCGGCCTACCGGGAACTGGAAGCCGCCGCCTATGGCGAGTTCGCCATTCACGCGTTGAGCCACCGGGCCGGCATTTTCGGCTGGCCCGAACCCTATCCGGTCGTCGCCAAGCACGCCTTTACCTATCTCTTCAAGCAAGCCGAGTTCGGCCTCGGATGCCCGATCAACGTCACCGATTCGGGCGCCCACGCGCTGGGCAAGTTCGGCGACGACGATTTGAAGGCGCGGTTCCTGCCCGGCATGTTGACGTCCGATCTGGATGAATTGACCCAATCGGGCCAATACATGACCGAGAAGGAAGGCGGCTCGGATGTCGGCAAGATCACGACGGAAGCCCGCCTGATCGACGGCGAATGGCGCATATTCGGCGAGAAGTGGTTTTGCTCGAACGCCGACGCCGAGGTCACGCTGCTGTTGGCCCGCCCCGAAGGCGCGCCGGACGGAACCAAGAGACTGGGCCTCTTCATCATGCCGTTCCACCTGGAAGACGGTAGTCAGAACGCCTACCGGATCGTCCGCCTCAAGGACAAGATGGGCACCCGGTCCATGGCCTCGGGCGAGGTCATCCTCGATGGCGCGCTCGCCTATCCGGTCGGCGATCTCGACCGGGGCATCCACCAGATGCTGGAGATGGTCAACTGGTCGCGGCTGTCGAACGGCGTGAAATCGACGGCCCTGATGCGGCGCGCCGTGCACGACGCGACCGCCGTCCTGCGGGGGCGCGTCGTGTTCGGCAGCGCGCTGATCGAGAAACCCCTGGCGCGGCGCCAGATGCTGAAGATTCAACTGCCCGCCGAGCAGGCCCTGTCCTTCTCGTTCTTCACCGCCGACGTGCTCGATAAATCGGAAGGGTATGGCGGCGGGGCGGCCCGTCAGGATGCCGCGGCGGTGTTGCGCATGGCGACGCCGGTGCTCAAGTTCCGCGCCACCCGCGACGGGCGTGCGGTCACCGGCGATGCCTTGGAGATGCGCGGCGGGATCGGCTATATCGAGGAGTTCGTCAATCCGCGCCTTGTCCGTGACGCCCATCTCGGGTCCATCTGGGAAGGCGCGGGCAACGTCGTCGCCATCGACGCGCTGGCCCGCGCCGTCCGCAAGCACAGTTGCCACGAACCTTTCCGGGCGAGCCTGCGCGCCCGGCTCGACGATGCCGGGACCCTGCCGGCGTCCTACGTGGCGCGGTTGCGGGACCTCGTCGACAAGGCGACGGCGTTTGTCGAGGAGGTCGGCGCCAACACGGAGAACGAGGCCAATTACCGGCAGGCGGCGAGCACCCTCTATCACACGGCGACGGCGGTGTTGCTCGCCTGGGAGGGCGCCCTGACCTTTGCCGCGCGGGGCGATGCCCGGCGCGCGTTGTGGTCGCGATTGGTCGTCGATCACCGGCTGGTGCCGCGCGATCCCTTCGATGCCGCCGACACGGGCTGGGAAGACGCTGTCGCCGAGCGCCTGCTCAACGACGACCCGGTATCCATGGACAAGGTCGCCGGGTTGCTGGCGGGGTAGCGCGGGATGGCCTTCGTCGACGCGGGTGGCGTCAAGCTCCACTACGAGGAAACCGGCGACGGTCATCCGCTCCTGTTCCTGCACGAGTTCGGCGGCGACGCCCGCACCTGGGAGCACCAGGTCCGGTTGTTCTCCCGGCGGTATCGTTGCATCGTCACGGCGGCCCGCGGTTACCCGCCCTCCGACGTGCCCCATGACGAAGCCGCCTACGGCTGGGAGACCAGCCTCGCCGACATCATCGCCGTGATCGACCACCTGAAGCTCGAGCGCGTCCACGTGGTCGGGCTCTCCATGGGCGCCTACATGGGCCTGCTCTTGGCGCTCCGGCTGGGCGGGCGGATCTCCGCCCTGGTCGCGGCGAGCGGCGGGTCCGGCGCGCACCTCCCGACCCGCGACGCCTTCATCGCCGAGACCCTGGCAGCGGCGGACCGGATCGAAGCCGCCGGCGCCGTGCCCGCCGACGACATGGGCCGCGGCCCGAACCGCATCCAGCTCCTGCGCAAGGATCCCAAGGGCTGGGCCGAGTTCCGCGACCACCTGGCCGAACACCCGGCCGTCGGGGCCGCCCACACGTTGCGCCGGGTGCAGGCGGCGCGCCCGTCGCTGCACGATTTCGAGGCCGAACTCCGCGCCGCCGCGACGCCGACGCTGTTGATGGTCGGTGACGAGGACGAGGGGTGCCTGGACATCAATCTCTGGCTGAAGCGGACCATGCCGGCGGCGGGTCTCGCGGTGGTCCCGAAGTCGGGGCACCTCCTGAACCTGGAGGATCCGGGCGGCTTCAACGCCATGGTCGCCGAATTCCTGGGTGCCGCCGAGGCGGGCCGCTGGCCGGTCCGTGACGCCGCCACTGCGTCGGGGCTGATGTGCGGTCCCGACGCCGACGCATGACCCACCCGGCGCACGCGGCCGGCCTCAAGGCCTACGCCGAGGACCGGTTCGAGGACGCTGCGGCGCTGTTCGCCGAGGCCTGCGCCGCCAGCCCGAATGACGTCACCTGCCATTACGATCACGGCCGCGCGCTATTCCTGCTGTGGCGGTTCGCGGCGGCCGAGGCGGCGCTCCGTCGGGCGCTCGGGATCGATCCCGAGCACCTGCAGGCGCGCGCCTATCTCGGCCGCGCCGTCGACGGTCAGGGCCGGCTCGACGAGGCGGTCGATTGCTTCCGCGAGGTCTTGGCCGGCCAACCCGATCAGGCCGCCGTGCATCTGCTTCTGGCGCAGACTTTGCTGCACCGGGGCGATTTCGCAGAGGGCTGGGAGGAATACGAATGGCGCTACGGCGGCGAGGCGGGCCGACCCTATCCCGATTTCGGCGTGCCGCAATGGAACGGCGAGGCGCTTGCCGGCAAGACCATTTTCGTTTTGGGCGAACAGGGCTACGGCGACACCATCCAGTTCGTCCGCTACGTGCCGATGCTGAAAGATCTGGGCGCCGCCGTGGTGTTCGGCTGCAGCCAGCCTTTGATGCGCCTCCTGCAGCCGACGCCAGGCATCGACCGGGCTGTCAACAATTGGCCCCGGCCCGGCAGCTTCGATTATTTCTGCCCGCTTTCCAGCCTGCCGAGGGCGTTCCGCACGACGACCGAGGCGATCCCCGTCGAAACGCCGTACCTGGCGCCGAAGGCGTCGCTCCGGCGGCGTTGGGCGCGGCGCCTGGACGATGTCACCGGGCCCCACGTCGGGCTTTGCTGGCAGGGCCGGCCGAGCCATCCCAACGACCGCTACCGGTCCATTGGGCTGCGCCCGATGATCGACGCGCTGCCGGCCGCCGCCGGCTATGTCTCGCTGCAGGTCGGCACCGACGCCGAGGGCGCCGTCGTGCGGGTCTTCGACGATAAGATCGGCGATTTCGCCGACACCGCGGCGCTGATCGCCGGGCTCGACCTGGTGATCACCGTCGATACCTCCATCGCGCACCTGGCCGGCGCGCTCGGCGCCGAGGCCTGGGTGCTGTTGCCCTCCGTGCCGGACTGGCGCTGGCGCCGCACGGGCGAGACGTGCGCCTGGTATCCGTCGCTAAAACTGTTCCGGCAATCCGCGCCCGGCGACTGGGCGCCGGTCCTGACCGAGGTGTCGGCGGCGCTGCGGGACCGGTTCGGGCTGGATTGAACATCCGCGCCGGGCCTGCTAGGCCTGAACCATGACCTTCGCGCAAGCCTATGTCTTCGCCGTGCTGGCCGCCACGCTGGGGTTGTTCATCTGGGGCCGCTGGCGCTACGACGTGGTCGCGCTGCTGGCGTTGCTCGCGGTCGTCGTCGCCGGCATCGTGCCGGCGGGTGAGGCCTTCGTCGGCTTCGGCCACCCCGCCGTGATCACCGTCGCGGCGGTACTGGTGATCTCCCGGGCGCTCCAGAATTCCGGCGTCATCGGCGGCCTGGCGAAATGGCTCGAGGCCGTCGACGCCGGGCCATCGGTGCAGGTCGCGGCGGTCGCCGGGTTGGTTGGGGCGCTGTCGGCGTTCATGAACAACGTCGGCGCCCTGGCGCTGCTGCTGCCCGTCGTCCTGCAGACGGCGAAGCGCACCGGCCGGGCCCCGGCCGAACTGATGATGCCGCTCGCTTTCGGCTCGCTCCTCGGCGGCCTGGTGACGATGATCGGCACGCCGCCCAACATCATCGTCGCCAACTTCCGCGCCGACGCCGCCGGCGAACCCTTCGCCATGTTCGACTTCACCCCGGTCGGGCTGGCCATCGCCGTCGCCGGCATCGGTTTCATGGCGGCCTACGGCTGGCGGCTCATTCCAGTCCGCGACACGGGCGGCCAGGCGGACGGCATGTTCGAGATCGACGCCTATATCACCGAGGTCCTGGTGCCGGCGAAATCGGGGCTGTCGCGCGTGCCCATCGCCGATCTTCTGGCGGCCGCCGGCGACGGCGAGGTCCGCGCCGTGGCGCTGATCCGGCGCGGTAAACGCCATCTGCACCCGCGCCCCGACCAGGGCCTCCGGATCAACGACCACCTGTTGCTCGAAGGCGGCGCCGAGGGCATCGAGCGCATCCTCCACGACACGCCCCTGAAGCTCGTCGGCAACCGCGATCTCGATCCGGAAACACTGGGCAGCGACGGCAGCGCCGTCATCGAGGCGGTGGTGACGCCGGGCTCGCGACTGATCCGCCGCACCGTCGCCCAGGCCTGGTTGGAACGGCGTTACGGGCTGCATCTACTGGCGTTGGCCCGCGAGGGCCGGCCGATCCGCGAGCATCTGCGCAAGGTCCGGGTCCGGGCCGGCGACGTCATGCTGTTGCAGGGCGACGCCGAGACGCTTCCGGACCAGCTCGCCGCCATCGGCTGCCTGCCACTGGTGACCCGCGACCTGGCGCTGCACCGGGAGCCGACGATGGTGCCGCTGATCATTTTCGGGCTCGCCGTGGCCTTGGGCGTCTCCGGCCTGCTCAGCCTTCCCGTCGCCTTCACCGGCGCGGTGGTGGCGCTGTACCTCTTTTTTGATATGTCGTCGAGCGAGATCTACACCGGGGTCGACTGGCCGATCATCGTGCTCCTGGGCGCCATGGTGCCCGTCGGCGCGGCCATGGAGGCGTCGGGCGCCAACGTGCTCTTGGTCGACGGCATCGCGGCGCTGTCGGCGGGTCTGCCGGCCTGGGGCGTCGTCGCGGTGATCCTGATCGCCGCCATGGTGCTCTCCGACGTCATGAACAACGCGGCGACGGCGATCCTGATGTCGCAGCTCTCGATCCAGGTGGCGGAACGGCTTGCGGTGAGCGCGGACCCGCTGTTGATGGCCGTCGCCGTCGGCGCGTCCTGCGCCTTCCTCACCCCCATCGGGCACCAGTCGAACGTCCTGGTGATGGGGCCGGGCGGCTACAAGTTCGGCGATTATTGGCGCCTCGGCCTACCGCTGGAGGCTGTGATCGCCGCCGTTGCCGTACCGATGATCCTTTGGGTCTGGCCGTTATAGGGGAAGCGATGTCCTGGCGACTGGCCAAGTCGATCCTGATTCTGCCGGTCAACGTGGTCGGGGTTATTCCCGCCGTCATTCTTTGGGCCAGCGCCGGCACCGCCGTCGATTGGGCCTGGCCGAGCTCCGCCAACCCGCGGAGTTGGCTGGCTTTGCCGCTCGCCGTCCTTGGCGCTGCCCTGGCGGTGATGACCGTGCGGCTTTTCGTCGGCGTCGGCGAGGGCACGCCGGCGCCCTGGGACCCGCCGCAGAAACTGGTCGTCCGTGGCCCCTACCGGTATGTCCGCAATCCGATGATTTCCGGGGTTTTGTTCATGCTCGCGGCCTAGTCGCTGGCGTTAGGGAGCTGGCCGCTGGCGGGGTGGTGGATGTTCTTCTTCGCTGCCAATTCGGTCTATTTCCCCACTGGTCGAGGAAAAGGGCCTGGAGGCGCGTTTCGGCGAACCGTACCGGGTTTACAAGGCGAACGTGCCGCGCTGGCTGCCGCGTCTCAGGCCGTGGACGCCGCCGGACGGCGATTGAGGGTCATTCCGGCGGCGTCTCGTGGACCTGGCCGTCGAGGCCGAGATAGCCGGCGCCGCCGGCCGTGTAGAAGGTCTCGGCGTCGGCGTCGCGCAGCACCTCCAGCATTTTCGGCACGTGCCGGCCGGCGGCTTCCAGCTTGTCGATGACCTTGTGCGGCCCCAGGGCGTCGAGCATCTCGAAGGGCCCCTGGGCCCATGCGTAGCCCCACTTCATGGCGCGGTCGATGTTGACGACATCGTCGGCGATCTCTGGGATCAGGTCGGCGGCGTAGCAAAGCGTGCCGCCCATGATTTGCCAGCAGAAATCTCCGGCCGCGTCGTCGGCGAACAGCACGTCGAGGCCGCTGTGGGCCTCGTCGAGCTCGAACTTTTCCGAGTCGCGCCAATCGCCCGCCGT
>JAPPPF010000258.1:0-4156 GCA_028817665.1 Magnetovibrio sp. | reverse complement strand
GCGATCCGTCGTCCAATTTCTGCATGCGGTAGAAGCCGGCGCCGGCCTTGCGGCCGATCTGGCCGCGCTCGAGCATGGCGTGGACATCGTTCGGCAGCGCCACGAAGTCGACGCCCAGGTCACCCGGCGGCAGGTTGACGGCCAGGTTCTTGCCGACCAGGTCCATGACGTCGAGGCCGATCAGGTCGATGAGGCCATAGAGCCCCGTCGGCGGCAGCCCCACGGGCCCGGACATGAGCGCGTCGATCTCCTCCATGGTGACGCCGGCCTTCAGCGCCTCGCCGGCGTGGTGAAGGCCCGTCAACATCCAGTAACACCCGATCCGGTTGCCGATGAAGTTGACCGTGTCCTTGGCGTAGACGACGCCCTTGCCCAGCACGCCGCCGGTGAACTGGGCCAGGGCCTCCATGACGTCCGGCGTGGTCTCCTTCCCCGGGATCAGCTCCATCAGGCGCATGATCTTCACCGGGTTGAAGAAGTGGGTGACGGCGATGTCGCGCCGCAGCCGCTCGGGCATGTCCTCGGTGATGTCGCGGAGCGGGATGCCCGACGTGTTGGTGGAGACCACCGAGCCGTCGCGGCGCAGCGGCTCCAGTTTCTCGAAAAGCTCGCGCTTGGTCGCCAGGTCCTCGATGACGGCTTCGCAGATCCAGTCGTACCCGGCGATCGCGTCTAGGTCGCCGTCGATGGTGCCGAAGGTGATGTTGTCGGCTTTATCGGGCTCGTCGACGGCCGGCGGACGGCCGTTGATGATCCGGTCCTTGGCCTTCTCGGCGGCTTCCGCCGAGACCTCCAGAAGCAGCACCTTGTGGCCGCGCTGGGCGCAGAGCCCGGCGATACCCGTTCCCATCGTGCCGCCGCCGATCACGGCGACGGAGCCAATCTCGCGTGTCATGGTTGGACCTCCCTCTCAACCCTGTTGGCGCCTTGCGTAACGGGGTTGGACGTGTTTGTAAAGGGAGGCACAAACCCCGGGAGATCGTCATGGTTTCGCCCAAGTTTCTGAAGTTCGACACCCTCAGCCTGCACGCCGGCCAGCAGCCCGACCCGGCGACCGGCGCGCGCGCCGTGCCGATCTATCAGACCACGTCCTACGTGTTCAACGACACCGACCACGCCGCCGCGCTCTACAACCTGGAACGCCCGGGGCATATCTACACCCGGTTGTCCAACCCCACCGTGGCGGTGCTCGAGGAACGGGTCGCGGCGCTCGAGGGCGGCGTCGGCGCGGTCGCCACGGCCAGCGGCATGGCGGCGATCTTCCTGGCCATCGCGACGCTGATGGACAAGGGCGGGCACATCGTCTCGTCGGGCTCGCTCTACGGCGGCACCCACAACCTGTTCACCTACACCATGCCGCGCTTCGGCATCACCACGACCTTCGTCGACCCCCGCAAGCCCGAGGCCTTCCGCGACGCCATCACCGAGGACACCCGCCTGGTGTTCGGCGAGACCCTCGGTAATCCGGGGATCGAAGTGATGGATTTGCCGGCGGTCGCCGAGGTCGCGCACGATGCCGGGCTGCCGCTGATGATCGACAGCACCTTCACCACGCCCTATCTGATGAACCCCTTCGAGCACGGCGCCGATATCGTCATGCACTCGCTGACCAAGTACATGGGCGGGCACGGCGTCGCCATCGGCGGGGTCTTCGTCGATTCGGGCAAGTTCGACTGGGAGGCGTCGGGCAAGTTCCCGACCCTGACGGAACCCTACGACGGCTATCACGGCCTCGACTTCGCCGACGAGTTCGGCACCCAGGCCATGGTTATGCGGGCCCGGGCCGAGGGGATGAAGGATTTCGGCGCCTGCATGAGCCCGGCCAACGCCTTCTACATCCTACAAGGCCTGGAGACGCTGCCGCTGCGCATGCAGAAGCACGTCGCCAACGCCCAGGCCGTGGCCGAGTTCCTGGACGGCGCCGACGCCGTCGAATGGGTCAACTATCCGGGGCTGGCGACGCATCCCGACAACGCCCTGGCGAAGCGCCTGATCCCGAAGGGGCCCGGCGCCATGCTCAGCTTCGGTTTGAAGGGCGGCCGCGCGGCCGGGCGCCGGTTCATCGAGAGCGTCAACCTGGCCTCCCACCTTGCCAACGTCGGCGACGCCAAGACGCTGGTCATCCATCCCGCGTCCACCACCCACCAGCAGATGTCGGCCGACGCCCTGGAGGCCGCCGGCATCGGCGAAGGCATGGTGCGCTTGAGCGTCGGCATCGAGGACGCCGGCGACATCATCGGCGATCTGAAGCAGGCGCTGCGCGCCTCGCAGAAGGCTTAGGGAGGCGCAAATGGACGTCACCGTCGACGGCAAGCGCGCCCACGCCGCCACCGGCAGCCGCGAGAACGCGCCCGGCGATCCGGCCGTGGTGCTGGTCCACGGCGCCGGGCTGGATCGCACCATCTGGCAGATGCAAACCCGCAACATCGCCTTCACCGGCCGGCGATGTTACGCCGTCGACCTGCCGGGTCACGGGCGTTCCGACGGGCCGGCGCTGGCGAGCGTCGCCGAGATGGCCGACTGGGTGATCCGTTTCATGGACGCCGCCGGCATCGACAAGGCGACCCTGATGGGCCATTCCATGGGCTCGCTGATCACTCTCGACGCGGCGGCGCGCCATCCCGACCGCGCCGAACGGCTGATCCTCACCGGCGTCGCCGAGACCATGCCGGTGCATCCCGACCTGTTGGCCGCGGCCGAGGCCGACGAACCTCTGGCGCCGGAATTGATCGTCTTCTGGGGATTGGGAGAGAAGGCCCAAATCGGCGGTCATCCGCTGCCCGGACTGTGGGTCCATGGCGCCAGCGAGGTGTTGTTGAAGAACGCCAAGTCCGGCGTGCTGGGGAACGATCTCAAGGCCTGCGACGGTTTCGGCAACGCCGCCGAGGCGGCGGCCCAGGTCAAATGCCCCACCGATTTCGTGCTCGGCCGCGACGACAAGATGACGCCGGTTAAGAGCGGCGTGGCGCTGGCCGGCGCCATCGACGGCGCCAACGTCACCATCCTCGAGCGCTGCGGCCATATGCTGATGATCGAGCGCCCCAACGAGATGTACAACGCGCTTCGCGGGATCATCTTCTAGGCCGGGCTCACGCCTCTTTCAGCCAATCGATGGCGGTCAAACTGCCCGGCGGATCGCCGCGCGGAGACCCCGTCACGGCCAGCGGGTCGTCGGTGCCGAGGGTAAGCGCCGTCTCGGAGACCACGATCTCTCCGGCCTCGGCGCCGGCGCAGGCCAATGCCGCGCCCTCGGTCACTTGGTCGATGGTTTCCGCCACCGGATCGGACCCGGCATCGGCGTCGATGCCGATCCGGACGTGCAGCGGTGTTACCGGGTCGCCGGCGTTATGGCGGGCGAGCTCGCGCTGCACCATGGCGGCGGCGCCAATGGCGTTGGCGGCGTCGGTGAACAGCGCGGCGATGCCGCGGCCCGTGTGGTGGAGCTCGGTTCCGTGAAACTCCGCGAGCGCCCGGCGCACGGCGCCGTTGTGGCCGCGGACGACTCCCGGCACGCCGGCCTCGCCGTCGTCCGGTTCCAGCGCGTCCGTGATGTCGGTGACCATGACCGCGGTGATGCCGAGGGCCCGGGCCCGGGCGACCGGGGAACCGGTCCAGCGCTCGAACAGTTCGGGCAGACCGGCGAAGCACGCATGGTTGTCGTCCAGGTACATTTCCATGATGTCGCGGCCGACGTCGGTCATCACCCGGTATTTCTCGTCGGTGTCGTAGTCGATGAACCTCTCGCAAAAGTCCTCGATGGCGTCGGGCGCCGTGCCCAGGGATCCGATGGCCTCGCGGATCAGCACGAATTTCTGCAGGTTCTTGAGGCCGACGGTGGCGCCGAAGCGCTCGGCGCCACCGGCCAGGAACAGGTGCAAACCGAACTGCGTCGCCTCGTCCATGGATTTGACCGCCGGGGTGAGGACGATCAAGGCGCGCTCAAGAAAGAGTAGCACGGCGTTGCGGTGCGCTTCGGTCAGCGCCACCGGCGGTAGCTCGCGGGCGTAGTCGAACGCGAAGCCAAGGTCGAAGCCGTCGGGGGGCGCGGGCGGTTCAGGCGGCACGGTCGGCGCCGGCGGTTCCGTCGCGGCCGGCGGCGCGGGAGGGTCCCTCGGCGCCGGGGCCGGGTCCGGCGGTGCGAGCACCGGTGCCGGCG
>JAPPPF010000253.1 GCA_028817665.1 Magnetovibrio sp. | reverse complement strand
GGCGGCGTCCTCCTTCGCGTCCGGGATCCTGCGCGAGCCGCTGAACGGGATCGCGGCGAACTGTCCGGTGGCGCCGGCGACGCCGCTCTGGCTGATGTCGCCCCGGCGCGCCGTCGAGGCGCTGGTGCGGGCCGCCGAGCTTCCCGCCGGGGATCTGGACGGCGAGGCGGTGATCACCTTGCCCGGGCTGAGCGCGACGCCGGCCGAAATGGTCGCCGCCCTGGAACGGGCCTCCGGCCCGGAGGTGGCGGCGCGCGTCAGTTGGCGGCGCGACCCGGCCATCGAGGCGATCGTCGCGACCTGGCCCGGCGCCTTCGCCGCGACCCGGGCGCTGGGCCTTGGATTCAGGGCCGACGAGGATATAGACTCGATCATTCGCGCCTACATGGAGGACGATCTCTAGGGTCGGGGGACCGAAGCGGTGGAAGTGGTGAAGAACGACGGCGTCATGGGCGCCGAGGTCAGAGGGCTGGACGAGGCCGGCATCGGCGATCCGGAAACGGCGGCGCGCCTCAACCGGGCGCTGCTCGATCATCAGAAGCTGTGCCTCAAGGATCAGGCGCTGGACGACAGGGCCTACGCGAGGCTGGCCCGCGTCTTCGGCGAGCCGAAGGTGCAGCTGGTCGAGAAGATCCGGCTCGAGGAAACGCCCGAGATCACCCTGATCTCCAACTATAACGACATGGCCGGCGGCAAGCCCTACGTCAGCGCCAACCATTGGCACACGGACGACAGTTATTTCGCGGTGCCGGCCAAGGCGACCATGCTCTACGCCAAGGCGCTGCCGTCGACGGGCGGCGACACCCAGTTCATCAACACCTACGCCGTCCTCGATGCCATGCCGGCGGCGCTCAGGACCCGCATCGAGGGCCTCAAGGCGGTGCATACCTACGTCAGCCGCCGCGCCAAGTCGCTGGTCCAGAACCGCACCGACGAAGAGAAGGCGAAGACGCCGCCGGTGACCCATCCGCTGATCCGCACCCATCCGGAAACCGGCCGCCAATCGCTCTACATCAATCCCAACCGGATCAGCCATGTCGAGGGCATGAGCGAGGCCGACGGTGACGCGTTGCTCGACGAACTCTACGCCTTCGCCTTCCAGGAAAAATTCCAGCACCGCCACAAATGGACGCTCGGCGACATCATCGTCTGGGACAACCGCTGCACCCTGCACCGCGCGTCCAACGACTTCGACCTCACCGAGCGGCGCGAGTTCCACCGCATCCTGCTCGAGGGCACGGTGCCGGTCTGAGGCGTCCGTGAACGAGCTTTCGACCCCCGCGGCGCCGGACGCCCCAACGTCGCCGGCAGGCGTCAAGCGCATCGCCGTCATCGGCGCCGGCGCCTGCGGGCTGTGCGCCGCGAAATACCTGAGCCAAGCCGGGTTCGACGTCACCATCTTCGAGATAGGCACCCAGATCGGCGGGCTCTGGTGCTTCATGAACGACAACCAGCGCTCGTCGGCCTACCGGACGCTGCACATCAACACGTCGCGCGGAGTCACTCGTTTCCACGACCTCGACTTCGACGCCGACGTCCAGGCCTTCCCCGACCACGCCGACATGCACGCCTACCTGGTCAAGTACGCGCGGCACTTCGACCTGGTCCGGCGCATCCGGTTCCAATCCCGGGTCGTCGACATCCGCCCGTTGTTCGACCCCGAGACCGGCGAGGCGCCGGCCTGGGAGGTCGCGCTGGAGGAGGGGGGAACGGATCGCTTCGACGCGGTCGTCGTCGCCTCGGGGCACCTGAGCGTGCCGCTGCACGTGCCCATGTTCCACGATGACTTCACCGGCGAGTACGTGCACGGCCACGACTACAAGGCGCCGGAGCCCTACGTCGGCAAGCGCATCTGCGTCATCGGCGTCGGCAACTCGGCCTGCGCCATCGCCGGCGACGTCTGCGTGACGGCGCCGCGGTGCGTGCTGGTCGCGCGCTCGGGCGTGCTGATCCTGCCGAAGCTGTTCTGCGGCATTCCGTTCACCGACATCACCCGCCGGATCCAGCGGCCCTGGATACCGGCCTGGCTGCGCCGCAAGCTGACGGCCTGGCTGACCTACCTGGTCCACGGTTCGATGGCGAAGCTCGGCTTCAAGGCGCTCGACAAGCGCGCCCACGTCACCTCCAACGGCACCATCGTCACCGACATCGCGTATTCCAGGATCACCGTGAAGCAGGGCATCGAGCGCATCGACGGCCGGACCATCCATTTCGTCGACGGCACGGCCGAGGAATTCGACACCCTGATCGCGGCGACGGGCTATCTGATCGACCTGCCGTTCATCTCCCGCGACATCGTGCCCCTGGAGGACAACCGCCTCGAGCTCTACAAGCGCATGGTCCAGCCCGGCTGGCCGGGGCTCTACCTGATGGGCTTCTTCAACACCGACACGGCCTTGAACATGGTCTACGAGCACCAGGCCCGGTGGGTCCGCGACATCGAGCTCGGCGAGGCGAGGCTGCCGACGAAGACGGAAATGAAGGCCGACATGGCGGCGAAGCGGGCGTGGGTCGAGGCCACCTACAAGGACAGCCCGCGCCACACCATCGAGGAAGAGCACGTGCCCTACATCGGCGAGCTGAAGACGTCGCTCCGGCGCATGCGGAAGGCCGCCCGGCGCGCCATTTGAGCCAAATCGCTGACGCAGTTGTGACCCGGAGGCCCCTTGTCTGAGGCGCCGGCGACGTTAGGCTGGTCCGGCTCACCAATGGGAGGACGAAAGCCATGGCACTTGCGGACGTGAAGGCGCTGACCTTCGATACCGGCGGCACCATTCTCGATTGGCACACGGGGTTCCGGACGGCCTTGGCCGAGCTCGGCGCCAAATACGGTGTCGAGGCGGACTGGGCCGAACTGGCCAATGAAATCCGCCGCCGGTCCTTGGGGCGCATGCTCAATCTCGGCGAACACGAACCGCCGGCCTACAACTTCGACGGCGCCCACGAGGCCGCCGTCAACGGGGTCCTCGACGAGAACGGCCTCGGCGCCGCGACGCCCGACGAGCGGCGCGCCATCTGGTGGGAGAAGACGCACAGCTTCCAGTGCTGGCCCGACTTTCCGGCGACCCTGCCGAAGCTCCGCGAGAAGTTCATCTGCGCGTCCTTCACCATCCTGAGCTTCCGCATCATCATCGACACGGCGCGCGCCAACGGTCTGAGCTGGGACGCGGTGATCAGTTGCGAGGCCATCGGCAAGTACAAGGTGCTGCCCGAGGCCTACGCCGGGGCGGCGAAGTTCCTACAGCTCGATCCGTCCGAGATCCTGATGGTGGCCTGCCACAACTTCGACCTGGACGCCGCCAAGGCGGCCGGGTTCAACACCGTCTTCGTCAAGCGCCCGGACGAATGGGGCCCGTCCGGCCCGCCGGACCCGGAGCCCAACCCGATCCACGATCTGGTCGTCGATAGTTTTCCGGAATTGGTTCGGCGATTGGGCGTCGGCACATAGGGAACGGCCGGAATTTCGGGGAAGCCCGCGAACGTCCCGTCCAGTCGGGGCAACAAAATATTCGAAGCTACGATGCGATTAATTTCGTTATCCGCCCGTTCCCCAGCGATCTATAAATGTCGGAAGGGCTATGTAGATCGTCCGCGCGTGAAATTGTTCAGGGCTGACGGATTTGAAACACCTGATGTTTGTCGCCGCCGCGATTTCGGTGTTTGCCGGCGGATTGAGCCTGACGCCCTCGGCGGCGCAGGCCCAGGCGGGCAGTCGGCCGTCGACGGAAGCCTGTGCGCGGATGGTCGAAATCAAGAATAAGTCGGCTTGCATCAATAGATCCTCGCAAGGACTCCGTCGATTGATGCGTGTCACGAAGGCCAAGGCCGCGGTTTACCCAAGGCGGCGGGCGAAGAAAGGCAGGTAAGCGGGCCCGATTGCCGGAACTACGCCAAGTTACGCCGGCACATGTCCATGAAGTGCGCGTAGACCTTCTCGGCCGCGGCTTCGTCATAGACGTCGCGCTCGGGGAAGCAGAACCCGTGCTCGGTGCCCGGGTGAATCTCCAGGACATAATTGGTGCCGTGCTTGTCGAGCTCGGCTTGCAGCGTCGGGATCACGTAGTCGGGTACGGTGCCGTCGGTCTCGGCGAAGCCGAAGTAGATCTCGCCGGTGATGTCCTTGACCAGCCGGTGCGGCGAATCCTCCTTCGCGGTGACGATGCCGACGCCGTAGAGCGAGGCCGAGGCGGCGAAGACGTCGGCGAAGGTGGCGGCCGCGGTGGTGACGATGCGCCCGCTCATGCAATAGCCGATGCAGGCCATCGGGCCCTCCCTGACCTGGTCGAGGCCCGCCATGTAATCCAATAGCACCCGGGTGTCGTCCATCACCATGGCGTTCGAGAGCTCCTTCATGACCGCCTGCCAGACCGTCCGGGACCACTGGTTGCGGACCGGGAAACGGAGTCGGCCGAAGCGGTAGAAGAGGTCCGGCAGGATCACGTAATAGCCCTCGGCGGCGTGGCGCCGGGCCATCTCGTAGAGCTCCTCGCGGATCGCCGGCGCGTCCATGTAGAAGACGATGGCCGGGAACGGGCCGTCCCCGCCGGGCCAGCAGGTGAAGGTCGGCATGACGCCGTCGGCGGTCTCAAGATCGACGTGGCGTTCGTTCATGGCTGTAGTCCGGTCCGTTCGATGTCGTGAATGGCGGAAACATTAACACCCTCATCCTGAGCTTGTCGAAGGATGGGCGCCACGCGGAATTGCCGAAGTATTATGCGCCGGAGGAATGGCTGCCGCCAGCGCGCGATGGCCTCGCCGGCCATCCCCATCGCGCTCGAGACCGTTTCGAGCAAGAAGTACACAAAAAAATGGGGCCCTCCCAGACCCCAATGCGTCTCTCTCCCGTGAGCGCAAACTCCTTGCCGGCGGCCTCTTAGTTGAGCTGCTTCGGCAAATCCTTGATGGCATCGCCGATCATCGCGTCGGCTTTCGCGTCGGTCAATTTGGTCGCCAGCAGTTCGCGGGTCGCGTCGATGGCGATGTCGACGGTCTCGGCCTTGATGGCGTCGACGGCGGCGGCCTCCGCCTGGGCGATGCGGTCCATGGCCAGCTTCTCGCGGCGCTCCAGCGACTGGGCCAGGCGTTCCTGGCCGTGGTCGGTGATCCGCTTCGCCTCCTCGCGGGCCGCGGCCTTGATCTTCTCGGCCTCGTCGGCGGCTTCGCGTTGTTTCTTCTGATAGCTGGCGAGCAGGTCCTGGGCTTCCGTCAGCAGCGCCTCGGCCTCGTCGAGGTCCGACTTGATCTTCTCGGCGCGCTTGTCCAGCGCGCCGGTGACCATGCCCGGCACCTTCAGGTAGACCAGGACCGCCACGAACATGACGAAGGAGACGAGAACCCAGAATGTCGGATCTTGGAACATCGGCCGGCCTCCTAACCGCGCGCCTTGATGGCGTTGTCGACGGCGGCGCCGGCGTCGTCGGCGGCCGGCGCCTCGCCGGTCAGCCGTTCGGTCGCCGACACGGCGACCTCGGCCGCGGCGTCGCGGATGTTGGCGATCGCCGCTTCCATGGCCTGGGCGATACTGGCCTCGCTCTCGGCGATCCGGTTCTTCAGCGTTTCCGCCAACTCGGCTTCGCGCGCCGCGGCTTCGTCGGCCAATTGCTGGGCCGCCTCGGAGATCACCGATTGGGCGTCTGAGCGGGCTTCGGCGAGCGACGCCTCGTAGGCCTCGATGGCGGCCTCCGCCTCCGTCTTCACTTCCTCGGCGCGGGCCAGGTTGTCGGAGATCCGCTTCTGCCGGGCTTCCAGGGAATCGGCGATCTTCGGCACCGCCACCCGCCACATGACGAGGAACAGCGCGATGAAGGTGACCGCCAGCCAGAAGATTTGGCTCGAGAAGGTGGTGATGTCGAGTTGAGGCATGGTCTGTCTCCCCGGTTCGGCGCGGACCCGAAGGGCCGCGGCCGACCGAATGAGGGTGGCCGGCTTAAATCAGCCGAACAGAATGACCAGCGCGATAACCAGGGCGAACAGCGCGATGGCTTCCACCAGCGCGAAGCCCAGCATGGTCATCGGGAACACGGCGCCCTGAGCCGCCGGGTTGCGGCCGACGGCCTGGATGAACGAGGCGAAGATGGTACCGATGCCGATACCGGAGCCGATCACACCGATGGTCGCGAGACCGGCACCAAGAAGCTTTGCAGCAGCCAATTCCATGGGAATGTCCTTTCGTAAGCTTGCTTAATCCAATTAAGTCAGTTCCAAACGCCCGGCCGATTAGTGCAGATGCAGGGCGTCGTTGAGATAGAGGCAGGTCAAGATCGCGAAGACAAAGGCCTGCAGGAAGGCGATGACGATTTCCAGTCCGGTCAGCGCCACGATGAACAACAGCGGCAGCCAGCCGGCCGCGATCCCCAGCGAGATGACGAAGCCCGCGAACACCTTCAGCAGCGTGTGGCCGGCCAGCATGTTGGCGAACAGGCGCACGCTCAGGCTGATCGGGCGGGACAGATACGAGATGATCTCGATGGGAATCAAAAGGGGCGCCATGTACATGGGCACCCCGGGCGGCATGAAAAAGGTCAGGAAGTGAAGCTTGTGTTTGAC
Source organism: Magnetovibrio sp. (assembly GCA_028817665.1). Lineage (GTDB taxonomy): Bacteria > Pseudomonadota > Alphaproteobacteria > Rhodospirillales > Casp-alpha2 > UBA3470. Next base: position 15,696 of record JAPPPF010000253.1, on the reverse strand, counting down.
GATGCCGATGATCGTCACGCCGATGAAGATCACCAACGCCATGGCGAAGGTGACGACGATATGGCTGGTGAAGGTGAAGCTGTAGGGGATCATGCCCCAGAGGTTCCCGAACAGCACGAACATGAAGATCGTGAAGATGAACGGGAAGTAGGGCCGGCCCTGGGAGCCGACCGTGTCCCTCACCAAATTGGCGATGAAGACGTAACTGAGTTCGACCATGCTTTGCCAGCGGCCCGGCACCAACTGGGCGCGGCGCATGCCGAGGATCAGGAACAGGCTGATCGAGACCACGGTCAGGACCATGAAGGTGGACGAGTTGGTGAACGACACGTCGATGTCGCCCAGGCTCATGGGAATGAACGGCTTGATCTCGAATTGCGCGAGCGGTGATTGACCTGCAGCCAAGACTTATTTTCCCTCGTCCGTACCGGCGTTGTCGCCGGCGTTGTCTTGTTCTCTATCGTAACCGGCGGCGTATCCGTACCCGGCGGCCATTCGATAGACGTTCAAAATGCCGGCCGCGGTTCAAAATGCCGGCCGCGCCCCTAGCACGATGAACACCAGCATCAACCACGGTCGCGTATCGAGCCAATCATCGAGAAACCAGCCGATGGCAACCCCAATGGCGACGGCGGAAACTATCTCAACTGCCACCCGAAATGCAAGACCAAGTGGGCCACCTTTTTCGGACTTTTCCGGTCCCGGTTTCGTCAGCGGGTCCTGAACCTCCTCGCGGGCCTCGCGAATACGGGATTCCAGGGCCTCCAAGTCACCTTTTCCGCGGTTGTCATCGGCCATGGCGATCCCCACCGGAGTGGAAACACTGCTGAGTCATTGAAAATAGTCCGCCGCCCCGAAAACCCGGGCGAGGCGGGCGCTTTCGGCGATTCGTTCGGCGCCGACGCCGTCGCCGATCATCACCGCCGCCGCCGGCGCCACCGCGTGGCGGGCGAGCATGCCGAGGACCGGTTGCAGAAAGGCGTCGAGCGCCAGGCGGGGCGGCCGCGCCCAGGGGTCGCGCCTGCGCCCGGCCGGCGGGCGCGGGAAGCGGGCGCAATCGGCGATGATGCCGCCGGTCCGCGCGTTCAGGTCGTCGACCAGGTGGGCGGCCTCGGTGGTCGCCGCGAACACCGTGCAATGGCGCAAGGTCCGGAGTTTCGCCGCCATCCGCTCCAGGGGCGCCGCCGGGGCGCGCTCGGACAGGCCTGAGAGGTCGAACACCAGGGCCTCGGTGCGGACCCCCTTGTCGAGCAGGATCGGCGCGTATTGCGCGTAGCTGAGGCCGAGTTCCTCGGCGCGGCGCTTGCGCCGGCGGATCACCTCGACGGGCGGATTGTCCCAAACCTCGCGGCGCGCCCGGCGCCAGCAATAGCCGGCCCACGAACCGGCGCCGATCAAGGGCGGTCCCTGGTTGTGGCCGATGCCGGTGGATGGCGGAGTCATGGGAACCTCGTCCGCTGCACGCTTGAACGTCCGTGAACCCTACACCCGAAAACCGGGCGGCTCACGCAAAACCGGCGCTCGCGGAGGCTCAGGCGATGTCGCGCAGCCGTTCCGCCTGCTGCAGGTCGACGGAGACCAGTTGCGAGACGCCGCGTTCCGACATGGTGACGCCGAACAGCCGGTCCATGCGGGCCATGGTCATGCGGTGGTGGGTGATGATCAGGAAGCGGGTCCGTTCCTGCTCGGCCATTTCCTCCAGGAGCGTGCAGAAGCGGTCGACGTTGGCGTCGTCCAGGGGCGCGTCGACCTCGTCGAGGACGCAGATCGGCGCCGGGTTGGTCAGGAACACGCCGAACAGCAGCGCCAGCGCGGTCAGCGCCTGCTCGCCGCCGGACAACAGGGACAACACCTGCAGCTTCTTGCCCGGTGGGCTGGCCATGATCTCCAGGCCGGCTTCCAGCGGGTCGTCCGATTCGGTCAGCGCCAGGTGCGCCCGGCCGCCGCCGAACAGCCGGACGAACAGGCTCTGGAAGTGCTTGTCGACCTCCTTGAACGAGGCCAGCAGCCGGGCCCGGCCCTCCCGGTTGAGCTCGGAAATGCCGTGCCGCAGCTTGGCGATGGCCTCGAGCAGGTCGTCTCGCTCGGAGTTCAGCGTCGTGATCTGCTCGGTCAGTTCGCTGGCTTCCTGTTCGGCGCGCAGGTTGACCGGCCCCATGGTCTCGCGCTCGCGGTGCAGGCGCTCGACCTTGCGCTCGATGGCTTCCAGTTCCGGCGGCTCCTTCTCCGGGTTCAGCCCGGAGATCTCGAACAGCTCGACGGGCCGGCACGACAGCCGGTCGGCGACCCGTTCGGCGATGGCCGAGCAGGCCTGCTTGGCCTGCTCGACGGCGCCCTCGGCGCGCACCCGTTCCTCGCGGGCCAGGCCGAGGGCGGCCTCCGCCTCGCGCAGCGTCTGGTCGGCCTCGCGCAGGGCCGTTTCCGCCGCCGCCAGGGCGTCCGCCGCCTGCTTGCGCTTGGTCCCGGCGGCCTCGACCGCGTCCATCAGTTGCTGGCGGCGCTCGGCCAGCTCGGCCGGGCGCCCGGCCAACCGCTCCAGTTCCGCCGCCAGTTCGCCGCGCCGCTCCTCGAGCTCGGTCAACTGGCGCGCCGTGTCGGCGCTGCGCCGCTGCCAGGTCTCGAGCTCGCGGGCGATCGCCTGCAGCCGCTCGGCGCGCTCGCGGGCCAGGCGTTCCAACTGGTCGTGGCGGCTCCGGCAGTCGACCTGGTGGGCCCGGTGTTCGGCCAGGTCCGTGCGCAGCCGGGTCACCGCGTCGCGCTCGGCCACCGGTTCGGGCAGGCCGGCCAGGTCGCGCTGCTGGGTCTCCAGGGTCTCGCGGGTTTCCTCGATGTCGCCGGCGGCGGCCGCCGCCGCCTCGTTCAGCGCGTCGAGCCTGGAGGCGTGGGCGCTCGCCTTCTCGCGTTCCGCGGCCAGCGCGTCGCGGGCCGCGGCGACCGCCCTGTCGGCATCGCTTAAGCCCCGCCGCGCCGCCTGCTCGGCGTCGCGCGCCGCCTGTTCGCCGGCCTTCGCCGTCTCACGCGCCGCCTCGGCCGCCCTCACGGCCGCCTTGGCGTCTTCCATCTGGGCCCGGATCTCAGCCAGCCGGTTGCGTTGCTCGAGGCGCGCCGCGGCCGGCGTCGTCGCCTCCGAGGACACCGTGTAGCCGTCCCAGCGCCACAGCCCGCCCTGGCGGCTGACCAGGCGCTGGCCCTGGGCCAGGGACGGCGCCAGCCGCGCGGCCTCGGCGTCGGTGTCGACCACGCCGATGGCGCCGAGGCGGCGGTCCAAGGCGGCCGGCGCCTGGACGAAGCGGCTCAGGGGCTGAACGCCCGCGGGCAGCGCGGCCGAGGCGCCGAGCGGTCCCAGGGTGCGCCAGTGCAGCGGCGCCGCCTCGTCGGCGGGCACGTTCAAGTCGTCGCCCAAGGCGGCGCCGAGCGCCGCCTCGTAGCCGGCCTCGACGGCGACCGCGTCGATCAGCGGCGGCCAGAGATCGTCCTCGACGGCGGCCAGGACCTTGGCGATGGCGCTTTCCTCGGCCTTCAGTTCGGTCAGCCGGGCATTGGCGTCCTGCAATTCGGCGACGCGCCCGGCGGTCGCCTCGGCGGCGGCGGCGCGCGCCGCGTCGCATTCTTCCAACGCCGCGCCGGCCTCGGCGTGGGCGCCCTGGCGCGCCGCCAGCGTGCGCTCGGCGGCGTCGAGGGCCTCGCTCTCGGGGCGGTCGGCCTCCAACTGCTGGCGCTGGCGGTCGATCTCGGCGGCGCGCTCGGTGAGCCGCTGGAGGCGCGCCTCCAATTCCTTGATGCGGTGGGCGAGGCCGTTGCGCCGGGCCTCGATCTCGGCGACCCGGGCGGTCATGGCGTTGAGCTCGGCGTCGCATTCGGCGACCGTCGCGTCGGCCTCGGCGAGGGCGCCGGCGGCGGCCTCGCGGGCCTCGGTCTCGGTGCCGCGGGCGGTCTCGATCTCGGCGCGCTCGGCGTCCAGGCGTTCGCCGGCGGCGCCAGCGTCCTCGGCGAAGGTCTGAGCGCGGGCCGCGTCGGCGGCGTTCTGCTCAAGGTGCTGGCGGGTCTGCTCGGCGGCGTCCTGGATGCGCTTTTCCTCGGCCTCCAGGTTGTCGCGCTCGACGGTGATCCGGTGCAGCTCGGCCGCCGCCTCGGCCTCGGTCCGACGGAGCGCCGGCAGGACCTCGGCACGTTCCGCCTGCCGGCTCGCCGCCTGCCCCGACATGCCAGTCAGTTCGCCGACCTGGCCGTCGGTCTTGCGCAGTTGGTCCTCGGCCGCCGCCAACGCCGCCTCCGCGTCCTTCCAGCGGAGGTGGAACATGGTCGCCTCGGCCTTGCGGATGTGGTCGCTTAGGTTCTTGTAGCGGGTCGCCTGGCGGGCCTGCTTCTTGAGGCCGGCCAATTGCGCGTCCAGGGTCACCAGGATGTCGTCGAGGCGCTCCAGGTTGGTCTCTGCGCCCTTGAGGCGCAACTCCGCCTCGTGGCGCCGGGAATGCAGGCCGGTGATCCCCGCGGCTTCCTCCAGGAGGCCGCGGCGCTGCACCGGCTTGGCGTTGATGACGGCGCCGATCTTGCCCTGGCTGACCATCGCCGTGGAGCGCGCGCCGGTCGCCGAGTCGGCGAACAGCAGCTGCACGTCACGGGCCCGGACCTCCTTGCCGTTGACCCGGTAGGTCGAACCCTTCTCGCGCTCGATGCGGCGGCTAACCTCCAGTTCGTCATCCTCGTTGAACTGGGCCGGCGCCGAACGTTCCGGGTTGGCCAGCGACAGCACCACCTCGGCGACGTTCCTCGGCGGCCGCGTCGCGGTGCCGCCGAAGATCACGTCCTCCATGCCCGACCCGCGCATCTGCTTGGCCGAGGTCTCGCCCATGGTCCAGCGCAGCGCCTCGACGAGGTTGGATTTCCCGCACCCGTTGGGGCCGACGACGCCGGTCAGGCCTAGCTCGATGGAAAGCTCCGTGTTGTCGACAAACGACTTGAAGCCGGAAAGACGGAGTTTATTGAATTGCAGCAAGGCCTGATGGTCTCCTCAGCCGTTATTGCACCTTGGCCAGTTCCCGGTCGACGATCTTGCGGAATTCGTCATAGGGAAGGCCGCCGGACAGTTTCTCGCCGCCGATGACGAAGTACGGCGTGGCGTTGACGCCGTCCTCCTCGAAGGCCTTTTGCTTCTTCGCCTGCACGTGGTCGAGAAGCTTTTGATTGCGGATGCAGGCGTTGACGTCGTCGGCCGACATGCCGCCGAAACGCGCCACCTTGGTCAGCGCCGCGAGCGGGTTGTCGCTCCGCGACCATTCGGCCTGCGAGCGGAAGAAGATGTCGACGAACCCGAAATAGCGGTCCGGGCCGCCGCAGCGCGCGATCATCGCCGCCGCCAGCGCCGGGGTGCCGAGCGGGAAGTCGCGGTAGATCAGCTTCACCTTGCCGGTGTCGATGTAGTCGCGCTTGAGTTGCGGGTAGGTGTCGTGATGGAAGTTGGCGCAGTGCGGGCAGCCCAGCGAGGCGTATTCGATGATGGTCAGCGGCGCGTCGGTCTTGCCGACCACCATCTCCTTGATGGCGTCCTCGTAGGACGCGATGCCGGCGCCGGCGGGCTGGGCCATTGAGACCGCGAAGCTCAGCGCGAGCGCCGCCAATAAACTCAATGAAAACACGCGCTTCGGCGCTATTTGGGGCAGATGTCGTAACAATCCAACCTCCTGGATACTAGATGTTGATGACTATAGAACCGCCAAAACCGGAGTGTCGAGCCCAATTTCGATGATTCTGGTGATGGTTTTCCACAATCCGTCCGCCGGTTCTCCGGCGTTTCAGGTCTTCGCCGGGCCGCCCGGCGGGTCGGCGGCGACGGCGTTTCCAAGGCGTTTCAGGGCGTCGCGGAGCTCGGGGTCCTCGATTTCCGCGACGCGTTCGTCGACGCGCGGGTCCTCGGCGGGCTCGGATGGCGGCCGGGCCGGCGGTTCCACCGGGGCCTGGGCGCGGTCGGCGATCGGGCCGTGGATGAATTTCAGGCGGCCCACCGCCTTGTAGCCGAAATAGCCGTTGATGCGTTCCAGGAGCTGCGGCTCGAGGTGCTGCAGCTCGGTCGCCATGGCCGAATGGTCGACGCGCAGGTGCAAGAGGCCGTCGATGCGTTCACGGCGGCTCGGGTAGGTGATCCGGTCGGGCTGGCTGTGCTTGGCGATCAACTCGCCGACGATGCTCGGCCATTCCTGGGCGATGGCGCCGTCGGCGAGGCCGCGGCGCCCATAGACCCGCTTGGTCAGGCGCGACACGGTCGTCGCCAGGGTCTCGGTGCGGCTGGCCCGGTCGGGGAATCGTTTGCGCGGTTTTCGGCTCATTCGCTGGTCCGTCTCCCTGCCCGCCCGCGTTGGTCGGCGGGCCGGGCGATGTTAGGGTTGGCTCGGAAGCGCGGCAACCCGAAGCCGCGCCCGAGCAAGAAAAAGTGAACACCCGTGCCGAACCGATCCGTCCGTTCCATCTCGAAGCCCCTGTTGGCCTGGTACGACCGCGAGCGCCGCGATCTGCCCTGGCGCGCCAAGCCCGGCGAGACGCCGGACCCCTACCGCGTCTGGCTCAGCGAGATCATGCTGCAGCAGACGACGGTCGCCACCGTAGGGCCCTATTATGGCTATTTCCTGGCAAGGTGGCCGACGGTCGGGGATTTGGCCGCCGCCGGCTTCGACGACGTCCTGCACGCCTGGCAGGGGCTCGGTTACTACTCGCGGGCCCGCAACCTACACCGCTGCGCCCGGGAGATCGCCGACCGGCTGGGCGGCGCCTTCCCCGACACCGAGGCCGCGCTCCGGAAGCTCCCCGGCATCGGCCCCTACACGGCGGCCGCCGTCGCCGCCATCGCCTTCGGCCGGAAGGCGACGCCGGTGGACGGCAACATCGAGCGCGTGATGGCCCGCCTGCACGCCGTCGACCAGCCGCTCCCCGGCGCGAAGAAGGCGATCAAGGCCCTGGCCGAGGCGCTGACCCCGGACGACCGGGCCGGCGATTTCGCCCAGGCGCTGATGGACCTGGGCGCCACCGTCTGCAAGCCGCGCGGCCCCGCGTGCGGCGCCTGCCCGCTAGCGCAGGTCTGCCGGGCCGCCGCCGAGGGCGCGCCGGAGCGCTATCCGGTGCGGCCGCCGAAGAAGGCCCGGCCGACGCGCCACGGGGTCGTCTTCTGGGCCGAGCGCGGCGACGGCGCGGTGCTGCTGCGCCGCCGCCCGGAAGACGGCTTGCTCGGCGGCATGATGGAATTCCCGTCGACCGAATGGCGCGAACAGCCGTGGCCGGAAGGCGCCTGGGCCGACGCGGCGCCGCTCCGCGCCGATTGGGCGCCGGTCGCGGGCACCGTCGTCCACACCTTCACCCATTTCCGCCTCGAGCTCGACATCGTCAGGGCCCGGGTCGACGGCCCGGGCGGTGGCAATCAGACTTGGTGTCGGCCCGACGCCTTCGCCAGACAAGCCCTGCCGACGGTGATGAAGAAGGTGGCGGCGGCGGTCGCCGGTCGGTCCTAGTCGTCGTAGGCCACCAGGGCGTCGAAGGGCATGTCGAGGCGGTCCCGGCCGCCCAGGAACGTGAGTTCGATGATGCAGGCCGCGCCGACCACCTCGGCGTCGACCTTCTTGAACAGATCCACCGACGCCGCCAGCGTGCCGCCGGTGGCCAGGAGGTCGTCCAGGATGACGACGCGCTGGCCCGGCTCGACGCAGTCCTCCTGGATCTCGATGGTGTCGGTGCCGTATTCAAGCTCGTATTCGTGGCTGATGGTGGCGCCCGGCAGCTTGCCCTGCTTGCGGACCATGGTGAAGCCGAGCCCGAGGCGCGACGCCAGCGGCGCGGCGACCAGGAAGCCCCGCGATTCGATCCCCGCCAGCAGGTCCGGCTGATGGCGCGAGACGATCCGCGCCAGCCGGCCCAAGGCGACCTGCCAGGCGTCCGGATGGGCGAGCAGGGTGGAGATGTCGTAGAACAGGATCCCCGGTTTCGGGAAATCGGGGATCGAGCGGATATGGTCTTTCAGGTCCATGGTCGGGCGCTGTCCTTTGGTGAGGTTCGCCGCGCATCCTAGGGCCGGAAATCCGGCCAGGCAATCGGCGCGCCGGGGCGCTCCGGCGGGGACATCGATATTTCGCAATTGCAACACTTGTCACAAAATTTGCCCAGGTGTTGCATTTTGTTGCAATCGATGTCCGCTTGTGGTTATTCTCTTGCCCAGGAGAAGCACAACAAACAAAGAAATACAGGGATGGATTTCTCCGAATTGTCGAAGAGCATCGTGGATCAGTTTCCGCGGTTGAGCCCGCAGCTGCAGGTCGCGGCGCGTCATGTCCTGGACCGGCCCGACGACGTCGCGCTGAAGTCCATGCGCACGCTCGCCGCCGACGCCGGCGTGCATCCGACGACGATGACGCGGCTCGCCCGGGCCCTCGCCTTCGACGGCTACGACGCCTTCCGCTCGGCGTTTCAGCACCGGCTGCGCTCGCACCCGGCCGATTACCTCGGCCGCGCCCAGGAGATGCAGGCCAGGGCTGGCGGGCGGCGGCGGGTCGTCAACGAGGTGCTCGACGCGGCGCTCGGCAACCTCAAGGAATCCTTCGCCGCCAACAGCCTGGAGCGGTTCGAGACCTGCGCCGACGCGATCTCGGCGGCCGAACGCGTCTACGTCGCCGGACGGCGCAGCTGCTTCCCCATCGGCTTCTACTTTCATTACGTCTACGGCGTGTTCCGGACCAATTCGCTGCTGATGGACGGCTACGGCGGCACCTTCGCCGACCGCATGCGCGGCTTCGGCCCCGGCGACGTCCTGTTCGCCATCAGTTTCGATCCCTATTCGGCGAAGACCGTGCAGGCCGTCGAGTTCGCCAAGGAAAGCGGCGGCACCTCGGTGGTGATCACCGATTCAATGGTGGCGCCCCTGGTCGACGATCCGAAACGCACCTTGATCATCAAGAACGAGAGCCCGTCCTTCTTCCAGTCCATCGCGCCGGCGGTCGCCGCCGTCGAGGCGCTGGTCGCGCTGATGGTCCTGAAGGACGGCAAGCGCGCGCTCAAGTCCATCGAGCGCAGCGAACATCAACTCCGCCAGTTCGACGCCTATTGGAACCAGACGCCGACGCGCTGGCTGGAAACCGGAGAACTCACGCCGTGACCCACGTCTTCCACCGTCAGCTCCGCACCGAGATGCCCGTCGCCACCGGCGGCGAGGGGGTGTATCTGATCGATTCCACCGGCAAGCGCTACCTCGACGCGTCCGGCGGCGCCGCCGTCTCGTGCCTCGGCCACGGCGACCCCGACGTGATCGCGGCGGTCAAGGCGCAGCTCGACCAATTGGCCTTCGCGCACACCGGCTTCTTCACCTCCCAGCCGGCCGAGGACCTGGCCGACTTCCTGATCGAGCACGGCCCCGACGGCACCGCCGCCGTCTATTTCGTCTCCGGCGGGTCGGAGGCGGTGGAGGCGGCGCTGAAGATGGCGCGCCAGTACTTCATCGAGATCGGCGAGCCCGGCCGCACCAAGTTCATCGCCCGCCGGCAGAGCTACCATGGCAACACCTTGGGCGCGCTCTCGGTCGGCGGCAACGTCTGGCGCCGCGAGCCCTTCAAGGAACTGCTGACCGACGCCAGCCACATCGCGCCTTGCTACGCCTACCGGCACCGCCGCGACGACGAATCGGAAGCCGAGTACGGCCGCCGCGTCGCCGACGAGCTGGACGCCGAGATCGAGCGGCTCGGGCCGGAGAACGTCTGCGCCTTCATCGCCGAGACCGTCGGCGGCGCCACCGCCGGCGTGCTGCCGCCGGTGACGGGCTACTTCCAGCGCATCCGCGAGATCTGCGACAAGCACGGCGTGCTCCTGATCCTCGACGAGGTGATGTGCGGCATGGGCCGCACCGGGACGCTGTTCGCCTGCGAGCAGGACGGGATCGCGCCGGATCTCTCGTGCGTCGCCAAGGGACTCGGCGCCGGCTACCAGCCGATCGGCGCGACCCTGGTCAACGCGCGCGTCTTCAGCGCCTTCAAGGAGGGCAGCGGGTTTTTCCAGCATGGCCACACCTACATGGGCCATCCGTCGGCCTGCGCCGGTTCGCTGGCGGTGCAGACGAAGATTCGCGACACCGGCCTCCTGGACCGGGTCAAGGAACGCGGCGAGCAACTGGTCGACAAGCTGCACGAGCGCTTCGGCAATCACCCCAACATCGGCGACATCCGGGGCCGCGGCCTGTTCCGGGGCATCGAGATCGTCGCCGACCGGGCCACCAAGGCGCCCCTCGATCCGGCCCTCAAGGTGCACGCCAAGGTCAAGGCCCACGCCATGGACCTGGGCCTGATCTGTTATCCCGGCGGCGGTACCGTCGACGGCGCCGAGGGCGATCACATCCTGCTGGCGCCGCCGTTCATCATCAGCGAGGACGAGCTGGACGAGCTGGTGCAGAAACTCGGCGACGCCGTCGACGCGGCGCTCATGGAGGCCGGTGTCTGATGGAAATCTCGGGCGTCAACACGGCACCGCAGCAGGCCCCGGACATCCCGGACTGGCCGCCGCTGGTGATCGCCGTGGCGCCGAACGGGGCGACGCGGGGCAAGGCCGATCATCCGGCGCTGCCGATCACGCCGGCCGAGATCGCCGAGACGGCGGCGGCCTGCGTCGACGCCGGCGCCGCCATGCTGCACCTCCACGTGCGCGACCGCGACGGCCGCCACACCCTCGACGCCGACGCCTACAACGACGCCATCCAGGCCGTCCGGGGCGCCGTCGGCGAGCGCGTCGTCATCCAGGCGACCAGCGAGGCCGTCGGCATGTACCGGCCGGCCGAGCAGATGGCGATGGTCCGCGCGGTCCGGCCCGAGGCCGTCTCCATGGCGATCCGCGAACTGGTGCCCGACGCCGAACACGAACGCGAGGCCGGCGCCTTCTTCGAATGGCTGCTGAACGAGCGAATCGCGCCCCAGTACATCCTCTACACCGACGACGAGGTGCGCCGGTTCGCCGACCTGCGCCGCCGCGGCGTGATTCCCGGCGACGCGCCGTTCGTGCTCTACGTCCTCGGCCGCTACACCCAGGGCCAGATCTCGGCGCCCGCCGACCTGTTGCCGTTCCTCGGCGCCGCCGGCTCGGAGGCCGTGCACTGGGGATTCTTCGCCTTTGGGCCGCGCGAGGGCGCCTGCGCAATGATGGTGACAGCCCTCGGCGGGCATGCCAGGGTAGGGTTCGAGAACAACCGTTGGCTCAACAACGGTGAGTTGGCGCCCGACAACGCCGCCCTTGTGCGCAAGGTGGCGGACGGCGCAGAATTGATAAACCGGCCCCTGGCCGACGCCGACACGGCGCGCGCCCTGTTGGTGGAACCGGTACGGAAGACGATGCGGGAGGCAATGGCATGACCCCGGGGGTTATTGACCAGGCATCGGAAGAATTCACGAATTCGGGCTGCGTCTCGCAGCGCGAACCGTTGGGCTTGAGCCCGGCGGACCCCAAGCCGTACGCATCCCATGTACGGCTGCCGGCGAGGTTATCCGGACACCCGTACGCCCTTAATCCGTGTGATCGGATCGCCGGGCTCAAGAACGACCATTCACTGGGAGCAAACACTCAAGGAGGAATACGATGAGCATGAAGAAAATGCTGTTGGGTACGGCTGCCGTCGTCGGTCTCGCCTTCGTGGCGCAGCCGGCGGACGCGGCGGCGAAGAAACAGTTCATCTCGATCGGCACCGGTGGCGTCACCGGCGTGTACTACCCGACGGGTGGTGCCATTTGCCGTCTGGTGAACAAGGGCCGTAAGAAGCACGGTGTCCGGTGCTCGGTGGAGTCGACGGGCGGTTCCGTTTACAACATCAACACCATCCGCGCCGGCGAGCTCGACATGGGCGTCGCCCAGTCGGACTGGCAGTACCACGCCTACAACGGCTCCGGTAAGGACAGCTTCAAGAAGGCCGGCCCCTTCAAGGCGCTGCGCGCCGTGTTCTCGGTTCACGCCGAGCCGGTGAGCATCATCGCCCGCAAGGATTCGGGCATCAAGACGGTCGACGACCTGGCCGGCAAGCGCGTCAACATCGGCAACCCGGGTTCCGGCACGGAAGCCACCTGGGGCGTCATGTGGGGCGCCATGGGCAAGAAGAACTCCGATCTGAAGCTCGCCGCGCAGATGAAGTCCGCCGAGACCCCGTCGGCGCTCTGCGACAACAAGATCGACGCCTTCTTCTGGCTCGTCGGCAACCCGGCCGCCTTGAACAAGGAAGCCACGACGACCTGTGACGCCGTGTTCGCGACCGTCGACAACGCCGCCGTCGCGAAGCTCGTCAAGGAACGCCCCTACTACCGCTGGGCGACCATCCCGGGCGGCATGTATCGCGGCAACCCGAAGGACATCAAGACCTTCGGCGTCGGCGCCACCTTCGTGAGCTCGACCCGGACCTCGGCTGATACCGTCTATCAGGTGGTCAAGGCCGTGTTCGACAACTTCAAGCAGTTCAAGAAGCTGCACCCGGCCTTCGCCGTGCTCAAGGAAAGCGAAATGATCAAGGACGCGCTTTCCGCTCCGCTGCACGACGGCGCCGCGAAGTACTACAAGGAAAGAGGCTGGATGTAATTCCGGCCGGCGTGGCGGGTACGATTGCTTCCCCGCCTTTTCCTTACCTTTTTTTTCTCAATTTTTCAGACGGAACGAGGCGCGGCCGGACCGCGCCGGGACGAGCAACCGCCGGGACAGGCGGGTTCGGATGAAGGCCACCGGACAACGGTGGCGCGAACTACGGGAGGAGGGGACCATCAAGACCCTCCGGGAGGCAAAAATGGCATATCGATCCGTACGATCCGTCGTGTCGGCCATGGTCTTCTTGGGCGCCGTCGCGACCGTCGGGGTCGCCCCGCCGGCCGCCGCGCAGGACGCCGACATCATCATCGGCGCCGGCGCGTCGTCGAAGGATCACTTCAACGTCGGCCGCGCGCTGTGCCGTCAGGTGCAACGCGCCGTCGGCGGCGTGACCTGCCAGGCGCTGGCCATCGAGGGCCGCGACGCGGCCGAGCCGATCGCCGTGATGAGCGATCTCAGGAACGCCGCGCTGGAACTCGGCATCGTGCCGTCGGACTAGCAGTACCACGCCTTCAAGGGCACCGGGCCGTTGAAGTTCATGGACATCAAGTTCGACAACCTGCGTTCGGTGATGTCGCTGCACGGCGAGCCGTTTACCCTGATCGCGCGCAAGGACGCCGGCATCAACGGTCTCGACGACCTGGCCGGGAAGCGGGTCAACATCGGCACGCCGGGCTCGCCGCAGCGCGTGATGATGAACATGGTGATGAAGGCCAAGGGCTGGACCGAGAAGACCTTCCAGTTCGTCGACGAGCTGCCGCCGGCCGAACAGTCGCTGGCGCTCTGCCACAACCGCGTGCAGGCGATCGTCACCAACGCGGCGCACCCGAACGAGGCGGTGGCCCGCGCGCTCGAGCTTTGCGGCGCCAAGATCGTCGAGGTCACCGGCGACACCGTCGACAAGCTGATCGCCGACAACCGGTTCCTGGCCGCCACCGAGGTGCCGGCGGGCGCCTATGCCGGCGTCGACAAGCCGGTCAGGACCTTCGGCGTCAAGGTGACGGTGCTCAGTTCGTCGGACATGGAGGACGACCTGATCTACACGGTCACCAAGGCGGTGTTCGACGATCTCGACCGGTTCAAGCGCTCGCACCGCGCGCTCGGCAACCTGTTGCCGGGCCGGATGACCAGCGACGGCCTGTCGGCACCGAAGCATCCGGGCGCATTGCGGTATTTCCGCGAAAAGGGAATGATGTAACCGGCTGGGCCGGTTTCCAGGAATCGATCCAGCGCGGCACGGCGCCGTGCCGCGACTAGGGATACGGGGAGAAGACGATGAGCGAAGAAACCAATGGCGTGACTCCGGCGACCGGCCAGGACGATCTCCAGGACATGATCGCCGAAGCCGATACGGGCGGACGCAACCCGACGGGCATTCCGAAACAGGTCCTGTGGTGGATTCCGCTGCTCTGGGCCCTGTTCCAGCTGTGGATCGTCTCGCCGCTGCCGTTCATCTTCAACATCGGCCTCTTTAATTCGACGGAATCGCGCTCCATCCACCTGGCCTTCGCCGTCTTCCTGGCGTTCACGGCGTTTCCCACGTTCAAGTCGTCGCCCCGCGACTACATCCCCATCCAGGACTGGGTCATGGCGCTCGGCGCGGCGTTCTGCGCCGGCTACATCTTCCTGTTCTTCCGTGAACTGGCGGAACGCCCCGGCCTGCCGACGGACCTGGACATCTACGTCTCCATCGCCGGCATCCTGTTCGTGCTGGAGGCGACGCGCCGCGCCCTCGGCCCGCCGCTGATGATCGTCGCCGCCGTGTTCCTGCTCTACACCTTCGGCGGCCCCTGGATGCCCGAGATGATCGCCCACAAGGGCGCCAGCCTGGCCAAGGGCATGTCGCACTTCTACCTGACCACGGAGGGCCTGTTCGGCATCGCGCTCGGCGTGTCGACGTCGATGGTGTTCCTGTTCGTGCTGTTCGGCTCTTTGCTGGAGAAAGGGGGGGCGGGCAACTACTTCATCCGCGTCGCCTTCGCCCTGATGGGCCACATGCGCGGCGGCCCGGCCAAGGCGGCCGTGGTGTCGTCGGGCCTCACCGGCCTGGTTTCCGGCTCCGCCATCGCCAACGTGGTGACCACCGGCACCTTCACCATTCCGCTGATGCGCAAGGTCGGCTTCCCGGCCGAGAAGGCCGGCGCCGTCGAGGTGGCGTCGTCGACCAACGGCCAGCTGACGCCGCCGATCATGGGCGCCGTGGCCTTCCTGATGGTCGAGTATGTCGGCATCACCTACATCGAGGTCATCACCCACGCCGCGCTGCCGGCGCTGATCTCCTACATGGCGCTGGTCTATATCGTGCATCTGGAGGCCTGCAAGGCCAACATGAAGGGGCTTCCGCAAAAGCACATTTCGCCGTTCATGACCAAGCTCGGGGCGTTCCTGGGGACCTTCATCGGCTTGGCCGTGCTGTGCGCGGTCATGTACTACGGCTTCGGCTGGATGAAGGGCGCCTTCGGCGGGGCCACGGCCTGGATCGCCGCGGTGATCGTCGCCGCCGCCTACGTCGGCCTGGTCAAGTATTCGGTGAAGTTCCCGGAACTCGAGACCTCCATGGAGATCGTCGAGCTGCCGGCGCCGGGCCCGACCATCAAGGCCGGCCTGTTCTACCTGGTGCCGGTGTTCCTGCTGGTCTGGTGCCTGACCGTCGAGCGCCTGTCGCCGGGCCTGTCGGCCTTTTACGCGACGGTCCTGATGCTGTTCATCCTGATCACCCAGAAACCGCTGAAGGCGATCTTCCGCCAGACCGGCGAGGACATCGGCGGCTGCGTGAAGGAAGGCGTCTCCGACATGCTGGAAGGCATGATCGCGGGCTCGCGCAACATGATCGGCATCGGCGTCGCCACGGCGGCGGCCGGCCTGGTCGTCGGCGCCGTGACCCTGACCGGCGTCGGCCAGGTGCTGTCCGAGGTCGTCGAGTACATCTCCGGCGGTTACGTGCTGCTGATGCTGATCTTCACCGCCATTCTCAGCCTGATCCTGGGCATGGGCCTGCCGACGACGGCCAACTACATCGTGGTCTCCAGCCTGATGGCGCCGGTGATCGTCACGGTCGGGGCGCAGAACGGCCTGATCGTGCCGTTGGTCGCCGCACACATGTTCGTCTTCTACTTCGGCATC
>JAPPPF010000043.1 GCA_028817665.1 Magnetovibrio sp. | reverse complement strand
CGCCCCCTCCTGGCGCCGTCGCTGCATCCCGAACTGAAGAAGGCCGCGAAGGGCGGGTCGGCGGCGGACGACTGACGCCGCGGGCGCCGGCTCAGAGCGCCCGGTCGAGCACCCCGATCAGCTTGTCGAGGTCGTCGTCGCTGGTGTAGTGCGCCATCGAGGCGCGGACCACGCCGTCGTCGGCGTCTTCGATGCCGACCGCCTCGATCAGGCGCTTCGCGTAGAAATGGCCGTTCGACAGGCCGACCCGGTCGGCCAGGGTCAGCGGCGGCAGCGCCGCCGAGCGGTGCTGGTCGGTGACGAAGGAGAAGGTGGCGACGCGGTCCCTCTTGGCGCCGCCGGCCGGGCCGATCACCCGCACCCCGGGTTTCGAGGCGAGGAACTCGGCGAACCGGACGGCGAGGCGTTCCTCGTGGTCGGCGAACAGCTCGAACACGGCGCGCGAGCGCGCCAGCGGGTCGTTCGGCGGTTCCGCCAGATGGTGGTCGGCGACGGCGTCGAGGTAGTCGGAAATCCCGCTCAGGCTGGCGATCATCTCGTGCTGCGGCCCGGCCGGGTTGAGCTTGTGGGCGATGTCGTCGGCGGCGAAGAAGTAGTGGCTCTGGTTGACGGCGGCCTCGAGGAGCTCGAACTTGCCGTACAGGCAGCCCATGTGCGGGCCGAAGATCTTGTAGAAGCTGTAGAGATAGAAATCGACGTCCCAGGCCTTCACGTCGACGGCCCGGTGCGGCGCGTAGGCGACCGCGTCGACGCAGACCATGGCGCCGGCGTCGTGCGCCTTCCGGGTGATCGCCTCGACGTCGTTGATCTCGCCGAGGATGTTGGAGACGTGCGGGAAGGCGACGAGGCGGGTGCGCTCGGTGAGCAGCCGGTCGAGGAGGTCGACGTCCAGGGACCCGGTCTCCGGATGCACCGGCCAGTCGAGGATCTTGATGCCGAACTCCTCCAGGCGCCGCCAGGCGCCGGAGTTCGCTTCGTGATTCTGGATGGCGACGACGACCTCGTCGCCGGGCCGCCACAGGCGCCGCAGCGCGTTCGCCAGCACGTAGGCGTTCAGCGACGTCGACGGCGTGATCACCACCTCGTTCGGCGCCGCGCCGATCATCGCGGCCATCCGCGCGTGGCCCGCGTCCATGCGTTCCTGGGCCTTGGCGGCGACCGGGAAGTTCGGCCCCGGCTGCACCTGGGTCTCCGACATGTAGGCGGTCAGGCGCTCGATCACGGTGTTGGGGACATAGCTGCCGCCGGCGTTCTCGAAGAACGC
The DNA here is from genome assembly GCA_028817665.1 of Magnetovibrio sp. Classification (GTDB taxonomy): domain Bacteria; phylum Pseudomonadota; class Alphaproteobacteria; order Rhodospirillales; family Casp-alpha2; genus UBA3470. The sequence goes on along the minus strand of JAPPPF010000043.1, from coordinate 21,132 downwards.
CCAGTCCCAGCAGGCGGCGGGAAACTGCGCGCGCACGAAATCGAGGTCGAGTTCGGTCTTCTTGGATGTCATGGGAGGTCCTTGCTTCAGGCCTGGCCGTAGAGGGCGATCACCTCGAGCGCCTGGCCGATGCGTTCCGGCGGCGTCGCCGACGCTGACCGACGACTTGAACAGCACCGTCTTGCGGTCGTTGGTGCGCCGGTTCGGAAGATTGAAGCTGTCGGCTGCCATGCGTGTTTTCCCGCCCCCTTCGGCGCGTCCCTAGATATCGGCGTAGACGTGGGTTTCCGCCGCCCCGCCGGGATGGGTGACGGCGCCGTCGCGCGTCGCACCCACGGTTTGAGCATACTTCCAAAGAGCGCCCGATTGATAGTCGGTTTGTCGCGGTCGCCAGTCCTTGGCGCGTTCCGCCAGCTCGGCGTCGGAGACCTCGACGTCGAGGCGGCCGTCTGTGGCGTCGATGGCGATCATGTCGCCGTCGCGGATGTGCGCGATGGGGCCGCCGATGGCGGCCTCGGGCCCGACGTGGCCGATGCAGAAGCCGCGGGTCGCGCCGGAGAACCGGCCGTCGGTGATCAGCGCCACCTTGTCGCCCATGCCGAGGCCGTAGAGGGCGCTCGTCGTCGACAGCATCTCGCGCATGCCGGGGCCGCCCTTCGGGCCCTCGTAGCGGATGACGACGACCTCGCCTTCCCTGATCTCCAGGTTGGTGACCGCGGCGTAGGCGTCCTCCTCGCAATCGAAGATCCGGGCCGGGCCGCGGAAGGTCAGGGTCTCCATGCCGGCGACCTTGACGATGGCGCCCTCCGGCGCCAGCGAGCCCTCGAGCCCGACGACGCCGCCCGTCGGCGTGATCGGCGCCGACGTCGGCCGGATCACGTCCTGATCGGCCGGCACCTCGACGTCGGCGAGGTTCTCGGCGATGGTCCGGCCGGTCACGGTCATGCACTCGCCATGCAGGAAGCCGCCGTCCAGCAGCGCCTTCATCATCACCGGCACGCCGCCGATCTCGTAGAGGTCCTTGGCGACGTACCTGCCGCCGGGCTTCAGGTCCGCGATGTAGGGCGTCTTCTTGAAGATCTCGCAGACGTCACCCAGGTCGAACTTGATGCCGGCTTCGTGGGCCATGGCCGGCAGGTGCAGCCCGGCGTTGGTCGAACCGCCCGACGCGGCGACGATCATCGCCGCGTTCTCGAGCGATTTCCGGGTCACGATGTCGCGCGGCCGGATGTTGCGGGCCAGCATCTCCATCACGGCGCGCCCCGAGGCCTCGCAGAACGCGTCGCGGCTCTCGTAGGGCGCCGGCGCGCCGGCCGATCCGGGCAGCGCCAGGCCGATGGCCTCCGACACGCAGGCCATGGTGTTGGCCGTGAACTGCCCGCCGCAGGAGCCCGCCGACGGGCAGGCGGCGCACTCGATCTCGTGCAGTTCCTCGTCGCTGATCCGCCCTGCGGCGTTCTCGCCGACCGCCTCGAAGACGTCCTGGATGGTCAGGTCGCGGCCCTTGTACTTGCCGGGCAGGATCGAGCCGCCGTAGATGAAGACGCTGGGCACGTTCAGGCGGATCATCACCATCATCATCCCGGGCAGCGACTTGTCGCAGCCGGCGAGGCCGACCAGCGCGTCGTAGGAATGGCCACGCATGGTGAGCTCGACGGAGTCCGCGATCGCCTCGCGGCTGACCAGCGACGACTTCATCCCCTGGTGGCCCATGGCGATGCCGTCGGTGACGGTGATGGTGGTGAACTCGCGGGGCGTGCCGGACGCCGCCTTGACGCCGCGCTTCACCACCTGGGCCTGGCGCGACAGCGAGATGTTGCAGGGCGCCGTCTCGTTCCAGCAGGTGGCGACGCCGACGAAGGGCTGGGCGATCTCCGCGTCGGTCATGCCCATGGCGTAGTAGAAGGCGCGGTGCGGCGCGCTGTCCGGTCCGACGCTGGTGTGGCGGCTCGGCAGCCGTGATTTATCGAATGTCTTGGCGTCCATGAGGCGCCTCCCTGCGGTTAGACGTGCCTGTTAGGGAATTGTCCGCGAGGCGCCGGCGTTTGGCAATGCGGCGGTTAGGCCACCGCCTCGAAGTGGCCGGTTTCGCCGTTGTAGGCGCTGAGGCTGGCGGTGGCGATGTCGATGTACCAGCCGTGCAGCTTGAGGGTGCCGGCCTCGACGCGCTCGCGCACCCATGGGAAGGTGGTCAGGTTCTCCAAGGAGACCAGCACCGCGTTCCGCTCGCAGGCCCGGGCGCGGGTCTCGTCGTCGGCGTTCGGCATGGTCGCCAGCACGCGCCGATGGGCCGCCTCGAGCATGGAAACCCAGGACGGCAGGAAATCGTAGGTGTCGTCGGCGACGCCCGGTTCGGCGCTCATCATCTTCTCGATGCCGCCGCAATGCGCGTGGCCGAGCACGATCAGGTGCTTGACGCCCAGTCCCTTGACGGCGAACTCGAGCGCCGCGCTGGTGCCGTGGTAGGTGCCTTCTCGTTCCATCGGCGGGACCAGGTTGGCGACGTTGCGGATGGCGAACATGTCGCCCGGGTCGGCCTGGAACAGGATCGCCGGATCAACGCGGGAATCGGCGCAGGCGACCACGGCGACCTCGGGCCGTTGGCCGCGCTCGACCAGGTCCTCGATCAGCGGCCGGCTCGCCTCGAAGCCGCCTTCACGGAAATCCCGGTAACCTTGAATGAGTTTATCGACGCTCATGGCTTTCCCGCCTCCCGACTGCGAACCCTCGGGAGAGTGTAGCGGATTGCGTGGAAAGGCCAATCCCGGAGGCGCCGGGGCGCGGCCTCAGACGATGTCGAGCATCTCCTGGATGGCGGCGCGGGCGCGCTCGGCGACGGCTTCGTCGACGGTGACCTCGTGGCCCATGGTCAACAGGCTGTTCGAGACCTTCTCCAGCGTGATCTTCTGCATGTGCGGGCAGAGATGGCAGGACCGGACGAAGTTGGTGTCGGGATGCTCGGCCGCCAGGTTCGAACTCATCGAGCATTCGGTGATCAACACCGCCTCTTCGGGCTTCTTGGTCTCGATGTAGGTCGCCATGCCCTGGGTCGAGCCCGAGAAGTCGGCCTCCTCGATGACCTCGGGCGGGCATTCCGGATGCGCGATGATCGCCGCGATCGGGTGCGCCTGGCGGACCCGGCGGACCTGGTCGGCGGTGAACCGTTCGTGGACCTCGCAGCGGCCCGGGAAGGTGATGATGCCGACGTGGGTCTCCGCGGCGACGTTCTTCGCCAGGTATTCGTCGGGAATCAGGATGCAGTCGTCGGTGCCGTGCTTGGCGGCGATCGCCTCGACCACCTGGCGGGCGTTTGCCGAGGTACAGCAGGCGTCGGATTCCGCCTTCACCTCGGCGGACGTGTTGACGTAGGTGACCACCGGTATGCCCGGGTGCTTGGCGCGCAGCGCGCGCACGTCGGCGGCGGTGATCGACTCGGCCAGCGAGCAGCCGGCCTCGGGGTCGGGGATCAGCACGGTCTTTTCCGGGTTCAGGATCTTCGCCGTCTCGGCCATGAAGTGGACGCCGCAGACGACGATCACGTCGGCCTCGACCTGGGTCGCGGCGCGGGCCAGGGCCAGGCTATCACCGGTGATGTCGGAGATGCAGTGGTAGATGTCCCGGGTCTGGTAGTTGTGGGCCAGCACGACGGCGTTGCGCGCCGCCTTGAGGCGCAGGATGGTGTCGACGTCGCCGGCGATGAACGGCCATTCGCGGTCCGAGATGGCGTTCTTTGCGCCCTTGAAGACGTGGGCCGTGCGCCGCGCCACCTCGGCGGTGTATTCCGGTGCGTCCGCCGTCGCGGCGGGCATTCCCTCTGGGTAAGCCATGGTTCGATTTCCTGCCGATCAAATTATGCTCATAGTGCTCATAAATTATACTCATGCTGAGCATTTAAATATGCTAACTTTGAGCATAATCCCTGTCAACCGGATTCTTCCACATCCGCGAACGGCTCGCAGGTACTGCGTCGCGCCGGCTCGGGGGTCGCTGAGGTGAATGGATACGTCGGGGGCGCCGTCCGGGGTGCGGGCCCGCTCCGCCTCAGCCGCCGCGCGGCAGGTTGACCGCCGGCGTCGGGCGCTCGCGCAGCACCGTGCGGCGGAAACGGAACAGCTTCGCCGGGCGGCCGGGCAGGCTGGTCTCGACGCGGCCGGTTTCCTCGACCAGGCCGGCGCGCTCGACCAGGCGGCGGAAGTTCTGCTTGTGCAGGCGCAGCCCGGCCAGGCCCTCGGCGGCGTGTTGCAACTGGAACAGGGTGAACTCCGACGGCATCAGTTCGAAGATCACCGGGCGATACTTGATCTTGCCGCGGAGCCGGCTCATGCCGGTGGCCAGGATGCGCCGGTGGTCGAAACCCATGACCTTGCCGGGCCCGTCGGCCTCGTCGCCGCCGTCGCGGGCCGCCTCGCCGACGATGCCGGCCTCGTAGAGCAGTTCGAAGCGGTCGAGCACGTGCTCCTCGTCCCAGGCGCCGCTCTCCAGGCCGAAGGCCAGCGCCAGGCGTTCCTCGCGGACGGCGCGAAGATAGGCGTCCGGGGTGCTCTCGACCCAGCGGTTGAGGGCCGGCAGGATGTCGGCGTCGAGGATCGCCGGCTGGCCGTCGCGCCAGTCCTCCCAGGGAAAGAATTCGTACCAGTTGCGCCAGATGCCGCCGCCAGACGGCGCCGCGTCGCGGACCAGGGCCAGGTAGCCGACCGAAATGAAGCGCCGGCCGTCCTGTTTCTCGCGCGGGTCGCGGCCGCGGTTGCCGAAGGTGTAGAGCTGTTCCACGTAACCCAGGTCGAGGTCGGTCTGCTGCGCCACCCACGACCGGAGGCCTTCCTCCAGGGTGCGGTCGTTGCGCGCGTCGAAGGGGCCGAAGGGCAGCGCGTCGGCGGCTGCCGCGGTGCCGTCGCGGACCATCAGCACGCGCGGTTCCTCGTCCGTGACGGTGACGATCACGGCGTTCAGGCCGACGACGATTTCGCTCGGGTCGGTGGTGTCCATGGCCGATTAAAGGCGCCGGTGGGGGGGCCATGTCAAGCCGGCGTTGCGGTACTGGAACGGAACGCCCGGCTCGGTTATTCTCCGCGCCAACCGATTTTTCCTGGGAGGAACCCTCATGCCCGCCTACCGTTCACGCACCTCCACCCATGGCCGCAACATGGCCGGCGCCCGGGGGCTCTGGCGCGCCACCGGCATGACCGACGACGATTTCGGCAAGCCCATCATCGCCGTCGCCAACTCGTTCACCCAGTTCGTGCCGGGCCACGTGCACCTGAAGGACCTGGGCCAATTGGTGGCCCGCGAGATCGAGGCCGCCGGGGGCGTCGCCAAGGAATTCAACACCATCGCCGTCGACGACGGCATCGCCATGGGCCACGGCGGCATGCTCTATTCGCTGCCCTCGCGCGAGCTCATCGCCGACGCGGTCGAGTACATGGTCAACGCGCACTGCGCCGACGCCATGGTCTGCATCTCGAACTGCGACAAGATCACGCCGGGCATGCTGATGGCGGCGATGCGCCTCAACATCCCGGCCGTGTTCGTCTCCGGCGGGCCCATGGAGGCCGGCAAGATGATCGTCGACGGCGAGGAGAAGAAGGCCGACCTGATCGACGCCATGATCCAGGCCGCCAACCCAGACGTCTCCGACGAGGAGGCGCTGCAATACGAGCGTTCGGCCTGCCCGACCTGCGGGTCGTGCTCGGGCATGTTCACGGCCAACTCCATGAACTGCCTGGCCGAGGCCATCGGCCTGGCGCTGCCGGGCAACGGCTCGCTCCTGGCGACCCACGCCGACCGCGGCGCGCTGTTCCACGAGGCCGGCCGCAAGATCGTCGAGCTCTGCAAGCGCTACTACGAGGACGACGACGACACGGTGCTGCCGCGCGTCATCGGCAGCCGCACCGGCTTCGAGAACGCGATGACCGTGGACATCGCCATGGGCGGCTCGACCAACACCATCCTGCACCTGCTGGCCATGGCCCAGGAGGGCGAGGTCGACTTCGGCATCGCCGACATCGACGCGCTCAGCCGGAAGGTGCCGCACCTCTCGAAGCTGAGCCCGTCGACCAGCCTCTACCACATGGAGGACTTCCACCGGGCCGGCGGGATCATGGGGATCATGGGCGAGCTGGAGCGCGGCGGCCTGATCCGGCGCGACAACCCGACCATCCACGCGGCGACCATCGGCGAGGCCATCGACAAATGGGACGTGCGCAGGAACGACGACGAGGCGACCCGCCAGTTCTACCTGGCGGCGCCCGGCAACGTCATCACCACCGAGGCGTTCTCGCAGTCGAAGCGCTACAACAGCCTCGATCTGGACCGCGAGAACGGCTGCATCCGCAGCGTCGAGACCCCCTACAGCAAGGACGGCGGGCTCGCCGTCCTGCACGGCAACATCGCCGGCGAGGGCTGCGTGGTGAAGACCGCCGGCGTGCCCGAGAGCTGCCTGAATTTCTCCGGTACCGCGGTGATCTGCGAAAGCCAGGAGGAGGCGATCGCCAAGATCCTCGGCGGCGACGTCAAGAAGGGCGACGTGGTGGTGGTCCGCTACGAGGGCCCGAAGGGCGGCCCGGGCATGCAGGAGATGCTGTATCCGACCAGCTACATCAAATCCATGGGCCTCGGCACCGATTGCGCGCTGATCACCGACGGCCGCTTCTCCGGCGGCTCTTCGGGCCTCGCCATCGGCCACATCTCGCCGGAGGCGGCGGAGGGCGGCGCCATCGGGCTGATCGAGGAGGGCGACACCATCGAGATCGACATCGCCGCCCGCACCCTGAACCTGGCGATCGGCGCCGACGAGCTCGAGAAGCGCCGCGACGCCATGAACGCCAAGGGCGCCGACGCCTGGCGGCCGGTCGCGCGCGACCGCGCGGTCACCCCGGCGCTGCAGGCCTACGCGGCGCTGACCACGTCGGGCTCGCGCGGCGCCGTGCGCGACGTCAGCCAGGTGCAGGGCCTCGGCCGGGCCGCCGAGTAGGGCGGTCTTGAGCGGGACGCGGATCTGGGCGGCGTTCAAGAACCTTGGCCTCGTCATCGGGGCCGTCGTCCTTTCCCTGGCCGCCGTCGAGGCCGGCCTCTGGGCGGCCGGGTCCTACGACGAATTGGCCAGCCAGCGCCTGCGACCGTCGCCGGCGATCTGGGAGCGGCCGCGCAACGCCATCGAGGCGCACCGCCACCCGGACCTGAAGCGGCCCATCGAGGTCGTCTACGACGACGACGGGGTCCGCAATCACGGTCCCGTGGCGACCTCCGGGAAATCCCGGATCATCGGCTTCTTCGGCGACAGCTTCACCGAGAACCGGCGCGTCGAGGACCGGTTCTCGTTCACCTCGATCCTCGCCGGCGTCGCCCGCGGACCGTTCACCGTCGCCAACTTCGGCGTCGACGCCTACGGTCTCGACCAGAACTATCTCCGCTACAAGAAGTTCGAGCACCTGGACATCGACACGGTGGTCTACGTGCTCTGCGAGAACGACCTGCGCAATCTCTACGAAACCGGCCTGACGACCCTCGACGCCGACGGCCGGGTCGGCTTCCGCCGGCCCGAGGCGAACCGCACGCTGCGCCTCCTGGGCCGGCTCCGCGTCAGCTACCTGGCCCTCGACGCCTACTACCAGGCGCACGCCATGTGGCGCCGGCAGTTCCCGGGGTCGATGAACTTCACCGACCGGCTGGGCCGCGCCGCCGACAAGTTCTCGGGCGCCCGGCGGGCGCAGCGGAAACGGCTCCGCGACCCCTACGCCGAGTCCGTGGTCGCCGATCTCCTGGGACCGGCGCCGACGGCGGCGACCCTGGAACTCGCCCGGAAGTTCCGCGCCGTGCTGGCGCGCTGGCGGGCCGAGGTCGAGGCGCGCGGCCGGCGCTTCGAGATCGTCGTGCTGCCGCGCCCCGCCGACGCCGCCGTGGGCCGCGCGCTCACCGGGCTCGGCTCGGCCGACGCCGTCTATCTCTCGGACGCCATGGCGGACTACGCCGGCTACCGGTTCAAGCACGACGTGCACTGGAACGAGACCGGCAACCTGGCCGCCGCCGAGGCGATCGCCGCCAGTCCGCGCTTCGGTCATGCCTTCGACGCCGAGCGCGCGAAATTCGACGCGGTCCGGCGCGCCATCGCCGCCTACTACGCGAAACCGGCCGGCTAGGCCTCGACCTCGACGAGGACGATCAAGCCGTCGCCGTCGGCGACGGTGCTCACGCGACGGCGCGCGGCGGCCGCGCCGGCCGGCCCAGGCTTTCGCGGATATGCTCGGCGAGCCGCTGGGCCGGCGCCGAGATCTCGCCGGGCGCGCGGTGCAGCGCCACCTCGACGTCGGGCAGGCGCGGATAGCCGTCGGCCTCGGACAGCACCCGGACGCCGGCCGGAATGGTGCTTTCCTCGACGATGGAAACGGCGAAGCCGCCGAGCACGGCGCCCTGGATGGCGGTGGTCGAGCGGCTCGCGTAGGCCGGCCGCCAGGACCGCCCCGCGCCCTCCAGCGCGTTGATCGCGTGCCACCGGCAGATGCAGCCTTCCGGGTACATGGCCAGGGGCACCGGGTCTTCCTCGTGGATCGCGTGGGTCGGCGAGGTGATCCAGAGCAGCCGTTCGGTGCGGATCAGTTCACCGCCCGGTGCCTGCGGGCTGCGGCTCAGCAGGGCCAGGTCGAGCTCGCCCGACCGGACCATGGGTTCCAGGTCGGTGCTGTTGTCGCAGGTCACCTCGACGCGGATGCCCGGATGCGTGTTGGCGAAGGCCGAGAGGACCTGCGGCAGCAGGTAGCAGGCGTAGTCGTCGGGCGAGCCGACGCGCACCGGCCCGACCAGCTCCGGCTCCAGGAAATGGGTGACCGCCTCGTCGTTCAATTTCAGCATGCGCCGCGCGTATCCCATCAGGGCCTCGCCCTCGTGGGTCAGCCGGACCCGGCGCCCCTCGCGGTCGAACAGGCGCACCCGCAGCAATTCCTCGAGGCGCTTGACCTGCATGCTGATCGCCGACTGGGTGCGACCCAGCGTCTCGGCGGCGCGGGTGAAGCCCTTCTCGTCGGCGACGGTGACGAAGGTTCTGAGCAGGTCGGTGTCGAGGTTCGGGGTCATGCGCGCATTATATCACGAAATTTGATGATAAGTATAACTATTATTCGTTTCCATGATGTTTTGCCGGCGCGTAATGTGGCCGCGTTGCAGCCAAGGACGAGAGGACACGCCATGAACTTGATCGATGCCCTGACCGCCGTGACCCAGGAGGCCACCGTCAACCGCACGGCGTTCTCCACCGAACCGCCGCGCCGGCCGCGCCGCCGCTGGTGGCGCTTCGCCAGGCGGCCCGGGCGCCGGCGGCCTTCCGAACTACTGGGTGGCTGAGGGTTTCCGCTTGGCCAGCCATTCGGCCATGCCGGTGCCCATCTTGAGCGCGAAGACGCCGATCCGCTCGACCGTCTCGGCGGTCTTGGCGTCGCAGCCCTGATGGCCGTCGGCGCCGGCGGTCCGCGCCTTGGCGGCGATATCCCCGATCACGCGCCCGGGCAGGCCCATCGCCTGGAACCCGGTTTCGATGACCTTGATGTGGCTGGCCAGCTCGGCGCGCTGGCTCGGCGCCAGCACCTGGCAGCGGCCGTCGATCTCGTAGCCGGCGACGATGACCGCGTAGTTGTTGAGATCGCGGGCCATCTGTTCCTGGCTCGGCGCCTGCGCGAGGGCCGCCGGCGCCGAGACCGCCAGCGCGGCGGCCAGCGCCCAGTTACGAACGCAGGACATCGATCACCTTGGTTTCGTTGAGATCGCCGTGGCCGTCGTCGACCAACTGCCGGTAGATGCGGCCGGCGACTTCGCCGAAGCGCGCCTCCTGGCCGAACTTCTCGGCCAGCCTGAGGCCGTAAAGCGTGTCCTTGAGGCGCCAATGGCCGGAGAACACCACGTTCTCGTCGTGGTCGGCGTCGACCATGCGCTTCGAGTTGCGGATCACCTGCGGGCTCGACGCGGCCCCCTTCGACAGCGCGTAGGCCGCGGTGGCGATGTCGAGCCCGGCCTTCTCGGCGATCAACAGGCCCTCCGCCGCGGCGGCGATCTGCACCGAGCCCATCAGGTTGACCATCAGCTTGTAGGCGGTGCCGGCGCCGATCGGGCCGAAGTGGATGATTTCCGCCGACAGGTCCTCGAGGATCGGCCGGACGCGCTCGAGGTCGGCGTCCGGGGCGCCGGCGAACATCGTCACCTCGCCGGCCCGGGCCATGTGCGGATAGCCGGTGAGCGGGCAGTCGATGTAGGTGAAGCCGGCCTTCGCCGTCTCCGCCGCCAGTTCCAGGACCCAATCGTGTGACAGCGTCGAGCATTCGATGGCGACGGCGCCCTCGGGCGCGCCCATGAGCGCGCCGTCGGCGCCGAGCCAGACCCACTCCGACGCCTCGTCGTCGCCGACCATGGCGATGATGACCTCGGCGTCCTGGGCCGCTTCCCTGGGCGTGCCGGCGAGGCGCGCGCCGTTCTTGATCAGCTCGTGGGTCTTCGCCACGGTGCGGTTGTAGACGGCCAAATCGTGGCCCTTGTCCATCAACCGGGCCGCCATGGGTTCGCCCATGACGCCGGTGCCGAGAAACGCGATCTTGGTCATGTCTCAATCCTTTCTTGGATAGCCGACGCCCCAATGGCCTTCCGCGAGGCGCGGCAACCCGTCCTCCAGTTTCACCCACGAGAGCCGCGAGCCGGACCAGAGGTGATCGTCGGGGGTGACCGCTTCCGGGTCGTCGAGGGTGGCGGCGCTGACGTCGATTTCCTCGGGGTGATCGTCGCCGGCGAAGGTGAGGGTGGTCCCGCATTCGCCGCAGAACCCCCGCCGGACGCCGGGCGTCGACGCATGGTGGCGGATCTCGCCGGCTGTCAGCTCGAAGCCGTCCGCGGGGAGCGTCATCCAGGTGATGAACGGCGCGCCGGTGGCGCGCCGGCAGTATGTGCAGTGGCAGTGCGAGACGGCCCAGGGCTCGGCGCCGACCCGGTAACGGATGGCGCCGCACAGGCAGCCGCCGTGGAGTTCGGCCATCGGCCGGCCCTCAATCGGCGATCTCGCACCACACGGGCGTGTGGTCCGAGGCCTTCTCGCGGCCGCGCGGCGTCTTGTCGATGCCCGACTTGACCAGCCGGTCGGCGGCCTGCGGCGACAGCAAAAGGTGGTCGATGCGCAGCCCGTTGTCCTTCGGCCAGGCGCCGGCCTTGTAGTCCCAGTAGCTGTAGCGGTGCGGCTCGGTGTTGAAGACCCGGTAGGCGTCGGTGAGCCCGAGGTGCACGATGGCGCGGAAGCGTTGGCGGCTTTCGGGGCGGCAGAGCGCGTCGTCGGCGAAGCGCGCCGGCTCGTAGACGTCGTCGTCGGTCGGGCAGATGTTGTAGTCGCCGCCGAGCACGAAGGCGTCCTCGGTCTCCAGGAGCGCGCGGACGTGGTCGCGGAGCCGCTCCATCCAGGCCAGCTTGTAGAGGTACTTCTGGCTGTCGGAGCCGTCCTCGTCGCGGGTCGGGTTGCCGTTCGGCAGGTAGATCGAGGCGACCCGGACATCGCCGATCAGGGCTTCGAGATAGCGCGCCTGCTCATCGGTCTCGTCGCCGGGGAGCGCCGTCCGTTCGACGTCGATGGGCCGTTTCGAGAGGATGGCGACGCCGTTGTAGGTCTTCTGCCCGGAGACCGCGACGTTGTAACCGGCGTCCTCGATCTCCATCGCCGGGAAGGTTTCCTCGACCGTCTTGATCTCCTGCAAGAGCACGACGTCCGGCTGAAACTCGCCGAGCCATTCGAGGACGCGCGGCAGCCGCGCCTTGATCGAGTTCACGTTCCAGCTAGCTATGATCATTTTCGTTCACGGGCTTCCATCGGGGCCCCATAATCAGGGCTCGGACGGCCTGTGTAAACAGCGGGGGATGGCAATGAAAGTCTGGATCTTCGTCGTCATCTTGGTCCTCGGCGCGGCTGGGCGCGGCGCCGCCGCGGACGAGGTCATGGACGTGCCGACCCGCGACGGCGTCACCGTCCGGCTCGCCCTGACCATACCGGCCTCGCCATCGGCCGTCGCCGTGCTGTTCGCCGGCGGCCACGGCACGCTGGAGATCGGCGACGACGGCACCATCGCGCGGGACGGCAATGCGTTGATCCGGCGGCGCCAGGCGTTCGCCGACCAGGGGCTGGTCGCCGCCGCCATCGACGCGCCCTCCGACCAATTCGCGGAGAACGGCAAGATGGCGGACGGATTTCGCGAAAGCGCCGCGCACGTGGCCGATATCCGGGCCGTCGTGGCGGCGCTGCGGAACCGCTTCGCCGTTCCGGTCTGGCTGGTGGGGACCAGCCGCGGCTCGACGTCGGTGGCGCATGCGGCGATCGAACTCACCGACGGGCGCCTGGACGGGATCGTCCTCACGTCATCGATCGGGGTCGATCACCGTCGCGGCGGCAATCTCTTGAACATGGAGCTCGCCAGGATTTCTGTGCCGGCGCTGGTCGTGCATCACGAAGACGACAATTGCGCGGTCACCCCGTTCGCCGGCGCCGTCGAGATCGCGGCGCGGTTGACCGGCGCGCCGGCCAGCGAATTGATGAGGATCACCGGCGGCAAGCGCGGCAGCAAGGTTTGCGGGCCGGTCTCGCACCACGGTTTCCGCGGCCAGCGCGGCAAGGTGTTCGCGGCCATCGCCGATTGGATCAAGAGCCATTGACCCGGCACCGCCGGCGCTCCACGTTACATCGGCGAACCCACCCGCGACGGAGACGGAACGCCATGAGCCTGACCGACGAGATCGCCGCCTTCGAGGAAGAGAAGGCCCGCACCCACGACCGCGACGTCCTCGACCTGATCGACGAGACGACCATCGAGCTGGTCAACACCGGGATCGCCGAGAGGGCCGTCGGCGTCGGCGACCGGGCGCCGGACTTCGCGCTGCCGGACGCGCGCGGCGAGATGGTGTCGTTGAGCGGACTGACGGGGCTGGGGCCGGTGATCCTGACCTTCTACCGGGGCGGCTGGTGCCCGTACTGCAACCTCGAGCTCCGCGCCTATCAGCGCGAGTTGGCGGCGATCACCGCGGCCGGCGGCCAGCTGGCGGCGGTCTCGCCGCTGACGCCGGACAACTCCTTGAGCGTCGAGGAGAAGAACGCGCTCAGCTTCCCGGTGCTGAGCGACGCCGGCAACCGCGCGGCGGCGGCCTTCGGGCTGGTCTTCGAGATCGATGAGCGGCTGAAGCCGGTCTACAAGGAGCGCCTCGGCAACGACCTGGAAGCCTGCAACGGCGACGCCAGCTTCACCCTGCCGTTGCCGGCGACCTACGTGATCGGCGCCGACGGCGTCGTCGGCTACGCCTACGTCAACGCCGATTATCGGCTGCGCGCCGACCCGGCCGACGTGATCGCGGCGCTCCTCGCGCAGGCCGCCGCCTGAGCGGACCGCCGTTGGAAATCTAGATGGAGAAGGAAGCGCCGCAGCCGCAGTTGGCGGTGGCGTTGGGGTTCTCGACGGCGAAGAAGGCGCCGCCCAGGTCCTGCTTGAAGTCGATGACGGCGCCGCCGAGCAAGCCCAGCGAGACGTCGTCGATGACCAGCTTGGTGCCGGCGTTCTCGAACACGTGGTCGTCGTCGTTGACCGTTTCGTCCAGGTCGAACTTGTACTGGAAGCCCGAGCAGCCGCCGCCGAGCACGGCGAGGCGCAGCATCAGCGCGTCGTTGCCCTCGGCCGAGCGGATCTCGGCGACGCGCTTCGCCGCGCTGTCGCTCAAACTCACGTTGTGTTCCGCCGTGGCGCCGTCGGGCATGGCCGGTTCCTCAAGCTTGCGTGCCGGAAGTGTAGCACATTCCAGGCATATGTAGTTCGTTCCGGGCCGATGTCAATCGCCGCTCAGCCGCCGTCGAAGGCGGCGAGGCCGGCCTCGGCGCAGGCCATGTCCTGCTCGACGGCGCCGCCCGAGACCCCGATGGCGCCGACCACGGTGCCGTCGGCGAGCACCGGATAGCCGCCGCCGACGATGGAGAACCGGCCGCCGGCCGAGGTGTGGATGCCGAACACCAGGGAGCCCGGCTGGCACAGTTCGTTGTACTCGTGGGTCGGGCGCTTCGCCAGCGCCGCCGTGTGCGCCTTGTCGTCGGAGAGCTTCACGGAGAGCTGCTTGGCGCCGTCCATGCGCTTGAAGGCGATCAGGTGCCCGGCCTCGTCGGTCACCGCGATGCACATGGGCACGTCCAATTCGCGGGCCTTGGCCTCGGCGCCCTCGATCAGGCGCTCTGCGTCGGCGGCGCTGAGGCGTTGGATGGTGAGCACGGCGGACCTCCCTTGTTGGCGGCGGCGCCCGGCATTAAGCCCCAAACCGGCGCCGGCCGACAAGTCCGTTGCCGGGAGGGCGTGGGGCGCGTTAGGTTCGGCCTATGTCCGATGCATGGATCCCGCCGTTCCGGCTGGCCGCCTACGCCAGCCACGAGGCCGCCAGCCGCGGCCGGCTGCACGCCGAGCCCGAGAGCCGGACGCGCGGCTGTTTCCAGCGCGACCGCGACCGCATCATCCACGCCGCCGCCTTCCGGCGCCTCGCCTACAAGACCCAGGTGTTCGTCAACCACGAGGGCGACTTCTTCCGGACCCGGCTGACCCATTCCCTGGAGGTCGCGCAAATCGCGCGCTCCGTGTGCCGCTATCTCGACCTCAACGAGGACCTGGGCGAGGCCCTGGCGCTGGCCCACGACCTCGGCCACCCGCCCTTCGGCCACGCCGGCGAGGACGCCTTGAAGGAGGTCATGGAAGCCTTCGGCGGTTTCGACCACAACGCCCAGTCGCTCAGGGTGGTGACCCAGCTGGAGGCCCGCTACGCCGGATGGAACGGCCTCAACCTGACCTGGGAGACCCTGGAGGGCGTGGTCAAGCACAACGGGCCGTTGATCTCGACGGGCAAGGAGGAGCTGCCGCGCGCCATCGCCGCCTACGCCGAGCTCCAGGACCTGGAGCTGCACACCTACGCCGGGCCGGAGGCGCAGATCGCCGCCATGTCCGACGACATCGCCTACAACAACCACGACATCGACGACGGGCTCAGGGCCGGGCTGTTCAGCATCGACGACCTGGCCGACGTGCCTTTGGTCGGGCCGATCTTCGCCGACGTGGCGGCGGAGTTCGCCGATCTCGACGCGTCGCGGCGGATCCACGAGGCGGTACGCCGGCTGATCGGCGCCATGGCCGACGACCTGATCAAGGAGACGGCCAGGCGCCTCGCCGACCTGGCGCCGAAGTCCGCCGACGACATCCGCGCCCACGACCGGCCGGTGGCCGGGTTCTCCGAGGAGATGCGCAACCACGACGCGCTGATCAAGAAGTTCCTGTTCGAGAACATGTACCGCCACTACAAGCTGAACCGGATGACGTCGAAGGGCCGCCGCGTCGTCCGCGACCTGTTCCATCTCCTGGTCGCCGAGCCCGAATGCCTGCCCACGGAATGGCGCGGCGACGCCGGCGCGCCGGGCAGCGAGCAGACGGCGCAGCTGGTCGCCGACTACGTCGGCGGCATGACCGACCGCTTCGCGCTCGACGAACACCGCCGGCTTTTCGACCTGCACTCAAGAAGTTCTTAACCCTCCGCAAGTGATATAATAGGCCGATTCGCACTTCATCCCGTCAAGGAGCGGTCGTGCGCCGATGATGCGTGCCAGATCGGATTTGAAAGTCACCGCCTCCGACGCCTTGGAATTCGAGGCCGTCGAGCCGGAAGCCCGCCCGCGGTCCAGGCGCGGGCTCAAGGTGCTGCTGTGGCTGGTGGTGATCGGCGCCGCCGGCGGCGGCGCCTGGGTCGCCTACGGCGACCGGCTGATGGACTGGGCCGGCGCCGGCGATCTCGACGTGCCTCTGATCCGGGCCATGGCCGGGCCGGTCAAGGTGCGGCCCGAGAACCCCGGCGGCCTGCAGGTGCCGAACCGCGACAAGCTGGTCTACGGGCGGCTGCAGAAGGGCGGCGAGGCCGAGGGCCCGCCGATCGAGCGGTTGCTACCGAAACCGGAGGCGCCACTGCCGATGGCCCCGGCGACTCCGGCGGACGCGGCCTTCCAGCCGTCCGAGGCGGAGACCGCCGCCGCGCCGGCGCCCACGCCGACCCCGGTGACCGCCAAGGTGCCGAAGATTTCCGATGTTCAGTCGGTGCAGCCGCCGCCTCCGCCGCCGGCCGCGCCGGGCGCCGCCAAGGCGCCGGTCCGGTTGAGCAAGGGCTCGGGGCCGCTGCGCCTGAAGAAGGGGGAGGTACGCGCGCCCACCCAGCCGGCGAAACCGGCGGCCCCGGCCGGCGCGAACCAGCCCGGCGCCTACCGGGTACAGCTGGCGGCGGCGCGCTCGCCGGAGCGCGCCCGCAGCGAGTGGGACCGCATGCGGCGCAAGCACCTGGACCTGCTCGGCGACCTCGGCCTGACCGTGACCAAGGCCGACCTGGGCCCGACGAAGGGAGTCTTCTACCGGCTCCGCGTCGGCCCACTGACCAGCGAGGCCCAGGCCCGCGCGCTCTGCAAGGAACTGTCGAAGCGCAAGATGGGGTGCTTGGTCGTCAAGCCCGGCCGATGACCGCCGGCCATGGCTGAGTCGTCCTCACCACCGGTCCGCGCGGTGATCTTCGGCTGCGCCGGGCCGCGCCTCGGCGCCGACGAGCGGCGTTTCTTCCAACGAACCAATCCGCTGGGCTTCATCCTGTTCGCCCGCAACTGCGAGACGCCGGACCAGGTCGCCGCCCTGGTCGCCGAGCTCCGCGCCGCCGTCGGCCGCGCCGACGCGCCGGTGCTGATCGACCAGGAGGGCGGCCGGGTGCAGCGCCTCGGCCCGCCGCACTGGCCGGCGCTGCCGGCGGCCCGCGCCCTCGCCGGGCTGGCCGACGCCGACCCCGAGGACGCCGCCGGCGCGGCCTGGCTGCTGGGCCGGCTGCTGGCCGCCCAGTTGGCGCCGCTCGGGATCACCGTCGACTGCGCGCCGGTGCTCGACGTCGGGCGGCCGGAAACCCACGAGGTCATCGGCGACCGCGCCATCGGGTCGACGCCGGCCCGGGTCGCGCGGCTCGGCCGCGCCGTCTGCGACGGGCTCTTGGCCGGCGGCGTCCTGCCGGTGATCAAGCACATCCCCGGCCACGGCCGCGCCGTCGCCGACAGCCACCTCGAGCTGCCGGTGGTCGAGGCGCCGCTGGCCGATCTCGAGCGCGTCGACTTCCGGCCGTTCCGCGAACTCGCCGACATGCCCTGGGCAATGACCGCGCACGTCGTGTTCACCGCCGTCGACGCCGCCGAGCCGGTGTCGACCTCGGCGCCGGCGATCCGCAAGGTGGTGCGCGGCGCCATCGGCTTCGGCGGGCTCCTGCTGTCCGACGACATCGGCATGCAGGCATTGTCGGGCGACATGGGCGAACGCGCCCGCGCCTGCCTGGCGGCGGGCTGCGACGTGGCGCTGCATTGCAGCGGCGACATGGCGGAGATGGAACTGGCCGCCGCGGGCGCGCGGCCGCTGCGTCCGGTCGCCGCCACCTGGCTGGCCCGGGCCGAGCGCCGCCGCCGCGCCGCCACCGACCCCTTTCATTTCGACGCCGAGGCCGGCCTGGCCAAGCTCCAGCGCCTGCTCGCCGGCGCCGCGTGAGCCATGGGGATGGGCGGCATGGACTGGCAGGCGATCGCCTTCACGGCGTCGGTCTGGGTGCTGCCGGTGCTGGTCGCGGTGACGCTGCACGAGGCGGCCCACGGCTGGGTCGCCTGGCGCCTCGGCGACGACACGGCGAAGCGCCTCGGCCGGGTCAGCTTCAACCCGCTGAAGCACGTCGATCCCTTCGGCACGGTGGTGCTGCCGGCGCTTCTCCTGCTCGGCACCGGCGGCCGGATGATGTTCGGATTCGCCAAACCCGTGCCCGTCAACTTCGCCGGGCTCTCGAAACCGCGCCGCGACATGGTCCTGGTCGCCGCCGCCGGTCCGGCCGCCAACGTCCTCATCGCGCTCGTCTCCGCGGCCCTCATCCACGCCATGCCCCTGTTCGACGGCGAGCTCCGCGACTGGCTCACCCGGAACCTGGTCAATTCCGTGTGGATCAAATGTTTATTGTGCGTTTTCAACATGTTGCCCCTGCCGCCCTTGGACGGCGGGCGGGTCGCCGTGGGACTCCTGCCGGCCCCCCTGGCGCGGCCGCTGGCGCGGCTTGAAAGGCTGGGATTTCTGATTATCTTGGGCGGCTTCTTCGTCCTGCCGTTCGTCGCCGAGCGGCTTGGGATCGCGCTCAACATATTCTGGTGGCTGGTGGGTGGGCCGGCGGAGTATCTTATGGGAGTGATCCTGAGCGGCCTGGGACTGCTGTAGGAGCCCGAGTTTGAGCCACAGGAACTAACGCATGTCGGACACGGAAGACGCCGGCGCCGGTCTCGACGCCGGCTTCGAGGAAGGCCAGGCGTTCGACGCGCCGTCGGTGGAGACCGGCGCGTCGTTCGTCGTCGACCTGGAGGGCTTCGAGGGCCCCATCGACGTGCTCCTGACCCTGGCCCGCGAACAGAAGCTCGACATCACCCAGATCTCCATGGTGGCGCTGGCCGAGCAGTACCTGGCCTTCGTCGCCGAGGCGCGGCGCCGCGACCTCGAGCTCGCCGCCGACTACCTGGTGATGGCGGCCTGGCTGGCCTACATGAAGTCGCGGCTCCTTTTGCCCGACATCTCCGACGGCGACGAGCCGACCGGCGAGGAGATGGCCGCCGCCCTGGCCTTCCAGCTGAAGCGCCTGGAGGCCATGCAGGAGGCGGGCAAGAAGCTGATGGCGAGGAACCACCTGGGCCGCGAGTTCTTCGCCCGGGGCGCGCCCGAGGTGTTCCGCCGGACCTTCAACGCCACCTACGAGGTGACCCTGTTCGAACTCCTGAAGGTCTACGGCGAGCAGCGCCAGCGCGGCGACGCCGGCGGGCCGTTGCACATAGAGGCCTTCGAGATCTACACCGTCGAGGACGCGCTGGTCCGGCTGCGCAGCCTCTTGGGCCCGATGCCCGACTGGCAGAACCTCTGGTCGTTCCTGCCGAAGGAACTACAGGGCGGGCTTTTGTTGCGCTCGGCCGTCGCCTCGACCTTCGCCGCCAGCCTGGAAATGGCCCGCGAGGGCGAGGTCCGCCTGCAGCAGGCCGAGGCCTTCGCGCCGATCTTCCTGAAGGCCGGCGTCCGGCCCGAAGGCGCCGCCAACGACGACGAGGAGCCGGCCTCGCCGCCCAACAGAGAGACCACCGACGCATGACGATGATCGAACGCCAGCACCTGCGCCTCCTGGAAGCCATCCTGTTCGCCGCCGCCGAGCCCCTGAGCGAGAAGCAACTGGCGGCCCGGCTGCCCGAAGACGTCGACATCAAGGGCTTGCTCACCGCGCTCCAGTCCTACTACGAGGGCCGCGGCGTCGAGCTCACGCGCAGCGGCAAGTCCTGGGCCTTCCGCACCGCCGACGACATCCGGCCGCTCCTGGAGCGCGAGATCGAGGTGCCCCGCAAGCTGTCGCGCGCCGCCGTCGAGACCCTCGCCATCGTCGCCTACCACCAGCCCCTGACCCGGGCCGAGATCGAGGAGATCCGGGGCGTCTCCTTGAGCCGCGGCACCTTGGACGTGCTCCTCGAGGCGGGCTGGATCAAGCCCGGCAAGCGCCGCGAGACGCCGGGCCGCCCGGCGACCTGGAAGACCACCGACGACTTCCTCGACCACTTCGGCCTCGACGACGTCCGCGACCTGCCGGGGCTCAAGGAACTGAAGGCGTCGGGACTGCTGGAGTCGGGCCCGGCGCTCAACGCCTACCGGGTGCACTCCGACATGAAGAAGGCCGAAGACGCCGACGAAGAGGGCGACGGCCAGGTCGCGCTTTTGCCCGAGGTGATGGCCGACGAGACCGCCGAGGCCGCCGAACCGCTCGACCCCGAGGCCGGCTGAGCCGCACCCCCGGCGGGCCGCCGGCCTGAACTTTTTCCGGTTCCATGGTGCACATAGACCAGGTGACGGTGACGCCGTCGCCGTCCGTGGGGGTAATCTTTGGGGCCGAATACCATGCTCAGACTTCTCTTCGCCGCTTTTCTCGTTCTATTCGGATCGCCGGCCGGGGCGGCGACCGAACCGTTGAAATGGGCCGGCGTCAAGTGCTGCGGGACCGACATTTCCGTCGGCAATGACGGCAGTGTCTGGCTGATCGGCAACAACGGCAAGGTCTACCGATACTCGGGCTCGACCTGGGACGACCGCCACGGCGGCCGCGGGCGGCGCATCGCCGTCGACCCCGACGGCAACCCCTGGATCACCGCCAAGGACAAGACGATCTGGCGCTACGACGGCAAGAAGTGGCTGAAGATGCCCGGGCGGGGCAGCGACATCGGCATCGGCGCCAACGGCTCCGTCTGGCTCATCGGCAACAAAGGTGAGGTCTTTAAATGGACCGGCAAGACCTGGTCGAAGGAGCGCGCCAGCAATAGCCGGCACATCGCTGTCGATCCCGAGGGCAATCCCTGGATCACCGCCAAGGACAATTCGATTTGGCGCCATGACGGCAAGAAGTGGCAGAAACTGCCCGGCGCTGGCAACGACATCGGCATCGGCGGCGACGGCAGCGTCTGGCTCGCCGGCACCGGAACGCGGCCTTCAAGGGCAAGAAGTACGTGCTCTACGGCCAGACGGCGTATGTGAAACCGTCGCCGGGCGCGAAGCGTCAACCGACGGGCGCCGCCTACGGCTTCGACGCCAAGGACGTGACGCTCGCCGACATGGTCAACCTGGCCAAGATGCTGCCGACGACGAAGCACCTGAAGCTTAGCGAGGACGAGCGATTAAAAATACACAAGCTGGCGCTCCACAACCCGAAATACGCGCCCTACGACGCGGCCGGCTACGCGCGGCCGACGTTCTCGGACATGATCTTCGTGTCTGCGTCGAAGGGCGTCGTGCTGCCGGACAAGCGGCCGCTGCCCGGCACCCAGGGCATCGAGGGCACGCCCGGCCCGCTGCTCTACGCCAACGGCGAGTTGAAGCTCGCCGGCACCAAGCTTGGCAACGCCGATGTTTCCTTGAGCGCGGCGGGCCTGCATGGCAAGGCCTCGACCGGCGAGCTCGACCTGAAGCTCGCGAAGATCCTCGGCAAGACGGCGAAGCTCACCGGCAAGGCCGCCTTCGACATCCGGATCGACAACATCGAGCAGCGCATGGC
>JAPPPF010000052.1:20295-22713 GCA_028817665.1 Magnetovibrio sp. | reverse complement strand
CCTGCGGGCCAGCTGCTTTTCCGCCACCGGCTCGGCGACCGGGCCGCCGCCGGCGGGGCGCTGTATATCTGGGCCGGCGGCGACGGTGGCGCCGGCGCCACCCAGGTCCTCGGGAACCCAGGCCAACGACAGGCCGTTCTCCTCGAGCGCGGACCACAGGTCCGATTTCCAACTTTCATCCGAGGCGCGGTTGACCGTCGCCGGATCGGCGAGTTCGCGGAATATCCGCGCCGTGGTATCGACAATGATGGAGTCGGGTTCTGTCATGGGTTCCGGGCCAGCGATTCAGACCGTCGCCAACATAGCCCGCGCCGGGGCGATTGATAAACCGCCACTGGCGAAAAATGAAACGCGCGGGGAGACGAAAATGGCGCCCGGTGAAGGGGGATCACCGGGCGCCTAGGGGAGGTCGGGGGGAGGAAAGTCTTAGAAGGCCTTGGAACAGCGGCGCGGTTGTTCGTAGCAAGTACGGGCCAGCTTACGGCGGCGCTTTTCCCAGGCGCGCTTGCGCCATTTCTTGTTCTTCTTCCAGTGCTTGGAATGATGGACATCGGCGGCGCCGTGGTGGATATGCTTGACGATGACCGTCTTCTTGTGGATCACCACCTTGCGCTTCGGCGCCGGCGGCGCGGGTACGTAGACGGGCTCGTAGGACGGCTGGTAAACGGGTTCGTAAACCGGCTCGTAGATGGTTTCGTAGCGGCGGCGGTTGTCCGCGGCGGTGCCCATTTCGTGGCCGATCATGGCGCCGATCAGGGTGCCGGCGGCGGTCGCCGCGAGCTGACCGCGTCCGCCGCCGATGTTCGATCCGATGAAACCGCCGGTGGCGGCGCCGATGACGGTGCCGAAGATCTGACTGTCCGAGGCCGAGGCCTTCTGGGTCGGCAGACCGGCCAACAGGAACGCCGCGGCGATGATGCTCAGCAATTTGGTTTTCATAATCTCTACTCCGTAATTCGTTCGGTTGCCCGGTCCCCCCGGGCCTTCGAGAATGGCTATGAAAGCCTTAGGCGAATTTTTGCATATATCAAATTATATTTCGCAATATCAGTTAGTTACGTCTCATGTTAGGGAGGCTGGCGAGGGTCCGGCGGAGACTGTCGTCGATCATCGAGGGAACCGCGTCGGAATCGCCGGCGAGCCGCCCGGCCGAAAACATGCCGGCGCCGAAGATGGTGATTGGCAGGCCGCCGTCCATGCGTTCGGCCGTATGGGCGCCGCGCCACAGCACTTGGCCATCGCGGGCCCGCTTCAACGTCAGCCGGAGACCGACGGAGAGGTTGGCCCAGATCACCGCGTAGAACGATTCGATTCCGGCGGTCTCCACTTCCATGAGGCTGTCGCAGCGGAGCCCGCGGCCGAGGCGCCGGCGGTCGTCGCCGGCGGCCGGATCGAGCGCCCGCTGGCGCGCTTCGGCGCGGACCCGATGGGCGTCGATGACCCGGTCCACGTAACCGTTGAGGTGCCGGGCGACGGCGCGGTCGATGTTCCTGCCAAGATCTCCCGGTGTCTCTTTCGGCAGCGCCACGGGCATCACCATGACGCAATCGGGCGGCGTCTCGTAGAACGCCCGGGTCAGGTGAAAGTCGACCTGGCGGGCGAAGGCGCCGGTGTCGGCGGGCGCCGCGTGGACCGTCTCGACGTTGCCGCGGTCGACGTAGTTGACCGTGTTGCACGCGCCGACCAGGGCCAAACACGCGATGGCCAGACCGCGGGGCACGAACTCAAAGCCCGAGATCATGGCGGCGTACCCATCCATAGATGTTGTCGCCGACCGCGACATAGCGCATGGCGCCGCTACGGTCGGTCCGCAGGACCCGCACCGGCCGGCGACCGCCGACGGTGAGCGCCGCACCGGCGCCGACCGAGGGGACCGCGTGCAGCCGGATCGTCCGGGCCCGGTGGCGAGCCGGCCGGATCTTGGTCAGCCGGGTGTCTCCGCCGCCGGTCGGGGCCCCGAAACCGAAGGGCTCGAGATCGTCCTTCTCGGCGCCGCGCCGGAATAAATCGAGGCTCGGCGTATAGGCGCTGCCGTTCCAACGGAAACCGCCGCGGAGCGTCGCCAGGAGCGCCGCCGGGTCGACGGTTCCGGCCGCCTGCCGGTCCTTGAGATGATCGAAGACCAACGTATCGGCGCCGTCGACATGGCGGCCGTCGTCGGCGGGCAGCGTGAGCAAGCCGATGAACGCAGGGTCGTCCGCCTGGATGCGTCCGATCCGCGCCGTCACCTCGGAGGGCCGCGGCGTCGTCAAGGCGTAGTGGCGGGCGCCCTGGGGGAAACCGATGGCGGCGCCGTAGCAAGTAGGCGCCAGGATCAGGGATGCGGCCCGCGGCCGGATGGGACGCTCGCCGGCCGGTGGGCAAATGCCCTTGGCGGCGCCGTCGCCGAGACCGCTGACCCAGGCCAGCCGGCGGTCG
>JAPPPF010000052.1:8839-20285 GCA_028817665.1 Magnetovibrio sp. | reverse complement strand
CTGCCGCCCCGGCCGCAGCACCCCGCCACGGCCCCGCGGGGGCGCCCCGGGCGGGCGGGGCGGGCGCCGGGCCCGGCGGGCGCTTCCAGGAAGGCGCGGACACGGCTCGGGATCTCGCGTGCCGTGGCGTCCGTGACGACCCGGACCTCATCGAACCCATAGCCGTCGCGAAGTAGGTCCTGAACCGCGAGGCGGCGTTCCCAGGTGCCGGGATCATCGCCGTGGAACGAGATCAGCGCGGCGGTGCCGGCGAAGGCCGGTCGCAGCGGCAATGCCGCCGTCAGTAGGGCTAGGGCGCTCAATATCATGCGTTTCATGGAAGCTACCTCCGCAAATTTCAAAGCACGCAACGCCGACTGGCGGCCTGGGTGAGGTCGATGGCCCCGGGGACCGGCTTGCCGTCGACGCGGACATCGGCGACCCGAACGCCCTCGGCGGACATGCGGTAATCGGCCTGGATGCGCCGTGCCTTCAGGTACCCATCACCGATCAGCTGGGAGAGCCCGCCCAGCAGGACCGCGTCGGCGCGGCGCGGAAACACCCGAACGGCGGCGGCTCGCGAGGTCAAGCCATGGCGGTTGCGGATGCGCATCACGGTCTGTTGCTCGATCAAGGGGCCGCCGCCGCTTGATTGCCGAACGAAGCCGCTGAAGCGGTCGGTGTTGATGGCCCACGGGACGCCGCTCGGCGAGTTCGCATCGAACAGCCGGCCGGACCCGTCAATGACCGCGACTCGCATGCCGTAGCACTGGGAGAACACCCGATGAAGCTGGCTGCGGGCGCGGCGGTTGTCCGGCCAGGTGATCTCCACCGTCGGGCCTTCGCCATGCTCCAAGAGCCGCAGCAAGGGCCGGCCGGCTTGGCGGACCGTGGTATCGGAAACGCGCTGGACGAGCGCCGGCGTTTCGTCGGGTTTGACGGGCGCGGGCCGTTGTTCCGCCGGCGCCGGCCGGTCGTCGGCCTCGGCGGCGAGGGGTTTGATCTCGACGGGTTCGGCGCGCGCGCGGGAGGGATTTGCCGTCGGTTCGGGTTCGGCGGCCAGCGGTTTCAAGGAGGCCGCCGCGGGCGCCCTCGACGGCGTTTCGAGGGGAGCGATCTCCTGGGTCGGCGGCGCCGGCGTCAGGGGTTCGATGGTACTGACGGCCGACGCGGGCGGTGGCGGCAGGGTGACCGTCGTCAACGCCGCCGGCGATGGCAGTTCGAGCCGCGGCAGTTCCGTCACCTGCGGGGTGTCTTCCGTATGTGGTGCCGGAGAATCGAGCGTGTGGACCGCGAACACCGCGATGACGATGGCGCCCAGCGCAAGCGAGACAGCGACGCGACGGCGGTTCACCGGATCAGCCTCCGACCTTTTCCAGATAGAGCAGTTCCATTTCCTCGGCCAGGCGGTCGAGTTGGCGCCGGCGCTCGCGCGCCGACATCAGGCTGGTGCCTTCCTTCAGCGCGACTTTCGCGGTCCCGGCGCGTGCCGGCGCCGTGCCGAGGACCTCGTCGCGGCGCTTGGCGACCAGGGCGTCGGCCTCATTGATGGTGTGCACCGGCCGGGCGCCGACGGTCTTCGCCTCCGGCAATGCCGGCGGGGTTTTCGCGTCGGCGGTTTCCGAACCGGGCGGCGGCGGCGGCGGAGGAGGCGGCGTCTTCGCGCGTTTCGCCGGCGCACGCCTCTTCGCCGGCGCCGCGGGTTCGGTTTCCGGGATGACGTCGCGGGCGTGACCCTTGGGGTCGGCCTTCGGCTGGGCGTTGGCGGCGGGATCCGGTTTCGGCGCGTCGGCGAGGAGCTGCCGTTTCACGCCTTCGACGGCGGCGTCGGCTTTCCGTTCGGCGGCGGCGAGGCTTTCCTTGAAGCCGCCGACCGGCATTTCGCCGCCGTTGATCAGATAGACCAGGGCGAGGCCGACGACGACGTTGAAGATAAGGAACCGCATGATCAGTCTCCTTGATAGGGAATTTGGCGGACGCTGCGCTCCTGGGCGCGGCTGTAGGCGACGAGCAGCGCCGCGCGCAAGGCCGCGGAAACCGGCAGGCCGACCACGGTGGTCATGAAGGCCATGGCGAAATTGTCGGTGAGTCCGCGGATGACCTCTTGGATGGTCGTCGGATTGAGGTCGTGTTCGGCGAGGCTGCCGATGCCCAGCGAAATGCCGAGCAGCGTGTAGGTCATCCCAGTACGTCAGTCACGTATCGCCCGGCATTGGTCGCGCGCCCGTTGTCGCGGCGCCCGGCGAAGGCCTTCAGGGCCTCGTCCCAGCGGCCTTCGGTGCGGTCGAGAAGGCGGTCGAGAACAGTCAGTCCGGCGCGGATGTTGGTGCGCGGCTGCCAGAGTTGGCGCGGCTCGAGTCCGAGTCCCTCGGCCGTTTCGGGCAGCAACTGGAACACGCCGCGCGCGCCGTCGGCGCCCTGGTGATCGGGCCGCAGGCCGGATTCCACCTGTGCCACGGCGATGGCCAGCGAGGCCGGGACCATGGTCTCGCGGGCTTCCTCGACGATCATCCGGCGGACGTCGTCGGGTGACGCCGCGTGGCTGGTCGTCGCAACCAAGGCGACGGCGGCGGCGAGGAAAAGTCCGCCGATGGACAATAAACCCTGGCGAGAACGGGGTTTGGAGGTCGAATTGCCGGTCATCGGCCTACTCCTTGCCTAGCTTTGTCTTGAGGGTGTCGAGCCAACGCTGGTCCAGGGTCGAGACGACCAGGTTTCGGGCGCCCACTTGAGACCGCGCCGCCAGGGCCTCGGACATGGAAAGCGTCGGCGCCAGGGCGAGAATGACGCGGCCGTTGAAACGTCGCCCGGCGATCGCCGTCGGATTGAGGTCCTTATCGTAGAACCGGCCGTTCCAGAAGACGATGATCTCGGGCTTCTTCTTCGGTGATTGAGGCTTCGCATCGGCCGGCGACGGCGCCGCCAGCGTCAGCTTGACCGGCACGCCGGCGTCGGCGCGCGGTTCGGTCTGGGCTTGCGGGGTTCCCATGGACACCATGGTCAACACCATGATCGAGAAGAACGCCATCGCCAGCGCCAGGGCAATTTCGGTCATGGCGTTGCCGTAAGACGTGTCACCCATGTGCTGATGCTCCCAATTCGGTCAAACCGGTCATGCCCGGGCCATGAAAGGGCCAGGGCCGGATTTCGTTGGATGTCCCGCTGGGGCTCCCGAAGGGCAGCTGGCTGCGCAACCCACCGGGCAGCGCCCATACCCCGTTCAGCGCCGATGGCGGCCTGATCTACGTGAAAACCGGGCATCTCGGGGACGCCTGAAAATTCTCCTGGCCCGGGCGGCGCCGATCTTCTCGACCCGCGCCATGACCCAGTTCGTCGCGGGACCGGGGCGCGAACAGAGGTTCAGGGCCCGGTCTTCTGCCTCACGTGCCCCACATTGGTGAACCGAACCTTCCGCGGAATCGCTGAGCGGGATCGGATGATCAGCCCGCCGCGGGAACTTGTTGGGTGATGCAATGGACGCCGCCACCGCCGGCGGCGATGACCTTGCCGCCGACGCCGACCACGCGGCGCTCCGGAAACACGTCGCGAAGGATCGACAGGGGGGCATCGTCCTGCCTCGGGTCACCGGCGATCGGCACGATCACCCCGCCGTTGCAGATATAGAAATTGATGTGCAGCACGTCGTCGGCGAGCGGCAGCTCGATGATCTCGAGCCGACGTCCTTGGGCGTCGCGGGCCCGTTGCAGTCGCCGCTTCGCGTCGCGGCCGATGACGTGGTTTTCGTCCGCCGGATCGTCCGTGGTCTGGAGCAGGACCGCGCCGGGGCCGGCGAACACGCAAAGGCCATCGACATGGCCATCGGTCACGGGGTCCGGCGCGATGCCTTGTCCGAGCCAGATGACGGTGTCGACGCCGAGGGCGTCGCGGAGCAGGCGCTCCTGATCGGATTTGCCCATGCCGGGGTTTCGGCTCGGATGCAGCAGGCATTCCTCGGTGGTCAGCAGGGTGCCGTTCCCGTCGACCGAAATGGCGCCGCCCTCGAGCACGAAATCGATCTCGTCAATGGGCCAAGCGAACGCTTCGGCGAGCCGCCACTTGACCTCGGCGTCGGCATCGAAGGGCGGGAACTTCCCGCCCCAGCCGTTGAATGTAAACCCGCGAACGCGGCGGCTGCCGTCGTCGCCGATTACGAAGATCGGTCCGGTGTCGCGGCTCCAGCCGTCGTTGAGCGGCATCTCGACGAACTCGATCTCGGAGTTGAGCAGCCGCGCCGCCCGCTTCCGGTCCTCGGGCCGCACAACCATGGTCACGGGCTCGAAGTCCGCCACCGCGTTGGCGACGGCGGCCCATTCACGGACCGCCGCTCGGTAGTCGCCGCGGCGCCAATTCTGCGGCGGCACGAATTGCATCAGGGTCCGCTCGTGCGGCGCCCATTCCGCCGGCATGCGGTAGGTCGCCCCGACCCTTCCTGCCAACACGCGGGAACCACCGACCGGGATCATGGCGGCGGCGGAAACGGTGTCGAGCAGGAACTTCCGCCGGGTCCGCACCGCCACCTCATCTCCGTTCAGTTCACGCCGTACCGTTGCCCAGCAGCAGCGTTTTCAACTGGCTTGGATCTTTCAGCGCCTCGCCGAGTTTGTCGAGGCTTTCATCGACGGCCTCGGCCAGCCGGCCGGGGCCGCCGAGGCGGGCGAACACATCCGGCGGCAGGAACTTGATCATCAGCGCCGCCGTGCCCGGCGGCAGCCCGGCGAAGTGGACGCTGACGATCCCGTGGTCGCGGAGCATCAGCATGGCCAATCCCGCGGTCGCTTCGTAGGGAACGCAGGGCGCGGTGTCGAGGCCGGCGCGTTCCATCGCCATCTCGAGGATATCATCGGCCAGGAGCTGCACGATCACCGGCGTCTCCAAGACCCGGTTGTCGCCGAGCGTTTTCTTGAGAGCCGCCCCCGCCTGCTTCGTCACCGCGACCCTTTCGCGGACCTTCTCCGGGCTGTAGTCGCGGAGGCTCTGGACAACCGCCGGGTAGAGCATCTGGCGCGCCTCGACGCCCATCTCGTAGGCGCGGGCGCGGATTTTCCGGACCAGGTCGGCCGAGCCGCCGAGCAGGCCGAGGCGCGGCCCGGTGGTGCCGTACTTGTCCATGCCGGTCGCGCCGACGTCGACACCGAGCTCGAGCATCCGCGGCTGATCGAAGCAGGCCGGGCCGACCCGCGCGCCGCCGGCGTCGTCGACGATGGTCTTGGCGCCGGCGTCCCTGGCGATGCGAACGATCTCGCTGAGATCTGATTCGGCGAGGATCTCGTAGCTCACCGACAATCGCGTGATGAACACCACGTCGACCTTGCCAGCCGCGGCCATGGCGTCCTTGAAGGCGCCGATGCCGGTGGTGTCGGTGAACCGGCCGCCGCCGTGGGCGACGGCGCGGGTGACCGCCGGATGGGAATACCGGGGCGAGACGCCGATGACGGTGTCGCCTTCATTGATCATCACGTCCGCGGCGGTCAGCAGGGCCGCGGTCAATCGATTGAAGACGAAGACGTCGTGCCGGTCCGGGTCGCCGCCCAGGTGCTCGAGGCCGAGCGCCGTGACCTCGTCGGTGAACAGCGCCGAGGCGATCTCGTCGTCCATGACCGAGAGGTCGACGTCGTCGAGTTGCAGGTTGCGCTCGAGTCCGCCGAGCAGGTAGACCGACCCGTCGCCCAGTTCGGCCCGGCGCCGCCGGATGTGGGACCAGGCGACCTTCAGTTTGACGATATCGTCGGCGGTGGTTGGAAGTATGGCGCCCCTGGCATAGGGCAGGCCATCGGCCAGCTCGTTACCAAATCGATCGATCGACATGAATTTATTTGCTCCTGACTCAGCAATATTGATCCGTAATTTTTATTTGTATTGCCACTAACTCAAGTCAGGCAAACTTCTTTATCTCAACTTAAACATGAATTAAATTCATCTAAATATTGGTTTCAGATTCGATCGCGGGAAGGAACCATGGGATTTCGGTTGCCGCCACTGAACGCAGCACGGGGATTCGAGGCGGCGGCGCGTCACGGTAGCTTCAAGGCCGCCGCCGAAGAGCTCCATGTGACGCCCTCGGCGGTCAGCCACCAGGTCGCCAATCTGGAAGCGCACCTGGGCGTAGAGCTGTTCCGCCGCGATGGCCGCGGCCTGACCCTGACCGCGGCCGGCGATACCTACCGCCACCGCATCCACGAAGCGCTCGGGCGCCTGGCGCAGGCGACCGCCGATCTCCGCGCGGGCGCTGGCGCCGCCACGTTGAACGTCGTCGCGGCGCCGAGTATCGCCGGCATGTGGTTGATGCCGCGTCTCAACGGCTTTCTGCAGGCCCATCCCGATCTCCGTGTCCGGGTCGAGGCGACGGCGGCCCGGCGCACGCTGGGCGACGCCGATGTCGGCATGATCTACGGCGACGTGGCCGACCCCTCCGTGCATATCGAGCCGTTGATCGCCGAACGCATGCTGCCGTTGCTCTCGCCATCGCTGCTCGGCGACGCGGCGGCACTGAGTGGACCCGGCGATCTCACGGACCAGGTATTGATTCATGCACAGAACCGTCTCCAGTGGCCGGCCTGGTTGGCGGCCCGGGGACTCGGCGACATGGCGGTCCGCCGCGAGCTCTGGGTCGACCGCTCGAGCATGGCGATCGACGCCGCCGTCAAGGGTCTGGGCGTGATCCTGGAAAGCGACTTCCTGGCCGCCGAGGAATTGCGCGCCGGCACCCTGGTGCCGGCGTTCCCGTCGTTGGACGAACCGGCGCCCGAGAACGCCTACTTCCTGGTGCTTCGCCGCAACGCGTCGGGAAGCGGCCCGATCGCCGCGTTCACCAGTTGGCTGCGCCGGCAGGTGCCGGAAAACCACCGGCCGATCTGATCAACCTTCGGGCCCGCCGTCCTCCGCTCCCTCGGATGCGGCGGCGTCGCCGTCGCTCAGCCAGGCGCCCGTGAAGGCGTCGATGGCTTCGCGCGCGGGGGCTGCAAGCGGACCGGCGATCTCGGCCCGGATGTAGATGATGACGAGTGTCATCGCGCTCAGCTCGATCTGGTCGTTCTTGCGCCGGGCCTCCTTGTGCAGCGACTTATAGTCGTGGTGGGCCCGCTTCAGGTCGATCTCCTGGGTGCCGTAGCGCACGTGCGCCCGCTCGATGAACTCGACGATCATCTCGGCCATGTCGCGCAACCGCGTCGGCGGATAGGTCTGTTCCGATTGCTCGATGATCAACGGCGCGTCGCGATTCAGCTGTCGCGCTTCGCTCTCCGTCTTGTCGCCGAACAGCCCAAATATCATCACCGCCTCCCGCTTGGCTCCGTGATAGCCATGATATACGGTCGGCGGGCATTGCCGAAATCGTCCGACCGGGGAGGGACCATGCCCATTCAGCGCCATCGAATCAATTACGATAAGCTCACGAGCGATCAAATCGCCGCATGGCTGGAAATTCCGCCGGCCATCGTCTCGGACATGATGAACCGTACCCAGGTGATGGACGGGCGGATCAAGCCGGTCAAGGAGGGCATGCGGGTTTGCGGTCAGGCGCGGACGGTGACCGCCATGGTCGGCGACAACGGCGCGGTCCACATGGCCATCGGGCTCTGCGAGCCGGGCGAGATCCTGGTCGTCGACGCCGGCGGTTTCCTCGGCACCGCCATCTGGGGCGGCATCATGACCCGGGCGGCGTTGCAGCGCGGGGTCGGCGGATTGGTCGTCGACGGCGCGGTCCGCGACGTCGCCGAAATCCGCGAGATGGGATTCAACACATTCTCCGCCGGGATCGTACCGGCGGGTCCCCACAAGGGGTTCGGCGGCGTCATCGATGGCGTCATCGCCTGCGCCGGATGCCCGGTGAAATCCGGCGATATCGTCATCGGCGACGACGACGGCGTCGCCGTCGTCCCGCTGGAACGCCAGGAGACACTGCTCGCCGCGTCGCTGGAAAAGCTCGCCCAGGAGGAAGCCACCAACGCGCAAACGGCGGACGGCAAGCTGCCGGGCGACCGTCTCGGCCTGCCCGAACCGGAATGGCTGGATTGACCGCCTAGGGGGTCAGCACCTCGATCACCCAAGGCTCGTCGCGGGCGGCGTTCACCCAGGCCCGCATGTGTGGGTGGGCCCAGACGGCGTCGGCATAGGCGCGGCAATC
Source organism: Magnetovibrio sp. (assembly GCA_028817665.1). GTDB lineage: Bacteria > Pseudomonadota > Alphaproteobacteria > Rhodospirillales > Casp-alpha2 > UBA3470. Next base: position 12,184 of record JAPPPF010000052.1, on the reverse strand, counting down.
ATCGGGAAGCGCCACGTCGTAAGTTTGGAACCGGCCGACCACCGGCGCGTACATGGCATCGGCGATGGTGAAACCGCCGAATAGATAAGGCCCCGCCGATGACGCGGCGAGCGCCGATGACCAGATGTCGATGATCCGCCGGATGTCGGCGGCGACGCCGGCCTCGCGGCCTTGGCCGGGATAGGCGTTCCGGAGATCCATGGGCATGTGGGTGCGCAGTGCGACGAAACCGGCGTGCATCTCGCAGGCGACGGCGCGTGCCCGGGCCCGCTGGTCCGGCGCGTCCGGCCACAGACCGGCGTCGGGGAACCGCTCGGCCAGGTATTCGCCGATGGCCAGCGAGTCCCAGACCGTCACGGCGCCGTGCTTCAGGATCGGGACCTGGCCCGCCGGCGAGTGGGCCAGGATGTCCTCCTTGTAGCTGCCCTGATCGAGCGGAATGACAATTTCCTCGGCGGACGCGCCGGTCTGCATCAGCATCAACCAGGCGCGGAGAGACCAGGACGAATAGTTCCGATTACCGATCACCAGTTCGAATTCCGCCATCGATGGCTCCCTTGCTTCGCTGTTTCACGGGCCGGCATCGTGTCGCGCCCGGCCGCTCCAGACAAGGGCCGCCATTGATTCCGTTCGGCCGAGCGGGTAAGCAGCTTACATGAGCGATTTTTTCACTGAGGACGCCGCTGTCGCGGTCGCCGTCGAGATCATTCCGTCATCGTCGTTTGACGACTGGTTGGCGGACCAACCCGAGAACCTCGCCAATTGGGCGCGCAGCACGGGTTTCAAGGGCAAGGCCGGAACCCTGTCGATGCTGCCCGATGAAACCGGCGGTCTCGCCAAGGTCCTGTTCGCGGTCGCCGACGAGCCGGGCCTCTGGGATTGGGCCAAGCTTCCGGCGGGCCTGCCGGCCGGCCGCTATCGCGTCGACGGCGATCACGGAGGTGAAGCGGCCACCAGCCTGGCCCTCGCCTGGGCGCTCGATGCCTACGCCTTCAAGCGCTACAAGCGCGACGCCGAGCCCAGCGCCGAGAAACTGTTGGTCTGGCCCGACGGCTGCGACCGCGACGCGGTCGTGGCGGCGGCGGCGGCGACCGGCTTGGTTCGCGATCTGATCAACACGCCCGCCTCGGACATGGGGCCGGACGGCTTGGCCGCGGCCGCAGAAGACCTCGCCCGAGATCACGGCGCCGAGATCACGGTCGTCGTCGGAGATGATCTGTTGGAGCGGAATTTTCCGGCCGTCCATGCCGTCGGGCGGGCCCACGACCGCGCGCCGCGTCTCATTGACCTGCGCTGGGGAGATCCGGCGGCGCCGAAGGTGACATTGGTCGGCAAGGGCGTCTGCTTCGACACCGGGGGCCTCGACATCAAGTCGGCAGCCGGGATGAAGCTGATGAAAAAGGACATGGGCGGCGGCGCTCACGTGCTCGGCGTCGCCAAGATGGTGATGGCCGCGGCCTTGCCGGTCCGCCTCCGGGTGCTGGTGCCGGCGGTCGAGAACAGTATCGCCGGCAATGCCATGCGGCCCGGCGACATTGTCGCGACCCGCAAGGGGCTCAGCATCGAAATCAACAACACGGACGCCGAGGGCCGGGTCATTCTGGCCGACGCGCTCACCGAGGCCGCCGCCGAAACCCCGGACCTGATCGTCGATTTCGCGACCTTGACCGGCGCTGCCCGGGTCGCGCTCGGGACCGACCTGCCGGCGCTCTACTGTAACGACGAGGCACTCGCCGCCGATATCCTCGGGGCCGCCGAGGCAAGCGATGACCCGCTTTGGCGAATGCCGTTGTGGGCCGGTTACGAGGAAAAGGTCGATGCCAAGGTTGGCGACGTCGACAACGCGCCGGAAGGCGGTTACGGCGGGTCGATCACGGCGGCGTTGTTCCTGCAGCGCTTCGTCGCCGACGGCGTGCCATGGGCACACCTCGATCTGATGGCCTGGAACCTGTCGACGCGGGCCGGGCGCCCGGAGGGCGGCGAGGCCATGGGCATGCGCGCCGTCTACCAGATGCTGCGGAACCGCTACGGCGGCTGACCGCCTGGCTTGGCCATTGCCGGCCTGACCGGGATCGCCTAGAAGTTACGGAACCGTAACGAAGGCGGGGCGCGACGTGAGCGGCATTGAATTGAACGAACTCGAAGCCTTGGATATCTGGCGCCGCGCCATGGTCGCCGGGGTCCGGGCCGACGCGCCGGACCTGTCGGCGCGCCAGATGGCGTTGCTGTTGACCGTCTATCTCCGGCCCCCGCCGCATACGGTGCGCGGCCTGGCGGAGCTGATGAAGGTCTCGAAACCGGCGGTAACGCGCGCCGTCTACCGGCTCAGCGAACTGCAGTTGGTGCGCCGCAAGGCCGATGACAGCGACCGGCGCAGCGTCCTCATTCAACGGACCGTCCGGGGATCCGTGTTCCTGCGCGAGTATGCCGAACTGATCATCGCCGCGGCGCGCGGTGAGACAGAGGCGGACGCCGGCGGCTTGCCGCCCCGTTATTGACCGAGCGGCGCCGGGGCCGATTTACGCGGTCTGGGGATTTCGCTGACTGGGCGTGCGGAACCGGTGCAGATAGGTCGGCAGGATGGCCTCCGCGGCGCTGGCTTCGATACCCAAGGCGTCGAGGCCGGGGTGCTGCCCGGAGATGACGTTGTCGCGTTCCATGAGGCTGACCTGGTCGGTGGTCAGCAAGGGCTTCGGCAGCATCTGCAGGAACACGGCCTCCATGGCGGCGATGCCCAGCGGCACCGGCACCAGCGTCTTCTTCCGCTGAGTCACGGCCAGCAGCAGCTCCATCAGTTGTTTGAAGCTGTAGACCGTGGGACCGCCGAGCTCGTAGGTCTGGCCCCTGCTCTCGTCCGTGTCGAGGCTCCGCGCCATGGCCTCGGCGACATCACCGACGAAAACCGGCTGGAACTTGCAACCGCCGTCGCCGAAGAAATCGATCTTGAAGCCGCCTGACTCGCCGCGCGAGACGCTGGGCAGCATCGGGGCGCCCATCACCGGCATGACCGGCAGGAACCGCATCAGGCCGGCGAACATGTTGAAGAAGTTGTCCTCGGGGCCGAAGATCACGCTCGGGCGGAAGATCGTCGCGTCGGGGAACGCCTCGCGGACCGCCATCTCGCCGGCCCATTTCGTGCGGCCGTATTCCGCCGGCGAGTGCTCGTCCGATCCCAGGGCCGACATCTGCAGCAGCCGCCGGGCGCCCGCGTCGGCCGCGGCCCGGGCGATCGCCGCGGCGCCGTCGACATGGACCTTCCGGAACGTCTGGTTGCCGCTTTCATAAAGGATGCCGACGAGATTGATCACCGTGTCGGCGCCCTGGACGGCGGTCGCCACCTGGGCC
>JAPPPF010000052.1:0-8829 GCA_028817665.1 Magnetovibrio sp. | reverse complement strand
TCTGACCGACATCGCCGCAAGGCTTCAAGTACAGCGCCGATTCGTGGTCGCGAACGGCGATCCGGATTTCCGCGCCGCTAGCCGCCAACCGCCGCACCAGATGACGGCCGACGAACCCCGAGCCGCCGAAAATGGTGATACGCCGCTGATTCGTGGAACCGGTCATAAGGCCTCCTTGGCGCCGATATCATGCAATCCGATCATTGTATCCGATTACAACCCCCGATGACACGCGTCAACCGCGCCCCGTCGGCCGAGTCTCGCGTATTGACAACACCCGCGGCTCTCAATATGGACAGTACGGATTTCTTGCGAGTATCCGAAATCGATGCCCAGGTGGCGGAATTGGTAGACGCGCAGGTTTCAGGTACCTGTGGCCGCAAGGTCGTGGAAGTTCGAGTCTTCTCCTGGGCACCATTTCGGCCTTTCGCTGAAAGGCGGTTTCGAGCATCATCCTCGGGACACGCTCATTGCAGGGAACCGAAGCGCGCGAGGTAAGGCGATTGGCTAAGCCAACGAAATCCGAGCCCAAATCCATCGAACTACACAAGGGTGACCTTCCCGAGGGCATCGACTTCGGCGGTAGCGTCGCCGTCGACACGGAAACCCAGGGTTTGGACCTGCAGCGCGACCGGCTTTGCGTCGTCCAGCTCTCGGCCGGTGACGGGGTCTGCCACTTGGTTCAGATGGCGGCCGGCGACAATCCCGCGCCCAACCTCAAAGCGTTGCTCACCGATCCCGGGGTCACCAAGATCTTTCACTTCGCGCGCTTCGACGTGGCCATCCTGAAGCGCAACCTCGGCGTCACCGTCAGCCCCGTGTTCTGCACCAAGATCGCATCGAAGCTGGTGCGCACCTACACGGACCGGCACGGTTTGAAGGATGTGACGCGCGAGTTGCTCGGCATCGAGTTGTCCAAGGAACAGCAGTCATCGGATTGGGCGGCCGACGAGTTGACGCCCGATCAGTTGAAGTACGCGGCCGCCGATGTCCTCAACCTGCACAAGATCCGGGACAGGCTGCACGCCATGCTGGTCCGGGAAAACCGTTTGGAATTGGCCGAGGCCTGTTTCGGCTTTCTGCCGGCGCGGGCCGACCTGGACCTCGACGGCTGGTCCGAAACCGATATTTTCGCGCATTCATAAGGCTGTTAAATACCCGTTTTTATTGACGTTTCTCGGGCATCGGACCATACTCCAAGGCGCGCCAGGCTGGGCTGCTTGAGGGGCGCCGGGAAGGAATTCCCGGTTTATCGGTTCGTTAAGGCTCGGGTGGTACGATGTGGCCCCTAGATTTCGATGATTCGTAGATGGACATGAGCACTTCAGCGGCCCCCAACCTCGAAAACAAGGACGCCGCCGCGCCGGCGTCGTCGGCCGATCTGGATTCGGCGCGCCGCGTCCTCGACGCCGAGGCCACGGCGCTCAAGGCGCTTTCCGAATCGCTGGGCGCGCCGTTCCTGGCGGCGCTCGACATTCTCGCCGCGACGAACGGGCGGGTCATCATTTCCGGCATGGGCAAGAGCGGCCATGTCGGCCACAAGATCGCCGCGACCCTGGCGTCCACCGGGACGCCGGCGTTCTTCGTTCACCCCGGCGAGGCCTCGCACGGCGATCTCGGAATGATCACCAGCGACGACACGGTGTTCGCGCTTTCCAATTCCGGGGAGACGACGGAACTGGCCGACCTGGTCGCCTACGCGGCGCGGTTCAAGATTCCGCTGATCGGCGTGACCGCCGCGGCCGACAGCGCATTGGCCCGGGCCGCGAGCGTCATCCTGGTTCTTCCGGAGGTGGCGGAGGCCTGTCCCATGGGGCTGGCGCCGACGACCTCGACGACGATGATGCTGGCCCTGGGCGACGCACTCGCCGTGGCGCTGCTCGAGCGCCGCGATTTCTCGCCGGCCGATTTCAAGGCCCTGCATCCGGGCGGCAAGCTCGGCCAACGCCTGTTGAAGGTCTCCGAGATTATGCATGGCGGCGACGAGCTGCCCCTGGTCACCGCCGAGATGGCGATGTCCGACGTGATCCTGACGATGACCGCGAAACGGTTCGGCTGCGCCGGCATCGTCGACGGCGACGGCCGGCTCCTGGGTGTCATCACCGACGGCGATTTGCGCCGGCACATGGCGGAGACCTTGCTGAAGAGCACCGCCGCCGACGTCATGACCGATGGCGCGCAGTCCATCGGCTCAGACGCGCTGGCCAGCGAGGCGTTGGCGATCATGAACGAGCTCGCCATCACCAACCTGTTTGTCGTCGACGACGGCAAACCGGTGGGAATCCTGCACATCCACGATTGCCTGCGCGCCGGCGTTGCCTGACGGAGGATGATTAGCCGTGTCGGCAACCACGGAATTCGACCCTGCCGCGCCCGCGCCCAGCGGCATAGCCGGCCGCCGCGACCTGGCATCGTCGGTGGGGCCGGAGGCGCGTGTCGCGCATTCCAAGCTCTACAGCCGGTTCGTCGGCCTGATGAAGCTGGTGTTGCCGATGGTCGCCCTAATGTTGATCGCGCTGGTGATCGCCTGGCCTCACCTGAACACGGCGGACTTGCGTTTCCGGATCGGCTTCGCCGCGCTGCAGCTCTCCGATTCCAAGGATCCGAGCATGATCAATCCGCGATACGTCGGGACGGACAAGGACAACCAGCCCTTCTCCATCACCGCCGATCTGGCGCGCAACCTTGCGGGCTCCGGCGCCGAGGTGGAGCTTGAGATGCCGAAAGCCGACATCACGACGGAAGATGGAACGTGGCTGGTGTTGACGGCGAAGAACGGTATTTTCGCGCGGACGGACAAAAAGCTGAACCTCAACGGAGCCGTCAACTTGTTTCATGACTCGGGTTACGAATTCCGCACCGAGCGCGCCGATATCGATCTCGCCGCCGGGGTGGCGACGGGTAACGATCCGGTCGAAGGGCAGGGACCGTTCGGCCATCTGACGGCGAACGGGTTCCGCCTCATCGACAAGGGACGCACCATTCTGTTCACTGGCAAGTCCAAGTTGACGCTTTATCCGAATGCCGGGAAGGCGGTGAAATGATCCGGTTGCCGACGCGCCTGATTTTTGCCGCGGCGGCGGTCGTGCTGGCGTTGTCGGCGCCCTCGGACGGTGCCGCGCAATCGCTCAACTTCGGCGCCGGCGGCGACCGGCCGATCGAGGTCTTCGCCGACAACGGCATCGAATGGCAGCAGGACCGGCTGGTCTTCATCGCGCGCGGCAATGCCCGCGCGGTCCGCGGCGAGGTCACGGTGTTCGCCGACGAACTGCGCGCCTATTACCGGGAGAAGGAAGGCGGCGGCACCGATATCTGGCGCCTCGACGCGTTCGGCAAGGTCCGCATCAAGTCGCCGCAATCGACGACCCACGGCGAACACGCGGTCTACGACGTCGACAAGGCGGTCCTCGTCGTGACCGGCGGCAAGCCGCGCCTGATCACCAAGACCGACACCATCACCGCCGACCGGCAGCTCGAATACTGGGAGCAGAAGCAGATGGCCGTGGCGCGCGGCAACGCCCTCGCGCGGCGCGCCGAGAAGCGGCTGCGGGCCGATGTCCTGGCGGCCTATTTCCGTAAGGACAAGGCCGGAAAATCGAGTATTCATCGGGTCGAGGCCTTCGACAACGTCAAGGTGGTCACCCAAAAAGACACGGCCCACAGCGAACGCGGCGTGTATAATGTGAACAGCGGCATTGCGACCTTGATCGGTTCGGTGCGGATTCTCCGCGACCGCAACGTGCTCAACGGATGCAGCGCCGAGGTCAACTTGAACACCGGAATCAGCCGTTTGCACAGTTGCCAGGCACCACTCGGCGGCGGTAAAACTAGGGTCCGCGGTGTGATCATGCCGCAGAAGTTGAAGTCGAAGGACGGCGATGCCGGCAAGGCGAACTAGCCGGCCACCGGAAATCCCGGGGCGGACGAATTGGGGACAATGCAGGGGCCGAATTCCGCATTATGAATGAAACACTGAACGATCAGGCCGATTCCGCGATCTCCGCCGACGGACATAGCGGCCCCCGTCTGGTCGCCGACAACCGGGGCCTGACCGCGATCAACATCGGCAAGCGTTTCAAGAAACGCCCGGTCGTCCGCGGCATCAGCCTCGAGCTGCAACGCGGCGAGGTCGTCGGCCTCCTGGGTCCGAACGGCGCCGGCAAGACCACGTGCTTCTACATCATCACCGGCTTGATCGCGCCCGATCACGGCGCCATCGTGCTCGACGGCAACGACATCACGGAACTGCCCATGTATCGGCGGTCCCGTCTCGGGATCGGCTATCTGCCGCAGGAAGCCTCGATCTTTCGCGGCCTCACGGTGGAGAACAACATCCGCGCCGTGCTCGAGGTGGTGGAGAAATCCCGGGAGCGCCGGGAGGCCATCCTGGAAGCCCTGTTGGCGGAATTCTCGATCACCCATTTGCGCCGCACGCCGTCCTTGGCACTGTCCGGTGGCGAACGGCGGCGGGTCGAGATCGCCCGGGCGTTGGCGTCCAATCCGCACTTCGTGCTGCTCGACGAGCCGTTCGCCGGGATCGATCCGATCGCGGTCGGTGATATCCGGGATTTGGTCGCGCATCTGAAGGACCGCGGCATCGGTGTCTTGATCACCGACCACAATGTCCGCGAGACCCTCGATGTCATCGATCGGGCCTACATTATCCATGACGGCATGATGTTGATGGAAGGCGCGCCATCGGACATCGTTGGCAACGAGGATGTCCGGCGCGTTTATCTGGGTGACCGTTTCAGCCTATAAGCCAGCCGGGCGGAATTCGCCATGGCGGTGACGCCGCGCCTCGATCTGCGCCAATCCCAGGCGCTGGTCATGACGCCGCAACTGCAGCAGGCGATCAAGTTGCTGCAGCTCTCCAACCTCGAATTGGCGGCTTATGTCGAGGAAGAACTCCAACGCAACCCCATGCTCGAACGCGACGAGGGCGACCGGCGCGGCGAGGGGGATGCGCCGGGCGCCGATCCCGACGACCGCGGCGACGACGAGGCCGACCCGGCGGCGCTCAACGATATCGACTTCGACGCCGCCGCGCCGGCCGAGCTGGAGTCGGGGGCGGGCCTCGACGTCGATTACGAAAATATCTACACCTCGAACAGCGACGGCGACGGCGATGCCGGTACGGTCGGACCGCATGCCATGGACGGCGGTGGTGGGTTCTCGGAACCCGCCTATCCGTCGGGCGGCGGCGGTTTCGACATGCTGTCGCCGGATATCGAGCAAACCCTTTCCGACCTTCCGTCGCTTCGCGAACACCTCGTCGATCAACTGACCATGGACGTCGACGATGGCGTCGACCGGCTGATCGGGTTCAATCTGATCGATCGTCTCGACGAGGCGGGATACATCGCCGGCGATCTCGCGGAGATCGCGGATTCATTAGGTTGCGAGCCGACCCGCGTCGAGGCGGTGCTGGCCCGGCTGCAGGATTTCGACCCGCCGGGAATCTTCGCCCGCGACCTCCGTGAATGCCTGGCCCTGCAGCTCCGCGACCAGGATCGCCTGGATCCGTGCATGGCGGCGTTTCTCGACAATCTCGACCTGCTGGCGGCGCGCGAGTTCAAGAAACTGGAAGCCGCGTGCGATTGCGATTCCGAAGACCTCGAGGACATGATCGCCGAGATCAAGACCCTGAACCCGAAGCCGGCGCTGGCCTTCGACCAAGACGTGACCCAGCCGATCACGCCGGATGTCCTGATGCGCGCCGCCCCGGGCGGCGGCTGGGTCATCGAGTTGAACAACGAGTCGCTACCGCGCGTCCTGGTCAACAATCACTACTACGCCCGGCTCAAGGGCGAGGCCCGGACCAAGGACGAACGGCACTATATCGCCGAGCATTTCCAGACCGCCAGTTGGCTCGTCAAGGCGCTGCACCAGCGGGCGACGACGATCCTCAAGGTCGCCACCGAACTGGTCAGCCAGCAAGAGAAGTTCTTCACCCACGGCGTCCAGTTCCTCAAGCCGCTCGTCCTCCGCGACATCGCCGACGAGATCGAGATGCACGAGAGCACCGTCAGCCGGGTGACCTCGAACAAGTACATGGCGACGCCGCGCGGAATTTATGAGCTGAAATACTTTTTCACCCCGGCGATCGCTTCGACGGCCGGCGGTGACGCCCATTCGGCGGAGGCTGTGCGGCACCGGATCAAGGAACTGATCGACGCCGAGCCGCCGAAGAAAATCCTTTCCGACGATAAAATCGTCACGCTTTTGCGCGCCGACGGCATCGATATCGCGCGCCGCACGGTGGCGAAATACCGCGAGGCGATGAAGATACCATCGTCCGTCCAACGTCGCCGGGACAAGGCCGCCTTGACCTAAACACGGATAATTTTCAAGATAGAAAATGCCGGCGAAGGGGTGTATTGACTCACCATGACGCCGGCACTAGTTTCCTGGCCCCTGCTGGCCGGAGGCCGGATTCCCGATGGGAACAGCGATATGGCGCGCCGCGCCGGGTGGAATACCACCGCTTATATCGTTGACGCCGTGACGTAACGGGACGCATCTGTTTATGGACATATCGGTCAAAGGCAAGAACTTGGACGTCGGAGACGCGCTCCGCGGCCATGTCGAGGACAATCTTGGGTCCGTCGTCGGCAAGTATTTCAACCACGCCATCGACGCGACCGTGATGTTCTCGCGCGAGGGCCAGAATATGTGCGCCGATATCTCCGTGCATCCGGGCCCGCGTGGCCTCGTGGTGACCGGAGGGTTCGAGGCGGAAGATCCCTACGCGGCCTTCGATGGCGCGCTCGAACGTGTCGGCAAGCAGCTCCGCCGGTACAAACGGCGTCTCGTCAATCACCACCACAAGGCGCGCGGCGCCGACGACGTGTTGCCGGCGCTGCAATACGTCATTCAGCCGGAAGCGGAGAACGAAGAAGTCCACGAGGACGCCCAACCGGCGGTGATTGCCGAAATGGAGACGGAAATCTCGATGCTGACCGTCAGCGAGGCGGTGATGCGCCTCGAATTGGGCGAATTGCCGGTGGTGATGTTCCGCAACACCGCCAACGGCGGGTTCAACGTGATCTATCGCCGCGACGACGGGAATATCGGCTGGATCGACCCGGCCAACACGGAAAAATAAGCCCTCCGAGGCTTTGGTACGAAAAGACCTATAGGTGACCCATGGAGATCAGTGATCTCATTACGTCGGACGAAGTCGTTGCCAATTTGAAGGCGACGAGCAAGAAGCAGATACTGCAGGAACTGTCGCGCCGCGCCGCCGATATCACCGGCCTGCATGAGCGCGCGATCTTCGATATCCTGATGGAGCGTGAGCGTCTCGGCACCACCGGGGTCGGCAACGGCATCGCCATACCGCACGGCAAGTTGCCGGATTTGGAACGGCTGCACGGTCTTTTCGCGCGCCTCGAACAACCGGTCGATTTCCAGGCGATCGACGAGCGGCCGGTCGATTTGATCTTCCTTTTGCTGGCGCCGGAATCGGCGGGCGCCGATCACCTCAAGGCGCTGGCGAAAGTGTCCCGGGTGTTACGCGACAGCGCGACGTGCGAGAAATTGCGCGGCACCGATACCGGCGAGGCCCTGTACGCGATCCTCACGGGCAGTGTCGAGAACCAGGCGGCCTAAACTGCCCGGGCATTCCCGAAAAATCATTCCGCTTAGTTGACGTAGACGGGCGCGAGGTCGTTCTGGACGACCAACGCCGCGGCAATGTCGCGCGTCGGTGCGATCGCCAGCTGATCGCCGTTGGCCGCGTGGACCGCGAAAACGACGGTGCCGTCGAGAACCGTCGGTTTGATGTAGGCGATGTCGGCGAGCCCCAACTCGGCGAACGATTGGCCGGCCGTGGCGGTGAGGCGCGGGTTGGCGTTGGTCGGACGGGTGATGTCGGTCATGATGAACCTCCTTCTTGGCCCCTCCTTGACGCGGACGGGGTTGGCGAGGATTTCGCTTGTGGACGCCTCTAGCCTTCCTCGGCCTCGACGTCGATGGTCTGCGCCGACGTCTTTTTCTTGTTCTTCGGCGCTGAGATCTCGACGGTCCGGACCTCCGGTTCCGGAACGATCCGCTCAAGATCGATATGCAGCAGGCCATTGTCCATCTCGGCGCCGGCCACCTCGATGCCCTCGGCCAGCACGAAGCTTCGCTGGAACTGGCGCGCCGCGATGCCGCGGTGAATGTAGACGCGGTCCGGCTCGTCGTCGATCTGGCGGCCGCGGATCATCAGCTGGTTGTCTTCGATGGTGACCGCGAGGTCGTCCATGGAAAACCCGGCGACGGCGAGGGTGATGCGCAGACCGTGCTCGCTGACCTGTTCGATGTTGTAGGGCGGGTAGCCTTCGGCCGACGCGCGCGACGCGCGGTCGAGCATTTGTTCGAGATGTTCGAAGCCCAAGAGCAGCGGGCTGTTGAAGCCGGTCATTCGAGCCATGTCGTGCCCCTCCATCCGGTGAGCGAGTACGGGCCGGGCCCTCTTCCCAGAGGCGCCCCGGACCGGCGGCCGAAACCGCGCCGCCGGTCTTCACGCTACAATTTGGTTCAAATCCCGGGGAAGTCAACAGAGGCGGCCGTCAAGCGCCGGAAAAACAACGCCTATTTGCCTTCCTGTTCCTTCTTCTTCTGCTGCTTGACGAGGTCCAGCTCGATCTCCTTGATCCCCTTGCATCCGTTGATGGTGGCGAAGGGCAAACGGCTGATTCCGCTGCCGCTGCCGCTTAACGCGACGAGTCCGGCCTCGACGTGAATGGAGCGGATCTTCGATTGGACCAGCGATCTGGTGATGGGGTCGAGGATCTTCTCGGCGACGCCGGCCCGGACCAGCCGGCCCCGGCGCGTCGGGAT
>JAPPPF010000032.1:21647-22773 GCA_028817665.1 Magnetovibrio sp. | reverse complement strand
CTCCGCCGTCTCCAGCGCCGGAATGCGGTGCATGGCGTTCAACAGCATCGGTTCGAAGTGATCCCAATCCTCGTTCAGGAGGTCGAAGGCGAAATCCTTGGGCAGCTTGTCCATGGGCAGCGGCTTGGCGTTGGGCTCGAAGCAGCCGACCAGGAGCCCGCCGGTCTCGTCGCGGATGTAGAGATGCCCGTCGTGATCGGACAGCGTCGGCAGGTGGCCGTCGATGCCGTCGATGCTCTCGGTCAGCAGGTAGAAGTGCTCGCAGGCGTAAACGGGGAGATGCACGCCGGCGAGGCCGGCGACGTCGCGCGACCACAACCCGGCGCAGAGCGCGATGCTCTCGGTTTCGATGCGGCCGTGCGCCGTGTTCACCGCCCGGACCCGGCCGCCGGCCTTCTCGAACCCGGTGATCGCGGTATCCTCGAAGATGCGCGCGCCGTGCGCCTTCGCGCCCTTCACCAGGGCGGCGCAGACGTCGGAGGGATTGACCCGGCCGTCGGCCGGCGAATAGACGGCGCCCAACAGGTCGTCGGTCCGGATCAACGGCCAGTGGCGGCCGGCCTCGGCGGCGTCGACGACCTCGGCCTCGACGTCGAACAGCCGCGCCAAGGCGGCCTGGCGCTTGACGTGGGTGAAGCGGTCCGGGTTGGCGGCGATGGAGAGGCTGCCCTTCTGCACCCAGCCCGTCGCCTGGCCGGTTTCCGCTTCCAGGGGACTGGTAGAGGGCGACGGAGTTCTTGATCAGTTGGGTCAGGTTGGCGCTCGAGCGGAGCTGGCGGACCTGGGCGGCGGAATGCCAGGTGGTGCCGCAGGTCAGTTGCTTGCGCTCGACCAGGACGACGCCGTCGACGCCCGCCTTGGCCAGGTGATAGGCGGTCGAGCAACCCATGATGCCGCCGCCGATGACGACGACGCGGGCTTCCTGGGGGAAATCTTTCGGCGGTGTGGACATGACCGTGGCGCTCTCTGGCGGCGCGAAGTGATAATTCATTTGTATCATAAAATATTTTCAATGCAACATATGTTTCACATCCGCATTCATCGTCCCGCCGGCTTTTCCCGGGCCGGGCGAGGGTGTAGAAATGGCCCGGGAGGTCGTTGTGGAAATTACCGTCAAAGCATTGAC
>JAPPPF010000032.1:601-21637 GCA_028817665.1 Magnetovibrio sp. | reverse complement strand
GCATTGACGCCGGACTTCGGCGCCGAGGTCACCGGGGTCGATCTCGAGACCGGCGCCGGCGACAACGTCGCCAGCGCGATCCGGCAGGCCTGGCTCGACGCCGGCGGCCTTTTGGTGGTCCGCGACCAGGACCTGAGCGCCGAGCGCCACATCGCCTTCTCGAAGCATTTCGGCCCGCTGTTCGGCGACCCGGACGAGGAACCGCTGCAGGACACGGTGAGCATCTACATCCACCCCGACCATCCGGAGATCTACCGGGTCTCCAACCAAGTCGAGGCCGACGGCAAGCCCAAGGGCCGCAAGGGCGCCGGCACCTACTGGCACTCCGACGTCTCCTTCCGCGAGCGTCCGGCGGGCGCGTCGATCCTGTCGGCGAAGCATATCCCGGCGCTCGGCGGCGACACCATCTATTGCGACCAGGCCCGCGCCTATGAAGCCCTGAGCGACGGCATGAAGGCGTTCCTCGAACCCTTGCGCGCGGTCCACGACTTCGAGGTCGCGGCCCGCACCCAGTACGCCAAGCCGATCGTCGTCGAGGACGACATGGCCGGCGGCAACCGCGCCGTCCATCCCATCGTCCGCACCCATGCCGAGACCGGCCGCAAGAGCCTGTTCGTCAATCCCGGCTTCACCAGCCACATCGAGGGCTTCAGCGCCGCCGAGAGCGCCGCGATCCTGGGCTTCCTCTACGGCCACTGCACCGACCACCGCTTCCTCTACCGGCACCGCTGGCAGCCCCGGGACCTGATCATCTGGGACAACCGCTCGCTGATGCATTACGCGGTGATGGATTATCCCGACGACCAGCCGCGCTACATGGAGCGCACCACCATCATCGGCGAGCGTCCGGCATGAGCGCGCCGCTGCTCGAGCTCACCGGCGTGACCAAGAGCTTCGGCGCCAACCATGCGCTCACCGGCGTCGATCTCGCCGTCGGCCAGGGCGACTCGCTGGTCCTCATCGGCACGTCCGGGTCGGGCAAGACGCTGATCCTGAAATGCATCATGGGCCTGATCCCGCACGACGCCGGCACGATCCTGTTCCAGGGCCGCGACGTGACCCGGTTCAGCGACGCCGAGCGCAAGGACTTCATCGACCATTTCGGCATGACCTTCCAGAAGTCCGGCCTGTTCGACAGCCAGCCCGTGTGGGAGAACGTCGCCTTCCAGATCCTGCAGGAAGGCACCATGGGCCGCGCCCAGGCCCGGGAACTGGCGGTCGACAAGCTGGCCGCCGTCGGCCTCGAGGCGGCGACCGCCGATCTCTACCCGGCCGAGCTATCGGGGGGCATGCAGAAGCGGGTCGGGCTGGCCCGCGCCATCGCCAACGACCCCGACGTCCTGTTCCTCGACGAGCCCACCGCCGGGCTGGACCCGATCATGACCAACATCATCAACGAGCTGATCCTCGACGTCGTCGGGAAGCTCGGCGCCACGGTGGTCTCGATCACGTCGGACATGTCGAGCCTAAAGGTGATCTCGACGCGCGTCGCCATGGTCCACGAGGGCCGGATCATCTGGGACGGCGCCACCGCCGACGTGGAAAACTCCGGCGACCCGGTGGTCGATCAGTTCGTCCACAGCCGCGCCGAGGGCCCCATCGAGATGGCGGTGCAAGCGGTCTGATGGCCGACCAGGTCCACCTGACACTGGAGGCGGCCGAGGCGCTCGCCAACGGGTGCCTGGCCGCCAACGGCTGCGACGCCGACAACGCGCGCGCCATCACCGACGTGATGATCAAGGCGGAACGCGACGGCTGCACCTCGCACGGCCTGTTCCGGCTGCCCGGTTACGTGTCGGCGCTCCGGAGCGGCCGCGTCGACGGCCGCGCCGATCCCAAGGTCGAGCGCATCGCGCCGGCGGTGATCCGCGTCGATGGGCGTGGCGGCATGGCGCCGCTGGCCCTCGAGCGCGGCCGCGCGCCGGCCGTCGAGTTGGCCCGCGAAACCGGGATCGCGGCGCTGTCGCTGGTCGGCATCTTCCACATGGCGGCGCTCTGGCCGGAGGTCGAGGCGATCGCCGAGGAAGGGCTCGCCGCCCTCGCCGTCACCAGCTCGCGCGAACTGGTCGCGCCGGCGGGCGGCCGCGCCGCCCTGTTCGGCACCAACCCCATGGCCTTCGCCTGGCCCCGGCCGGGCGCGGCGCCGGTGGTCTTCGACCAGGCGGTCTCGGTGATGGCGCGCGGCGAGGTGATGATCGCGGCCCGCGACGGCCACGACTTGCCGGAAGGCGTGGCCCTCGACGCCGACGGCCATCCGACCACCGACGCGAAGGCCGCCGTCGACGGCGTGCTGTTGCCCTTCGGCGGCTACAAGGGATCAAGCATCGGCATGATGATCGAATTGCTGGCCGCCGGCCTGTTGGGTGAGAACTTCGCCTTCGAGACCTCGGCGGAATTCGCCGACGACGGCGGCCCGGGGCGCGGCGGCGAACTGATCGTGGTCATGGACCCGGCGCGTTTCGGCGACGCCGAGGGCTGGGCGGCGCACGCCGAGGCGTTCTTCGAGAAGATGACGGCCCAGGAAGGGGTCCGGCTGCCCGGCGGGCGGCGCCTCGCCAACCGCCGGCGGATCCCGGCCGACGGCTTCACCATCCCCGGGAGCCTGCACGCGGAAATCCTGGAGTTGAACGGCGGCGGCTGACGCGGGATGCTCCGGCCGGCGGAGGGAAAAGCCATCGCTGGCCCATCCTTCGACACGCTCAGGATGAGGATTGCCACCAGCCGAGGCCTCATCCTGAGCGAGGCCGCAGGCCGCGGTCGAAGGATGGGCGGTGCCCGGCGAATGCCTTTCCGGCCACCGGTTACAGGATCTGACTCAGGAATTCCTTGGTGCGCGGGTCCTTGGCGTCGTCGAAGAAGGTGTCCGGCGGGCCGTGCTCGACGATGATGCCGCGGTCGGTGAAGTAGATGTGGTTGGCGACCTCGCGGGCGAAGCCCATCTCGTGGGTCACCAGGATGCAGGTCATGCCTTCCTCGGCCAGTTGCTGGATGGTGACCAGCACCTCCTTCACCGTCTCCGGATCGAGCGCCGCGGTGACCTCGTCGAACAGCATCACGTCGGGGCGCATGGCCAGCGAGCGGGCGATCGCGACGCGCTGCTGCTGGCCGCCGGATAGCTCGCCCGGATAGTTGTCTTCCTTGCCCTCGAGGCGGACCTTCTTGATCAGCTCGCGGGCCCGGTCCTCGACCTCCTTGGGGTCCTGCTTCAGCACCTTCACCGGCGCCATCATGATGTTCTCCAGCGCCGTCTTGTGCGGGAACAGGTTGTACTGCTGGAACACCATGCCGACCTTCTTCCTGAGCTCGAGCTTGTTCAGGTTCGGGTCGTTGACCTCCTGGCCCTCGACCGTGATCGAGCCCTGCTGGATGTCGTTCAGCGCGTTGATGCAGCGGATGAAGGTGGATTTCCCCGACCCCGACGGGCCGATGATGCAGACGCATTCGCCCTTCATGACGTCCATGGAAACGCCTTTCAGCACCTCCAGCTCACCGAAGGACTTGTGCACGTCCGTCGCGCTGACCATGGGTTGGTCGGGGGTCCAATTGGTTTCCGCGTTCATGGCCGGTCTCCTAGAGTTTGACGGCGTACTTGCGCTCGAGCGAGATCGTCCAGCGCGCGATGGGGTAGCAGTAGGCGAAGAAGATGAGCATGGCGAAGCCGTAGAAGGGCACCAGCAGTTCCGGATGGTTGTCGGAACCCTCCATGGCCTGTCTGGACAGCGTGATCAATTCCTCGACGCCCAGAAGCGAGCAGAGCGGCGTCGCCATGGTCAGAATGGCGTACCAGTTCATCCACGGCGGGATCATCCGCTTGAAGCACTGCGGCAGGATGATCTGCCACAGCGTCTGCATGCGCGAGAAGGCCAGCGCCTCGGAGGCTTCCCACTGCGCCGTCGGCACCGATTGCACGGCGCCGCGCACGACTTCCGAGACGTTCGCCATGATCGGCAGGGCGAGCCCGATGACCGCCTTCATCCAGTCGGGCACCGGAACGATGATGCCGAAGATGACGATCTCGAAGGGCAGCGCCAGCAGCACGATGTAGAGCAGGACCAGCCACGGCGAGTTACGGAACGCCTGGGTCGCAAACTTGGCCAAGTTGCGGGTCGCCGGGTTCTGGGAGATCTGCGCCAGGCCGAGGCAGGCGCCGGCCATGGTGCCGATGCCCATGGCGAAGAACGAGATGATGACGTTGAACAGGAAGCCCTTGGTCAGCAGGAACGGCATCCAGCGGAACAGCTCGCCCATGGCGTCCGTGTAGGTGAACTTGCCCTGCGCGGCGGCCGTCAGCGGCCAGGCGAAGATCAAGGCCAGGATTGCCACCGGCGTCCACCAGGGCAGGCCGGCGATCCAGCGGCTGACCATCATGGCGTCGGGGCCGGCGGCGCGCGTCCGGTCCCCGACCGCTCCGACGCCATCACCGCGGGCGGGCCGTCGCCGCTGGCGGCCATGCTCGGCGTCGTCCGCCGCCTCGAGCGGTCCGGCGCCCGGGCCATCGCCATCCCCTGCAACACGGCGCACCGCTGGCAGCCCGAGATCCAGCGCCGCACCCAACTGCCGGTGTTCCACATCGTCGACGCCGTCATCGACGCGATGATCGCCGACGGCGCCCAGCCGGGCGACGCGGTCGGCCTTTTGGCGACCACCGGCACGCTCGAGGCCGGCATCTACGCCGAGCGCCTGGCGGCCCGCGGCATGCGCCTGGTGACGCCGGCCGCCGGCGACCAGGAAGACTTGGTGATGGCCGGCATCCGCGCCGTCAAGGGCGGCGACCTGCGGACCGGTGCGCAGCGCCTGGCCGCCGCCGCCGACACGCTCCTGGCCCGGGGCGCGTCGCGCATCGTCATGGGCTGCACGGAAGTGCCGCCGGCGCTCGCCGGCGCCGGGCGCGGCGGCGGGACTTACGTCGACGCCACCGACGCGCTGGCCCGGGCCTGCGTCGACTGGGCGCTGGCGCCGGCGGCGGAAACGGCGGACGCGGCGGCGGCCTGAACCTAGCCCTTGGCGCCGCGCGCGTAGATGCCGCTTTCCTTCCGGATCCGCTCCATCTCGGCGATCTTCTCGACCGTCGTCGCGTCGCCGCCGGAGACGATGAACGCCATCAGCGTCTCCATCACCGCGGTGACGCCGGTGTAGGAGGGGAAGAACTGCGGGCTCTCGGTGGGGGTCAGCAGGATCGCCGCCGCGCCCTTCGCCGTCGGCGCGGCACGGCTGTCGCAGATGGCGACCACCGAGGCGCCACGCTCGCGGATGAACTCGGCCGAACGCACCGACACCGTCATGTAGGGCGCCAGCGCGTTGGAGACGACCACGTCCTCGGGCTCCAGCTCGACCAGATCGTCGATCAGCGAGCCGGCCTGGCCGGCGGGCAGGCGGATGCGCGGCAGCGCCATGCGGGCCAGGTAATAGAAGTAGCCGGCCAGGTACGAGCCGCCGCCGACGCCGACGGCGTAGACCCGCCGGGCGCCGCGGATGACCTCGGCGGCGCGCTGGAACTCGGCCGGGTCGTTCTCCTGGAAGACCGCCTCCAGGTTGCCCAGGTTGGCCGCCGCCATGCGGCCCAGCAGCTGGCCCGCGTCGTCGCTCTCGGCCATCTCCTGGAGCCAGCGGGCGCGGTCGCCGAAGCCTTCCGTCGAGCGCCCGCGCATGGCCTCGCGGAAGGGCTTGCGGAAGGCCTCGTAGGTCGGATAGTCGAGGGCCTTGGCGAGGCGCAGCATGGTGCTCGGCGCCACGTCGGCGTTGGTGGCGACGCGGCGCATGGAGTTGATCGCCACCTCGGCCGGCTGATCGAGGACGTAGCGCGCGGCCTGCTTGAGCTGCGGGCTCAGGCCCGGATATTCGTCGGTCAGCCGCTGAATGACGTCCTGCATGGGTATGCTCGTGCCCTTTCCGATGAGACAAACGAAATCTAATCACCAGACATTAGCACAAATGTTTCATGTCCCGAAACCGCGCCGCGACGCCCGTTGCGTCGGGGGCCGGGCGGCGGCATAGTTCGGGGTAACCAATTCGAACAAGGGAGGTCGTCATGGAAACCCGCGCCGCCGTCGCCGTCGAAGCCGGCAAGCCAATGGAAATTCACACCGTCGAGCTGGACGGTCCGAAGGAGGGCGAGGTCCTGGTCGAGATCAAGGCCACGGGCATCTGCCACACCGACGAGTTCACGCTGTCGGGCGCCGATCCGGAGGGTGCCTTCCCGGCGATTCTCGGCCACGAGGGGGCCGGCGTCGTCGTCGATGTCGGCGCCGGGGTGACCAGCCTGAAGAAAGGCGACCACGTGATCCCGCTCTACACGCCGGAATGCCGGGAATGCGACTACTGCACGTCCGGGCGCACCAACCTCTGCCAGGCGATCCGCGAGACCCAGGGCCGGGGCGTCATGCCCGACGGCACGTCCCGCTTCCGCATGGGCAAGGACATGCTCTACCACTACATGGGCACCTCGACCTTCTCCAACTTCACCGTGGTCCCGGAGATCGCGCTCGCCAAGGTCCGCGAGGACGCGCCCTTCGACAAGATCTGCTACATCGGCTGCGGCGTCACCACCGGCATCGGCGCGGTCATCAACACGGCCAAGGTGCAGCCCGGCGACAACGTCATCGTCTTCGGCCTCGGCGGCATCGGCCTCAACGTCATCCAGGGGGCCAGGATGGTCGGCGCCAACATGATCGTCGGCGTCGACCTCAATCCCAAGCGCAAGGCGATCGCCGAGGACTTCGGGATGACGCACTTCGTCAACCCGAAAGAGGTCGAGGGCGACCTGGTGCCCTATCTGGTTGACCTGACAAACGGCGGCGCCGACCACTCGTTCGAGTGCATCGGCAACGTCGACGTCATGCGCGACGCGCTCGAGTGCTGCCACAAGGGCTGGGGCGAGAGCACCATCATCGGCGTCGCCGGCGCCGGCCAGGAGATCTCGACCCGCCCCTTCCAGCTGGTCACCGGCCGGGTCTGGCGCGGCACGGCGTTCGGCGGCGCGCGTGGCCGCACCGACGTGCCGAAGATCGTCGATTGGTACATGGACGGGAAGATCCAGATCGATCCGCTGATCACCCACAAGATGCCCTTGGACGACATCAACAACGCCATCGACCTGATGCACGCCGGCGAAAGCATCCGCTCCGTCGTCGAGTACTGAGGGTCGGCCAAGGGGACTGCGATGAGTGAGACCGGCGACGACCTGCCGTCCCCGTTCGCGCCTGAGCTGAACGCCGGGAAGGTCGCGCTGGTCACCGGCGGCGGCACCGGGATGGGCCGCGCCACCGCCATCGGCCTGGCCCGGACCGGCGCCAAGCTGGCGCTCTACGGGCGGCGCCTGGAAGTCCTGGAGGATTGCGCCGCGGTCATCGAGGGCCTCGGCGCAGAGGCCTTGTGCGTCGCCGGCGACACCCGCGAGGAGGACCAGGTCGCCGCCGCCATGGCCGCCATCCGGGACCGCTTCGGCCGCCTCGACATCCTGGTCAACAACGCCGGCGGCCAGTTCGTCTCGGCTGCCCGGGACCTCACCAACAAGGGCTTCGAGGCGGTCATCCGCAACAACCTGGTCGGGTCCTGGCAGATGACCAAGGCGGCCGCCGACGCCTTCATGTTCGAGGCCGGCGGCAAGGTCGTCTTCGTCACCGCGGCGCACCGCTCCGGCTTCCGCGGCTTCGCCCACACGGCGGCGGCGCGCGGCGGCGTCTCGGCGCTGATGAAGTCGCTGGCCGCCGAGTGGGCCGAATACGGGATTTTGCTGAACGCCGTGGCGCCGGGCACCATCAAGGTCGACGCCATGGCCCAGTACCCGATCCCGCCGGAGCGCTGGATGGCGCAGAAGCGCAATCTGCTCGGCCGCATGGGCGCCCCCGCCGACGTCGCCAACACGATCATCTTCCTGGCCTCGCCCATGGGCGATTTCATCACCGGCGAGGAATGGTACGTGGACGGCGGCGAGACCCTGAACATCCACCACGACTCGCGCGAACTCATCGACGCGGACATGTTCAGGAACCGTCAGCGCAGCGACGAGGCCTGAACGGCGCCCGAATCCCCGGAATTTCCGAGTTGTCAGCCTGACTTCAGGGAACGCTCATATACCTGTTCGGCAAGATCGACCCAGCGAGGACGAAGATGCCCGAACAGAAAGCCGCCGAGAAACGCCGCCGCGAGCGCACCCCGGTCAAGCAGGCCGTCGAGATCAACGGCGGCGTCCCCTACCGGGGCGGCAAGCTCCTGGACATCTCGTCGAGCGGCGCCGCCGTCGTCTACAACGACGACACGGACCCCGCCGACCGGCCCTTGAAGATGGGCGACGAGCTCGATTTGATCGTCGCCGGCGTCACCAAGCTGCCGACCCACGTGGCCCGCACCTTCGACGGCGGCTACGCGGTCGAGTTCAACTGGGGCGTCGACCTCCGCGACGCGTTCAAGTAGGCGCCCCGGCGCCGGCGTCGCCCCAAACCCGCGAAAGACAATTCAGCCAGTTCCCGCCCATCACCTTGCGGACCCGGTCCTCGGGCCAGCCGCGCGCCAGCATGGCGGCGGTCAGGTTCGGGTAGTCGGCCATGCCGTCGAAGCCCTTCGGGTTCCTGGGCCGGCCCGGGAAGCCGGTGGAGAGCTGGCGCCCGGTGCCCTTGTCGCGGCGCAGCCATGAAAAGAATTCCGGCCCGTAGCCCTCGGTGAAGTCGGTGCCGAGGCCGAGCGCGTCCTCGCCGACCAACTCGAGGCCGTATTCCAGCGCCTCGACGTAGTTCTCGACGGTGCTGTCGTCGCCCCAGGGCAGGAACGGCCCGTAGGTGGCGAAGCCGAGGAAGCCGCCACGATCGACGCAGGCCTTGATCAGATCATCGGACTTGTTGCGGGGCGTCTCCTTGAGGCCCTTCGGCACCGCGTGGGTGAAGCAGACCGGGACCTCGGAATGCGCGATGGCGTCGGCGGCGGTCCGCTCGCCGACGTGGCTCAGGTCGACGACGATCCCGAGCTCGCCCATCAGGTCGACGACGTCGCGGCCGTAATCCGAGAGCCCCCGGTCCTCCGTTTCCCAGCAGCCCGAGCCGACCAGGTTCTGGGTGTTGTAGGTGAGCTGCATGACCCGCACACCCAGGTCACGGAAGACGCGCAACAGGTCGAGATCTGTCTCGATGGCGTAAGTGTTCTGCCAGCCGAGCACGATGCCGACCCGGCCTTCCGCCTTGGCGCGGCGGATGTCGGCCACCGAATGGACCTGGGTGATGAGGTCCGCGTGTTCGGCGAACCAGCGCTTCCACTGGGCGATGTTGGCCAGTGTCTCGTTCGTACCCTCCCAGACCGCGCAGGTGCAGTTGGCCGCCGTCAGGCCGCCCCGGTGCATGGCCTCGAACACGTCGCGGCTCCATTTCGAGATGATCAGGCCGTCGATGACGACGGCGTCGGCGTGCAGTTCTTCGGGGGTCATGGACGTGTCCTCGGGTTGCGGTGCTCGGCGCCCATCTAAGCGGTTCCCGGGTGCCGGCGCCAGCCCCCGGCGGCGTTGACCGATGTCAATTCCCGGCGCCGGCGGACCGCCTAGGTTCGGGGGAACCGCGAACCACGGATCGGGACCGACGCCCATGACCCTCGGCCACAGCTCCGCCGACCACGCCTTCACCGTCACCGTGCGCCTGTTCAACAGTGTCAGGCGCCACGCCAACGGCGGCGCCGGCGAGTTCGACCTCGAGGTCCGCGCCGGCGAGACGGTGCGCGACATCGCCGCCCGGCTGGCGATTCCCCTCGACGACATCTTCCTGGTCCTGGTCAACGGCCGCGACATCACGCCGGGCCTGGTCGGCGCGCCGGTGACGGCGGCGCGCGCGCTGGAGGCCGGCGACGTCGTCGCGTTCTCCGGCGCCGTGCCCTATTCCTACGGCTACGGCGCGCCGGTGGTCTGACCGGCGGCTTGACAGTTTCATGAGTTCATGATATGTTCTCATGTTATCCGCGCGGCCCGACGATCGGCCGTCGCGCGCTATTTGTCATTGTGAATAGGGCCTCGAACCGCCGCACGCGGTGCCTTCGGGGCGCCGCCAGGATCGAGGCTCGCTCAATCGTGGATTTTGTGAGAGGCGGTTAAAAAAATACGGGCCACGTTTCCCGCCCCACCGTCATGCCCGGACTTGATCCGGGCATCCACGACTTCACGCGGTGCCGGGCGGGACGGACCAAAGTCGTGGATCACCGGGTCGAGCCCGGTGATGACGCTCAAGGGCAAACGCCCGTCGCCCGCCCATCCTTCGACGGGCTCAGGATGAGGGTGGTTGTGGTCGCGCCGTTGAAACATTCAGGGCTTCTCAAGAAGCCCTCATGCTGAGCCCGTCGAAGCATGCGGAGGGTCGCCGAAATGTCCATCGGATGCGTATCCGCCAGCGCTTTTTCTCAAACCAATACGCATGCAAGCCGTTGAAACCGTTGGCGCCGCGCCGGCGCATGTCCATCGATGCGTATGGATGCGTATGATTTTCCACGGTGTGAACGGCCGTGACGGGCGGGCGGTCAGGATCCCTTGAACCGGGGCGGACGCTTCTCGATCTTCGCGGCGACGCCCTCGCGTGCGTCCTTGGCGGCGAACACCTTCGCGACCAGGGCGTCCTCGTCGGCGTGCTCGATGGCGTCGATGTGGGAGACCTGTTTCAGGAGCTGCGCCTTCAGCGCGCGCATGGACAAGGGCGCGTTTGCGGCGAGGCGCTGGACGACGGCGTCCGTCGCCGCGTCGAGCTCGGCGGCCGGTACGGCGCGGGATATGAGCCCGAGTTCGTGCAGGCGGCTGGCCGGGATCGGATCGCCCAGCATCAACAGTTCGCGGGCCATGGGCAGGCCCGCCGTCTCCATGATCTTCTTGGTCAGGAACCAGTCCGTGGTGACGCCGATCTGGGCGACCGGCATGCCGAAGGGCGCCGCCGCGTCGGCGACGACGAAATCGCAATGCAGCGCCAGCTCGCAGCCGCCGGCGATGGCCGGGCCCTGGACACGGGCGACGACCGGCAGCGGGTAGCGCTGCACCGTGTCGAACATGCGCACCACCATGTCCTCGGCGCCGTCCTCGAGGCCGTCGGAGCTGAGTTCGAGGCCGGCCGAGAAGGCGGGGCCCTCGGCGCGGAGCACGGTGACCCGCTCGTCGGCCGGCGGCTCGGCGGTGAAGGCCTCAATGAGCGCGGCCATCATGGCGGCGTTCAGGGCGTTGCGCTTCTCCGGCCGCCTCAAGGTGACGGTGCGGACGGCGCCGGCGCCGGCGATGTCGACGAGACCCATGGTCTCAGTCCCCGTCGCCGAGCGCAGGTGGCGCGCGGCGCATGGGCGGCCGCTCGCCGTCGAAGGAGATCGGCAGGCCGACGACGGAGAAGTCCGTGCCGGGAACCTTCTGCAGGATGTTCAAGGCGTCGGTCTGCGGCGTCGCCAGGACCTCCGGCATGGTCTGGATCGGCGCCGAGGGGACGCCGGCGTCGCGGAGCTTCGCGACCCAGGTCTCGCGCGACGCGTCGCCGACGATCGCCTGCACCGCGCCGACCAGTTCGTCGCGGTGGCGGACCCGGTCCGGGTTCCGTTGGTAGCGCGGGTCGTCGGCCCATTCCGGGCGGTCCAGCGCATGGGCGAGCTTGGCGAACAGCCGGTCGTTGCCGGCCAGGATCATGAACGGGCCGTCCGCGCCCTCGAAGGCCTGGTAGGGGACCACGGCGGGATGGCCGCTGGCCTGGCGCTCGGGCACCCGGCCGGTGGCCTGATATTCGGCCATGTGGTAGTTGCCCCAGGCCAGCGCGGTCTCGTAGAGCGAGGTGTTGACGGTGCAGCCCTCGCCGGTCTGGTGGCGGTGATGCAGCGCCGCCAGCGCGCCGATCGCCGACCACATGCCGGTGGAGAGATCGATCAGCGAGACGCCGATCCGCGCCGCCGGCCCGTCCGGGTGGCCGTTGATGCTGATCAGGCCGCCGTAGGCCTGCATCAGCGGCTCGTAGCCGGGCTGGTCCTTCAGCGGACCCAGGTGCCCGAAGGCGCCGGCGTCGCAGTAGATGAGGCGCGGGAATTCGGCGCGCAGGGTCGCCGCGTCGAGGCCCAGCTTCGCCGGCGCGCCGGGGCGCATGTTGTGGAGGAAGATGTCGGCGTCGGCCAGGATCTCCCTCAGCCGGGCCTTGCCGGCGTCGGTCTTCAGATCGATGACGACCGAGCGCTTGTTCCGGTTGAGGGTCATGAACATGGTGGTTTCGGCGCCCGGCACCGTTGCCCCCCAGGCGCGGGCGTCGTCGCCGGTCGGGCGTTCGACCTTGATCACCTCGGCGCCCAGGTCGCCGAGGATCTGGGTGCCGTAGGGGCCGGCCAGGTTCTGGCCCAGCTCGACGACCTTGATCCCGTTCAGCATCATCGCGGATCCTCCTTGTGTTCCCCGGATATATCGGGGCCGGCGACGCCGGGCAACCGCCCGGGCCGGCCCGTTCCACGCAATGGAACCCGTCTTGGCTTGACGGGTGGGCCGGCGGCGTATCCCATGGAGGCCGGGAAAGGGAATTCAGCCATGGCCGAGCACGGATACGAATCGGGACGCCTCAACCTACCCTTCGTCGGGCATTGCACCTTCGGCAAGCAGCCGGCCTGCCTGGACTGGGACGCCATCGACGCCGACGTGGCGGTCTTGGGCGCGCCCTTCGACATGGGCACCCAGTACCGGGCCGGCGCGCGCTTCGGGCCGCGCTCGATCCGAGAGGCCTCGACGCTGTTCTCCTTCGGCCACGGCGGGGCCTACGATTTCGAGGACGACGTCACCTATCTGCCCGTCGACCAGGTCAGGATCGTCGACGTCGGCGACGCCGACATGATCCACACGGACACCCTCAAGAGCCACGACAACATCGAGTTCGGGGTGCGCAAGATCCTGAAGGCCGGCGCGCTGCCCGTCGTCCTCGGCGGCGACCATTCGGTGCACATCCCCTGCATCCGCGCCTTCGCAGAGGAGGAGCCGGTGCACCTGATCCACGTCGACGCGCATCTCGATTTCGTCGATTCGCGCCACGGCGTCCTCTACGGCCACGGCAACCCGCTGCGCCGGGCCTCGGAAATGAAGCACGTCACCGGGATGACGCAGCTCGGCATCCGCTTCGTCTCGTCGTCGAACAAGGCCGACTACGAGGCGGCCCGGAAGGCCGGCTCCGACATCTTGTCGGTCCGTCATTGCCGGAAGCTCGGCACCCAGGGCGTCCTCGACCGCATCCCCGACGGGGTGCGCTACTACTGCACCATCGACATCGACGGCTTCGATCCCTCCATCGCGCCGGGCACCGGCACGCCGAGCCACGGCGGCTTCCTCTATTACGAGGTGCTGGAGATCCTGCAGGGGCTGACGGCCAAGGGTTCCATCGCCGGCATCGACCTGGTCGAGGTGGCGCCGGACTACGACCAGACCGGCAACACCGCCTTCCTCGCGGCGCAGCTCCTGATGAGCTTCCTCGGCTACATC
Organism: Magnetovibrio sp.; assembly: GCA_028817665.1. Lineage (GTDB taxonomy): Bacteria > Pseudomonadota > Alphaproteobacteria > Rhodospirillales > Casp-alpha2 > UBA3470. Next base: position 8,202 of record JAPPPF010000032.1, on the reverse strand, counting down.
TTCCACGCCCAGGGCAAGAGCGCCTGAGCGCCAAGGAAAAGGGCGGCGCACCCGGCGCCGCCCCTTGATCCGGATATCCGGCTGGCCGTTCAGGCCGGGTCGTAGTCGGGCGTCGGCCAGTCGACCGGGGAACCTTCCGGGTTGGTGTGGTCGACGACCTGGCCGCGGGCCGGGTAGTCCTTCTCGACCACGAACTTGGCGGCGGTCAAGACCTCGGCGAAGTTCGGCCGCGCGAACGGCATGGTCTGCACGGAGCCGAAGTAGAGGGTGCCGTCGGGGCGCACCATGAACAGGCCGGGTTCGCTGAACAGCCGGGTCTCCTCGACGCCCGACGACGTCGGGCCGCGGCCGGTGGAGACGTAGAGCCCCCAGGCGCGGGCGGTGTCGAGATCGAGGCCGTAGCCGAGCGTCAGGTCGTCGAGGCCCCACTCCTCCTTCGACTTGGCGGCGCGGTCCTCGGAATCGGGGCTGACGGCGATGACGCCGACGCCGGCGTCGGCGAAGTCGCCGAGCTTGCGCTGCAGGTCACGCAGATACCCGGCGCAGATCGGGCAGTGCAGGCCGCGGAAGAACACCACCATGGTGAAGTTCTCGGGCGCCTGCTCGGAAAGCTTCCAGGTGCCGCCGCCGAGGGTCGCTACCTCGAGGGCCGGCACCGGCTGGCGCGGGAAGAGGGGGGTGAGGGTGGACATGTCTCGATGCTCCTGTTGGGAAAATGGATAAACCAAAGCATCGGAGATATTGGGGTTCGCGGGCGCGCCGTCAATCCTCTTCCGCCGGGCTCTCGGTCTTGTGAGGACCGCCGTCCTGGCGCGCCGCCTCGGCCTGGTGGCCCTGGCGGCTCTGCACCTCGATGAAGATCCGGGTGACCTCCGGGTAGGAGTCCTTGACCTCCCGTTCCAGGCTGGAGATCGCCGCCTCCACGTCCTCGGAGTTGATGCCGTCGGCGAAGTCCAGGCTCAAGTTGACCAGGATGTCCTCGGGACTGAGGTGCATGGTCAGCAGTTCGTTCACCGACTTCACGCCGTCGCGCGTCTCGGCGATGGCGCGGATGCCCCGGATCACCGGCCGGCGCGCGCTTTCGCCGACCAGCAATCCCTTGCACTCGTAGGCCAGGAAGGCGGCGACGGCGGCGAGGATCACGCCGATAACCACCGACGCCACGCCGTCGAGAACCGGCATCTCCAGATGCTGGCCCAGCGCGATGCCGGCGAAGGCGACGATCAGGCCGAGCATCGCGGCGGTGTCCTCGAAGAGCACCGTGAACAGGGCCGGGTCCTTGGAGCGGCGGACCGCCGTGAAGTAGCCCAGGTGGCCCTTGCGGCTCTTGAATTCCTTGAAGGCGAACCACCAGGCGAAGGCCTCGAAGACCATCGCCGCGCCGAGCACGATGTAGTTGATGTAGGCGTTGCCCACCGGGTGCGGGTGGCGGATCTTCTGGATGCCCTCGTAGAGCGAGACGCCGGCGCCGACGGCGAAGATCATCACCGCGACGACGAAGGTCCAGAAGTAGAGCTCCATGCCGTAACCGAAGGGATGCGCCTCGTCGGCCGGTTTCTTCGCCCGCTTCAGGCCGTACAGGATCAGGCCCTGGTTGCAGGTGTCGACGACCGAGTGAATGGCCTCGCTCAGCATCGCCGACGATCCCGTGTAGGCGGCGGCGCCGAATTTGGTGACGGCGATCAGGCCGTTGCCGATGAGCGCCGCGATGACGACCTTGGTCGATCCACTGGCCATGGGGCCGGTCCCTTGTTGCTGACGATGGGTCGAGACCTATCAAATTGCGCCACCGACGCCAAACGAAACCCGCCCGCCTCCGGTCAGCCTAGTTTGAGACCTCCCGGGCCGGCTGGATGATGGCGTCGATCTCGGCGTCGCTCAAGCCGGCCTCGGACAGGACCTCGCGGGTGTGCTCGCCCAGTTTCGGATGCGGCCGGTGAACCGGCAGCGACTTCCCGTCGACGCGGTAGGGCGTGTCGGGAGTGACGATCGGGCCCTCGCTCGGGTGATCGTAGGTGCGGAAGAAATCGATGGCCCGCAAATGCGGGTCGACGAACAGATCGTCGAAATCGTTGACCCGGCCGGCCGGGATATCGGCCGCGCCGAAGGCAGCCAGCCAGTCCGCCGTGGTCCGTCCGGCCAGCATTTCACCGGCGGTGCGGTAGAGGTCGTCGATGTTCCGCGAGCGTGCCTTCATGGTCGCGTAGCGCGGATCGTCGGCGAGCTCGGGCTTGCCCGCGACGGCCCAGAAGCTCCGCCACTGCTTGTCCGTGTAGGGCAGCATGCAGAGGTGACCGTCCTTCGTCGCGTGCGGCCGGCGGTAGGGCGAGACGGCGCGCTCGTACCCGGCGCTGCCCTCCGCCGGCACGAAGGTCCGGCCGTAAAGGTGCTCGACCAGGTTGTAGGCGACCATCGCCTCCAGCATGCCAACCTCCAGATAGACGCCGCGCCCGGTGCGGAGCCGCCGCACGACCGCTGCGAGCAGCCCGTTGGCGGTGATCAGGCCGGTGCTCTTGTCGACGAACGACGACGGCACCATGGCCGGCGCCCCGTCGCGCGCCGCGAAGGTCGCGGTGATTCCCGCTTCGCCCTGGACCACGTCGTCGTAGGCGGGCCGGCCGCCGTAGGGGCCGTCTTCGCGGTACCCATGCAGCGCGCCGTAGACGATGTCGGGCTTCCGCGCCATCACGGCGTCGGGGGAAAAGCTGAGGGCGGCGATCTTCTGCGGCCGGATCGCGTGCAGGAAGACGTCGGCGCCGTCGACCAGCCGCCAGAGCGCCTGTCTCGCCGGTTTGCTCTTGAGGTCGAGCTCGACGCTGCGCTTGTTCCGGTTGAGGCCCAGGAACACGGCGCTCATGCCCGGATTGCGGGCCGGGCCGGCGTCGCGGATGCCGTCGCCGCCGGGGGCCTCGATCTTGATCACGTCGGCGCCGAAATCGCCGAGGATCTGGCTGGCGTAGGGACCGGCGAGGGTCGTCGTCAGGTCGAGGACGCGAAGGCCGCTCAAGGGCAGTTCCGGGACCTCCGCCATGACGCTAGCTCCGTTGTGAAAAGCGTCGCCCGACCAGGGCCGCGGCGATGTTGACCTTCTGGATGTCGATGGCGCCGCCGGCGATGCCCCAGCCCCAGCCGTCCCGCATCTTCTGTTCGATCGGGTACTCGCGCGAGTAGCCGTAGCCGCCCATCAACTGCATGCCCTTGCCGGTGACCTCGCGGACCGCCTCGTTGGCGAAGCACTTGGCGATCGAGCTTTCGCCGACGCTGGGCAAACCGGCCTCGGCGTTGACGACGGCGCGGTAGAGCAAAAGCCGCGAGGCATCGAGCTTCATCTTCATCTCCGCCAGGTGCAATTGGACCGCCTGGAAATCGACGATCGGCTTTCCGAACTGCTGACGTTCTTGGACGTATTCGAGTACATAGTCAAAGGCCGATTGGCCGACGGCCAGGCTCATGGTGGTGTTGCCGCAGCGCTCGAGGTCGAAGGCCTCCATCAGCTTCTTGAACCCGCCCGCCGGGACGACGAGGTTCTCCGCCGGGACCTCGACGTTGTCGAAGTACATGTCGGCGCTGTGGATGCCGCGGAATCCCATGTGGCGCTCGCGTTTGCCGAATGAAAAGCCTTCCGTGCCCTTGTCGACCAGCACGGCGCCGATGCCCTTGGCGCCCGGGGCGTCGGACATGCGGCAGTAGACGAGGTAGGAATCCGCGTGGCCGGCGCCCGAACACCAGCGCTTCTGGCCGTTGATGACGATCTTGCCGTCCCGCGTCTCGGCCTTGGTGACGAGGTCGGTCAGCGCGGTGCCGGCGTTCGGTTCCGACATGGCGACGGAGACGATCCGCTCGCCGGCGCAGACCTCCGGCACGATCCGGCGCCGCATCTCGTCCGGGGCGAAGTGGGCGATGGCGAGGATCGGCCCGAAGCAGGATTCGAAAATCGGGAAGGCGACCCCGCAGGAGATCTTCGCGACCTCCTCGAGAACCAGCACGGCATCCAGGTGCGAGCCGCCGAGACCGCCGAGGGAGTCGTCGATATTGACGCCGAGAAGCCCCATCGCCGCGAACTTCTTCATGATCTCGGCGCCCGGCGCGTGGTCGGTCTCCTCGATCTCCTTGGCGGCGTCGACGAGCTCGGCGCCGGCGAAGCGGCGGACCGTGTCCTGCAGGGCCAATTGTTCCTCGGTCAGTGAAAAATCCATGTCGCGTACCTCTTCGTGAAACTGGCGCCGGTGATCGCCGGGTGCTGGGAAAATAACGCTTGCACCATGGAGGACAGATTTTAGGATGTAAATGAAATAGCGTCTCACACAATGAAATGATAGATCAATGGGGTTTCAGTCATGACTTCCTACCGTCCGGTCGCCGCCGCGGTGCGTTGCCTCGATGTCCTGATGGCGACCAACCGGCTTCGCGGCCGCGCCACCGTCGGCGAAATCCACCGGCACACCGGCATCGACAAATCGACCATCGTGCGAATGCTGGAAACCCTGGCGCATGCCGGCTTCGTCGTTCGCGACGAGGAAACGCCGGTCTATGAAGTCACCGGGAAAAGCCTCCTGCTGTCCAGCGGCTATGACCGGCATCGCGCCGTCGGAACCATCGTCTCGCCGATCATGACGGAGTTCCGTACGGCCATCGGCTGGCCCTCCGACGCCGCCATTTTCGATCAAGACGCGATGCTGCTGGTCGAGACCTCGCGCCAGGCCGGCCCCATGTTGGTCAACCGCCATCCCGGATACCGGGCGCCGATTCTGGCGACCAGCCTGGGCATGGCGTACCTGGCCTTTTGCGGCGCCGAGGAACGCGACGCCGTGTTGGCGCAGGAAGCCGAGATCGATGCGCCGTGGAACCTGATCGCGAGGAACCCCGCGGAGGCCGCCGAAACGTTCTCGGCCATACGCCGCCAGGGGTACGCGACCATGCACCCCGAATATTCGCGCTTGGAGTACAGCAACAAGATCTCCAGCATCGGCGTGCCGATCATGGACGGCAACAAGATCTTCGCCACCATCAACGTCTTGTTCCTGAAGACCGTGCTGCCGGTCGAGAACGCGCTGCGCACGCTCCTCGACCCGCTGGTCGGCGCGGCGGCGCGGATCGGCAACGAACTGGCCCAGCGGTCCGACGCCTGAGTGCACCGCCACCGGCCTTGTTCGGGTTCCGCGTCTCGTCGATGATGGACGCCCATTGCAATCGAGGGAGCGGCCCGCATGACCATCACCACGGTTTCCGAGAACGCCAGCTTCGGCGGCATCCAGGGCGTGTACAGCCACGATTCGCGGGAATGCGCCTGCACCATGCGGTTCGCGCTCTACAAACCGCCGGCGGCCGAGACGGAACCGCGCCCGGTGGTGTTCTGGCTCTCCGGACTGACCTGCACGGAGGAGAACTTCACCGTCAAGGCGGGCGCCCAGCGGATGGCGTCGGAGCTTGGGCTCGTCGTCGTCGCGCCCGATACGAGCCCGCGCGGCGTCGACCTGCCGGGCGAGGACGACAGTTATGATTTCGGCAGCGGCGCCGGGTTCTACCTGGACGCGACCGAGGCGCCGTGGTCGGCCCATTACCGGATGGAAAGCTATATCACCGGCGAGCTGCCGGCGTTGATCTTCAAGCATTTTCCGGCGCGCGCCGACCGGCAGGCCATCACCGGACATTCCATGGGCGGTCACGGCGCGTTGACGCTGGCGTTGAAGAACCCCGAAACCTATGCGTCGGTCTCGGCGTTCTCACCGATCGTCGCGCCGACGCAGGTGCCTTGGGGGCAAAAAGCGCTGGCCGGATACTTGGGCGAGGACCGGCAGGCCTGGTCGCGCTACGACGCCACCCAACTGGTCAAGGACGGCCACCGGCTTCCATCGTCGATCCTGATCGATCAGGGAACGGCGGACGACTTCCTGGAGCAGGAATTGCGCCCCAACCTCTTCGAGGACGCGTGCCGCGAGGCCGGCCAGCCGGTGGAGATCCGCATGCAAGAGGGCTACGACCATTCCTATTTCTTCATCGCCACGTTCATCGAGGATCATCTGCGGTTTCACGCGCGGAACTTGCGGGACTGAGTTGCAGAAATTGGAGATTGCGTCGCCCGCCGGACAGGTATAGACGACCCCGGAATTTCGCGTCGACCCAGGCCCTGTAAGGTGAGGCTGGGCCGCGTTTCCGGAAGTGTGAACATGTCGGTACGGCAAACCCTTTCTTCGGTGTCTTCGTTGTTGGCGGGCATAGCGCTGTTGATGCTCGGCAACGGCGCGTTGGCGACCACTTTGTCGCTGAGCATGGCCGAAGCGGCGACGCCGGCCTGGCTGATTGGTGTGGTCACCGCCCAGTACTACACCGGCATCGTCATCGGGACGACGTTCTGCTACCGGGTCATCGTCAATGTCGGGCATATCCGCGCCTTCGCGGCGTTCGGGTCAACCATGTCCGCGGCGACCTTGGCGCATGCGTTCATCGCCGAGCCGTTGGTTTGGGCCGGCCTGCGGCTGGTCGTCGGGTTTTGCGCCGTCGGCATGTTCATGTGCTCGGAGAGTTGGCTGAACGAGAGATCGACCAACGAGACCCGCGGCAGCGTTTTCGCGCTCTATCAGATTACCGTCTACCTGTTTCAGGGCCTGGCCCAGTACCTGCTGCTTCTGCCCGACGAAAGCGGCTTCGTGCTCTTCGCGTTGTTCTCGGTGCTCATGTCACTGGCGATCGTTCCGGTCGCCGTCACCCGGGTCGCAGCGCCCACGTTGCCGGACGCGTCGCGCTTCAACTTCGTCAAGCTGTGGCGGACCTCGCCGACCGGGATGACCGCGGCGTTCGCCTCGGGCATGGTGCTCGGCGCCTTCTACGGCGTCGGACCCCTGTTCGCGCAACTGACCGGCCTCGACCGGACCGGCACCTCGGCGTTCATGAGCGCGGTGATCATCGGCGGGTTGGTTCTGCAATGGCCGACCGGCCGGTTCTCGGACGGACGCGACCGGCGGGCCGTCATTCTGGGCATCTGCGGCGGTGTCGTGCTCACCTGCCTCGCCCTGATGGGCAAGGATGTTCACAATGGCAACGGGTTGTTGGCGTTGGGCGCCGTGTTCGGCGGATTGGCATTCACGCCCTATCCCTTGTCGGTCTCCTATACCAACGACTTCCTGTCACCCGAGGATTTGGTGCCGGCATCCGGCGGGCTGGTGATGGCCTATGGGATCGGCGCGGCCCTCGGTCCGCTCGGCGCCTCCGGTCTGGTCGAGATTTTCGGCGCCAACGGCCTGTTCGGGTTCTGCGGGGCCACCGTCTCCGCGTTGGCGGTGCTGATCTTGGTGCGGATGGGGAAACGGGCCGCGCCCAGCGGCGACGATCAGGGGGATTTCCAGATCGTTCCGCGGACCTCGCCGCTGGCCAGCGGCATGGACCCGCGCCAGGATGCCGATTGACCGTCTGATATTAGCCTATATCCTCTCCATTCCCGTCTAACCCGCACGGTCATCAAGAGCACCCATCAGGATGCCCACTGTATCCAATTCGAAGGACACCGACGGCGCCGCGGTCTCGCCCTGGGACCGCGTCACGGTGGTGATGGTCGTTCACAATTCGGCCAAGGTCATTCCCGAGACCTTGGGCGCGATGACGGG
>JAPPPF010000032.1:0-591 GCA_028817665.1 Magnetovibrio sp. | reverse complement strand
CATCGTCGTCGATACGGGCAGCAGCGACGATACGGCGGACGTGGCGGCCGCCGCGCATCCGGCGGGCGAGGTGATCCGCAACACCGAGGATTTCGGTCTCGCCGCGGCGAACAACCAGGGCTTCGATCAGGCGGAGACCGAGTATGTCCTCCACGTCAATCCCGACGCCCGGGTTGACCCCGGATGCCTGGAGCAATTGATCGAAACCGCCGACGCCAATCCCAACGCGGCCGGCGTGGCGCCGCTCCTGATCAACGGCCGGGGCGACATGGAGCTTGACGTGATGGGCGCCCGGGAACGCCATCACCACAAGTTGCCTGAGGCGCCGGACGGCCCGTTCTGCACTTGGTTCATCACCGGCGCCGTGGTGTTGTGGCGGCTATCGGCGGTACGGTCCATCGACGGCTTCGATGCAGGGTTCTTCATGTACAACGAGGATACGGACATCTGTCTGCGTTCGACCCGCGGCGGCTACAGCCTGATCCTCGATCCCGGCGTCAGCGCCCACCACTACGGCGGGGCCTCGGGCGGGACCAGCTTGAAATCCCGGATCCGCAAGGACTGGATGATGGCCTGGGGTCATCTGTATTT
>JAPPPF010000222.1 GCA_028817665.1 Magnetovibrio sp. | reverse complement strand
CGGCACCGATGTCGTCAGTCTCGGCGACACCACCGGCACCTCGACCAACTTCACCAACGTCGAGACCATCATCGGCGGCGCCGGCAACGACATCATCACCTTCACCGCCGGGTCGGGCACCGTCACCATCGACGGCGGCGCCGGCACCGACGACCGGGTCAACACCAACAACGGCGGCACCTGGTCGTTCCACCTGACCAACGTCGAGAAGATCCCGTCGGGCGGCGCCGGCGCCGACACGATCACGCTCCTCAACGCGCAAACCAGCAGCCTTTCGGTGCGCCTCGGCGGCGGCGGTTCGTCGGACACCCTGAACCTGGCCAACGGCGGCAACATCATCACCATGTGGGAGGACATCGAGTTCATCAACGGCGGCTCCGGCGCCGACCAACTGACCGCCGAGACGACGCTCCTCAACGACATCACCCAATTCGGTGGCGGCCGCACCCGGACCTACCAGCTCGGCGGCGGCGAGGACACGGTGACCATGTCCGCCGGCGATGACGGCATCGCGGTGTCCGGCGTCGAGACCATCTTCGGTCTCGGCGGCAATGACCGGGTGGCGCTCTTGAACGGCGGTCAGACGATCACTCATCTCGACAGCGTCGAGACCGTGTTGGGCGGGACCGGCGTCGACAGCATCACGCTGGCCGACGGCGGCCAAACCTTGGACAGCGTCTCCGCCGTCGAGACCATCATCGGCGGCAACAGTTCCGACACGATCATCGTCACCGACAGCACCGCGACGACGATCACCGCCGGCGGCGGCGGCGACGACATTACCGCCGGCGGCGACCAGATCCGGAGCGGCGCCGGCGCGGACACGCTGACCGGCGGCACCGAGGCCGATACCTTCATCTTCACCGGCGCCGCGGCGGCCTCGCTGGGCACCGACATCATCACCGATTTCTCCGGCGTCACCGCCTTCGGTGGTGGCGGCGGCGACAGCGACATCATCCGCCTCGACACCAGCGATCTCGGCATCGCCTCGATCTTCTACGAGGAATTCGCCTGGGACGGCTCCTCGGCGGCGATCACGCTTGCCAACGCCGCCGCCAACGTCATCGTCCTTTACAGCCAGGCCGGCTCCCTGGTCGACGCCGCGGCGGCCGTCGCTACCGGCAACGCGACGGCGACCAACGCGGTCATCCTGTTCAACGATTCAGGCAATTCGAACCAGTTGACCATGATCCACACCGACGACGCCGCCAACGACGGCGCCGAATCGACGCTGGCCGTGCTCACCAACAACACCACGGCCGCCGACACCGCCAACCTGGACGCCGCCGACTTCACCGTCCAGGGCTAGGCCGGACGCCCGCCATTCCCCTTCCCGCGCGCGCGTGCTAAGACCGCCCGGCCATGCTGCACATTAACGACCTCACCTACCGGATCGGCGGGCGGATGCTGTTCGACGGCGCCACCTGCAACGTGCCGAAGGGCCACCGGGTCGGACTGGTCGGCCGCAACGGCACCGGCAAGACGACGCTGTTCAAGCTGATCCTCGGCGACCTCAGCGCCGACGGCGGCAGCCTCAACGTGCGGCCGGGCGCCAGCGTCGGCACCGTCGCCCAGGAGGCGCCGTCGGGCCCCGACAGCCTGATCGACGTGGTCCTCGCCGCCGACACGGAACGGACCGGGCTCCTGGCCCAGGCCGAGACGGAGACCGACCCGCACGAGATCGCCCACATCCACACCCGCCTCGCCGACATCAAGGCGGAAACGGCGCCGGCCCGCGCCGCGCGCATCCTCGCCGGCCTCGGCTTCGACGAGGCGGCGCAGCAGCGCCCCTGCGCCGAGTATTCCGGCGGCTGGCGGATGCGCGTCGCCCTGGCCGCGGCGCTGTTCGCCAATCCCGACCTGTTGCTGCTCGACGAGCCGACCAACCACCTCGACCTGGAGGCCGCGCTCTGGCTCGAGGGATACCTGGCGAGCTGGCCCGGCACCCTGATCGTCATCAGCCACGACCGGACGCTCTTGAACACCGTGGTCGGCGAGATCGTGCACCTGCACGGCCGGAAACTGACCCGCTACGCCGGCGGTTACGACCGCTTCGAGCGGACCCGCCGCGAGCGCCAGGAACTGGACTCGAAGATGCGCACCAAGCAGCAGGCCCAGCGCCGCCACATCGAGGCCTTCGTCGAACGCTTCCGCTACAAGGCGTCGAAGGCGCGCCAGGCGCAGAGCCGGCTGAAGATGCTGGAGCGCATGCAGCCGATCGCGTCGGTGGTCGAGGACCGCACCGTCGCCTTCAACTTTCCCGACCCCGACCCCCTGTCGCCGCCGCTGATCGCCCTCGACCGGGCCAGCGTCGGCTACGGCGGCGACCTTGTGCTCAGGAATCTCGACCTCCGCATCGACATGGACGACCGGATCGCGCTGATCGGCGCCAACGGCAACGGCAAGTCGACGCTGGTCAAGCTGCTGGCCGGGCGGCTGAAGACCATGGACGGCAAGCTGGTGAAGTCGTCGAAGCTCAAGGTCGGCTATTTCGCCCAGCACCAGGCCGAGGAACTGACGCTCGCCGAGACCCCCTACCAGCACCTGGCGCGGCTGATGCCGATGGCGACGGAGGCGAAGGTCCGCGCGCACCTTGGGCGGTTCGGTTTCTCCGGCGAGCGCGCCGATGTCAAATGCGAGGGGCTGTCGGGCGGCGAGAAGGCGCGGATGCTGTTCGCCATGATGAGCCTGGAGGCGCCGCAGCTGATGCTGCTCGACGAACCGACCAACCACCTCGACGTCGACGCCCGCGAGGCCCTGGTCCAGGCGCTCAACGCCTACGACGGCGCGGTCATCCTGGTCAGCCACGACGCGCACCTGGTGGAACTGGTCGCCGACCGGCTGTGGCTGGTCGCCGACGGCGGCTGCCGGCCGTTCGAGGGCGATCTCGGCGACTACGGCCGGGACCTGCAGGAGGCGCGCCGGGCGCAGCGCCGCGAGACCCGCGAGCAGGCCCCCGACGCGGCGCCGTCGCGCAAGGAGGCGCGGCGCGAGCGCGCGGCGCAACGCGCCGAGACCGCCGATCTCCGCAAGACCCTGAAACGCCACGAGGCGGCGATGGAGAAACTGAGCGCCGAGCGCGAAACGCTGGAGGCCCGCCTCGCCGACCCGGAGGTCTACGAGGGACCGACGTCGGCGCTGATGGAGCTCCAGGTCCGCCACGCAGAGATCAAATCCGAACTGGCGGCGTCCGAGGAAGCCTGGTTGGAACTCAGCCAGCAGCTTGAAGCCGCCGAATAGGCGGCCTCACGGGACGAAGACCGTCCCTTCCATGATGCGCCGCGCCGTGCGCCCCAGCGTCGCGCGGCGGACCACGTAGTCGTTGCCGTCCAACTCGACCCGGGCCTCGGTCTCGATGACACCGGCCGGATGGCCGATGCGGACCGTCAGGCCGTCCCGCGTTTCCGGCCGGCAGGCCGCATGGACGATGGTGCCGGGGATGCGGCTGGCGACGCCGGTGCAGGCGGTGCTGGTGCCGGCGTAGGTCTTGTGGGTCTGCTGCATGAACATCAGCCGCGAGAGGAAGTCGCACTCGGCGGCGCCGACGACGTCGCCGCCGATGACATTCTCGTAATCCCGGGGCGGCGCGACCGCCGCCACGAACGGCGTCGCCGGGCTGGCCTCGGCGGCGCGTCCGGGGTCGTCGATCATGCCCATGGCGACGCCCGCGTGGGCGCGGACGCGCTCCAGGCGCTGGCCGAGCTCGGCGTCGGCGTCGATCTCGGCCGCCGTCTCCGTGCCGGTCATGCCGACATCCTCGGCGCGGACGAAGACGTGCGCGTTGCCGATATCGACCATCGACGCGGCGATGGTGCCGAGGCCCGGCACGACGAGCCGGTCGACGGCGTTCCCGGTCGGCAACAGCGCGCCCGCCGAGGCGCCGGCGGTATCGGAGAAGTCGACCTGGATCTTGGCGCCGGTCCCCGGGACGCCGGGTATGGCGTACTCACCGGCCTCCACCGGCTTGCCGTCCGCGACCGGCACCTCGGTGACCAGCATGCGGTCCAGGTTGGTGTTGTAGATGCGCACCGTTGTCACCGGGGCGACCGGCTTCACCAGGCCCTGCCATAGGGCGAAGGCGCCGACCCCGGACGTCAGATTGCCGCAGAGCGAGCGGAAATCGACCGCCGCCTCGTCGATCTCGACCTGACCGAATGTGTAGCTCAGATGCGCGTCGCGGGCGCGCGGCCGATCCTGCGGCGGCGGTCCGATGATGCAGACCTTGCTTGTCAAGGGATCGGCGCCGCCGAGGCCATCGATCTGGCGCTTGTCCGGCGATCCGAAGATCGCCAGCACCGTCCGCTCCCGTTCGACCGGGTCGGCGGGCAGATCGGAGTCCAGCAGGTACACGCCCTTGCTGGTGCCGCCACGCAGGATCACGCATGGTATGGATTCGGACATGGCGCTCCGCCGGATGACCTCGCAAGCGCCGCATTATCGGCAAGATGGCCGATGTTAGAAAGCCCCGATCGCCACCGGATCAGGCCGCCGTGACCTTCCCTTGGGCGGCGGCCTCCTGCGCCGTCTGAACGTAGGGGACATAGTCCATGTCGCTGACCATGATATGCTTCGACAACCAGTTGCCGAGGAAGCGGAGCACCTCGTCGCGCGAGACGGCGCCGGGGTCGTCGCGGTAGAGCTTGGCATACTGCTGGACCGTCGTCGCCAGCTCGCGGTGGCTGACGATGTGCGCATCCAGCTCGGGATACCCGAGGCCGCGCATCAACTCCTCCTCGCGGGCGAAATGCGTGTCGACGTAGTCCGACAGCATCGCGAAGAGATCGGCGAAATAGGCGTTGCCGGCGTCGATATCCCGGGCGTCGTGGAGCGCGTTGACGGCGGCGAACAGCTTCTTGTGGTCGGCGTCAATGGCATCGATCCCCGTTGCGTAGGAGTCCTGCCATTCCATGAATTTCGTCATCATTTGGACCTCCTCGGCCAATACCGCGAGTCTAGGGCGCCCGGATTCCGTCGCATTGACATTTGTCAACTCCGCCCGGCGGCCCGCCGCGGTTGTCGCGAAAGCCCGGATGCCGTAGATGTCGAGCCATGTCCGAGACCTTCACCGACGACGCCGGCACCCGGCACGACGCCGCCGGCCCGGACGCCCGAAT
>JAPPPF010000053.1 GCA_028817665.1 Magnetovibrio sp. | reverse complement strand
CCGTATTCCTGGGCGGTGCCGGGCATGAAGCCGGGCACGTCGCCCAGGGTGACGATGGGTATGTTGAAGCAGTCACAGAAGCGCACGAACCTGGCGCCCTTGATCGACGACGAGATATTCAGGCAGCCGGCCAGCACCATCGGCTGGTTGGCGACGATGCCGACGGTCGAGCCCTCGATGCGGCCGAAGCCGACGACGATGTTGCCGGCGTAATCGGGCTGCAACTCGAAGAAATCGCCCTCGTCGACCATCTTGGTGATCAGTTCCTTCATGTCGTAGGGCTTGTTCGGGTTGTCGGGAATCAGGGTGTCCAAGGACATCTCGACCCGGTCGGCGGGGTCCGGCGTCGGGCGCACCGGCGGCGCCTCCTTGTTGTTGGCCGGCAGGAAATCGATGAAGCGGCGGAGATAGAGCAGCGCCTCCATGTCGTTCTCGAAGGCCTTGGCGGCGACGCCCGACTTCGACGTGTGGGTCTCGGCGCCGCCGAGCTCCTCGTGGGTGACCTCCTCGTGGGTCACCGTCTTCACCACGTCGGGGCCGGTGACGAACATGTAGCTGGTGTCCTTGACCATGAAGATGAAGTCGGTCATCGCCGGCGAGTAGACGGCACCGCCGGCGCACGGCCCCATGACCATGGAGATCTGCGGCACCACGCCGGACGCCATGACGTTGCGCTGGAACACCTCGGCGTAACCGGCCAGCGAGGCGACGCCTTCCTGGATGCGCGCGCCGCCTGAATCGTTCAACCCAATGACCGGCGCGCCGACCTTCATCGCCTGGTCCATGACCTTGCAGATCTTCTCGGCGTGGGACTCCGACAGGGAGCCGCCGAACACGGTGAAGTCCTGGGAAAACACGAACACCAGCCGGCCGTTGACGGTGCCGTAGCCGATGACCACGCCGTCGCCCGGGATGGATTTTTCCTCCATGCCGAAATCGGTGCAGCGGTGGCCGACGAACATGTCCCATTCCTCGAAGGTTCCGGGGTCGAGCAGCGCCTCGATGCGTTCGCGCGCCGTCAGCTTGCCCTTCTTGTGTTGCGAATCGATCCGCCGCTGGCCGCCGCCGAGCCGCGCCTGTTCGCGTTTCTCTTCGAGCTGTTGAATGATTTCCTGCATGGCTACCTCACGAGTATCCGCGGCGCCTTCGCCGCGCGTGTTCCCCGAGCCGTGACCCAAAATAGAAAAGCCCGTCCGGATCGGCTAGCAAAAAAGAACTCCGCTAAGGCACGCCGCCGCCCCTCAGGACCGCAAACGCTCCGTGATCCCTCCCGCGTCGACGAAAACCGCCACGACGTTCCGGGTCCTCGCGACGATCCCGGCGCGGCGCTCGGCGGGGACCACGCAAAGCGCGGTCGAGAGCGCGTCGGCCTCGGTCGCTGTCGGCGCCATGACGGTGACACTTTCCGCCGCCGGGATGGTTTGGCCGGTCCGGGGGTCGAATATGTGCCGGTGCCTGCCCGACGGGTCGAACACCGTTCCCGCCGGCGCCGACGTCGCCAGGGCGCGGTCCTGGAGCTCGAACACGGGCGCTTCGCCGGCCGCTAACGGCGGCCCGGCGACCCGCCAGGCGCCGCCGCTACGCCGGTTCCGCCCCAGGGCGCGGAACTCACCGAGGTTGATGAGGACGTCGGCGGCGCCGCCGGCCCGGAACACGCGGGCCACGGAATCGGTGATATACCCCTGGGCGATCCCGTTGAACGACAAGGCCATGCCCGGCTTGGTCAGCACGACGGCCTCGGGCGCGGCCTCGATCGCCGCGTCGCCGACGGCCGCCAGGGCCCGCGCGACCGCCGCGCCGCCGGGGCCCCGCGGGTCGGCGCCGGGTCGCCGGAAATGCCCGGCATACAGCGACCACAGGGGCTGCATCGAGACATCGAAGGCGCCGCCGGTCAGTTCGTTGAACCACCGGCAATGGCCGAGCAGCCTCAGCATGTCGTGGCTCGGCGCGTCGAGGCGTCCGGCGGCGTTGAGGCGCGTCAGGGCCGAGTCGCGATAGAGGCTGAACTGTTTCTCCAAACGTTCGATTTCCTCGACCCCGGCCAACGCCAACGCGCGCGCCCGGCGCCCGTCCGCCGCGTGCATGACGATTTCGGCCTCCGCCCCGAGGGCCCGTCCCCGCCAACGGAAAGCCGGGACGGCGGCGGCTCCCCCGGCTGCCACGGCGGCGGCGCAACCCGCGACGATCGACAGGAACCGGCGCCGCGTCGAACCGATCTTCATGGGCCTAGTCATTGGGCACCTCCGTGGGTCCGGAACCGGACGCGATGGGCGACTCGCCCCGGGCCAGCGCCTGCCGCCGCTGGCGGCGGCGGCGCAACTCGGCCAAGGGCGGGCACATCCGGTCGTCGTGATAGATGCGCTGGCAGTCCAGGCAGTAGATGCATTCGTGGACGTCGATGTGGCCGTCCGGGTGGATCGCCTGAACCGGACAGCGGTTGGCGCAGACATGGCACTCCGAGCCGCATTGATGGCGCCGTTTCAGCCAATCGAACATGCGGTTGCTGGCCGGGATCGCCAGCGCCGCGCCGAGCGGACACAAATAGCGGCAGAACACGCGGTTCACGAACGCCGACAGGGCCAGGACCACGATGGCGTAGACGACGAACGGCCAGGTCCGCACGAACTTGAGCGCGATCACGGTCTTGAAGGGTTCGACCTCGGTCAGTTTCTCGGCCGTCTCGACCGGCCCGAGGGACAGCGCCAACAGACCCAGGAAGATCACGTACTTGAGCGGCCACAGCCGTTCGTTGACGGCGAACGGCAGCGTGAACTGGCGGACCTTGAACCAACCGGCGATCCGGTTGATGAGTTCCTGAAGGGCGCCGAAGGGGCAAAGCCAGCCGCAGAAGACTCCCCGCCCCCAGAACAGCAGGGCCAGGGCGACGAAACCGGGCGCCCCGGTGCTGACCAAGGACGAGTTCGCCCGCGCCAACAAGATCTACTTCGAGCGCTGCGCCGGCTGCCACGGCGTGCTGCGCAAGGGCGCCACCGGCAAGCCCCTGACCACCAAGGAGACAAAGGAACTGGGCTTCGACTACATCAAGAGCTTCATCAACTACGGATCGCCCGCCGGAATGCCGAACTGGGGCACCTTCGGCGCCTTGTCGGCCGGCGACATCGACCTGATGACCCGCTATCTCCTGAACGAGCCGGCCGTGCCGCCGGAGTTCGGCATGAAGGAGGTCCGGGCGAGCTGGAAGGTGATCGTGCCGCCGGACAAGCGCCCGACGAAGAAGATGAACGATCTCGACATCGACAACCTGTTCTCGGTGACGCTGCGCGACTCCGGCGATATCGCCCTCATCGACGGTCACAACTACAAGATCCAAACCATCATCAAGACCGGCTACGCCGTCCACATCAGCCGGATCTCGGCGAGCGGGCGTTATCTCATGGTGATCGGCCGCGACGCGCTGATCAACATGATCGATCTGTGGATGAAGACGCCGCAGACCGTCGCGTCGATCAAGATCGGCATGGAGGCGCGTTCCGTCGAGACCTCCAAGACCAAGGGCTGGGAGGACCGGTACGCCATCGCCGGCGCCTACTGGCCGCCGCAGTTCGTGATCATGGACGGCGCCACCCTCGAGCCCATCAAGATCGTCTCGACCCGCGGCATGACCGTCGACACGCAGGAATACCACCCAGAACCGCGCGTCGCCGCCATCGTCGGCTCGCACTACCGGCCGGAGTTCGTCGTCAACGTCAAGGAGACGGGGAAGATCCTCCTGGTCAACTACGAGGACGTCCGGAACCTGAAGATCACCTCCATCGACGCCGAACGGTTCCTCCACGACGGCGGGCTCGATTCGACCGGCCGCTACTTCATCGTCGCGGCCAACGCCCGCAACACCATCGGCGTGGTCGACACTAAGGAAGGCAAGCTGGTCAAGCTGATCCGCGAGGACGACGGCGTCGGCACCACGCCCCACCCGGGCCGCGGCGCCAACTTCGTGCATCCCAAGTACGGCCCCGTGTGGGCGACCAGCCATCTCGGCGACGAGACCGTGGCGTTGATCGGTACCGACCCGAAGGGTCACCCGGAACACGCCTGGAAGGTCGTGCAGTCCCTGGAGGCCCGGGGCGGCGGCTCGCTGTTCGTCAAGACCCACCCGAAGTCGAAGAACCTGTGGGTCGACAGCCCGCTCAACCCGGAGGCCGAAATCGCCTCTTCCGTGGCCGTCTTCGACATCACCCAGCCGGACAAGCCCTTCGAGGTCGTGCCGATCGGGGAGATGTCGGGGATCAGCGAAGGCACGCGCCGCGTCGTCCAGGGCGAGTACAACAAGGCCGGCACGGAGATCTGGTTCTCGGTCTGGAACGGCAAGGATCAGGAATCGGCGATCGTCGTCATCGACGACAAGACCCGGAAGCTGAAGAAGGTGATCAAGGATCCGCGCCTGATCACGCCGACCGGCAAGTTCAACGTCTACAACACCCGCGAGGACGTCTACTAGCCGCCATCGAGGTGACCGGCGAGATGCGCGCTCAAGTCGCGCGCGTCGTCGCCGGCGCCGTCGATGAGCGCCGACTTGCGGCGGCGCAGGTACTGCATGCCCATCAGGTAGAGCCCGGGATGATCGCAGGCGCCGCCGTCGTGCCGGATGCGGCCCTTGCGGTCGAAGACGTCGACCTCGAGCCAGGAGAACTCCGGCCGGAACCCGGTCGCCCAGACGATCGACTTGACCCCCTCCCTGGCGAAATCCATGCCGAGCGGCGGTGACGCCTCGGTCCGCGTCGGCTCGAACCGGTGCGGCGGCGCGACGTCCCCATCGAGGCCGGCCTCCGTCGCCCATTCGTCGATGGTGTCCAGGAGCCGGTCCATCTTCAGATCCGACAGATCGCATTGATTGCGGAGCGAGCCGGAGAACTGGCCCTTGCCGTCGTTGATTCCCATCAGCCGGCCGATCAGGTTCGCGCCCTTCGCCGTCAGCGCGTTCAAATCGAGGGTCGAGAAATCCGGCGTGCCGGTGAGCTGCAGGGACGGCACGCGGCGCGCCCGGTCGATGTCGTCGATCTCGTCGTAGCGCTCGTCGAGGACACCGGCCTGGTCCATCCACCATTCCAGGTCGCGGCCCCGGTACATGCGCGGCGCGCGGATGTGTTCGCCGACGGCCAGCGTCACCGGGCGCCCGGACGCCAGCAG
>JAPPPF010000180.1 GCA_028817665.1 Magnetovibrio sp. | reverse complement strand
CGATGGAATCGAACTCGCCGACTGAATTGTCGCCACACAGGATGCAGCTCGGGTACTTCCAGGTGATCGCCGAGCCGGTCTCCACCTGGGTCCAGGAGATCTTCGAGTTGCGGCCGCGGCAGGCACCGCGCTTGGTGACGAAGTTGTAGATGCCGCCGCGCCCCTCCTCGTCGCCCGGATACCAGTTCTGGACCGTCGAGTACTTGATCTCGGCGTCGTCCATGGTGATCAGCTCGACGACCGCCGCGTGCAACTGGTTCTCGTCGCGCATGGGCGCCGTGCAGCCCTCCAGGTAGCTCACGTAGGAGCCCTCGTCGGCGATGATCAGGGTGCGCTCGAACTGGCCGGTGTTCTGGGCGTTGATGCGGAAGTAGGTGGAGAGCTCCATCGGGCACCTGACCCCCTTCGGAATGTAGACGAAGGAGCCGTCCGTGTAGACCGCCGAGTTCAAACACGCGTGCTTGTTGTCCGTGTAGGGGACGACGCTGCCCAGGTACTTCTGGACCAGGTCCGGGCAACGCTCGACCGCCTCCGAGATCGGACAGAAGATGACGCCAACCTCTTCCAACTTGGCCTTGAAGGTGGTGGCCACGGAGACCGAATCGAAGACCGCGTCGACGGCGACGCCGGCGAGGCGCTCCTGTTCCTGCAACGGGATGCCCAGCTTCTCGTAGGTCCTGAGCAGTTCCGGGTCGACCTCGTCGAGGCTCTTCGGCCCGTCGCCGACGGATTTCGGCGCCGAGTAGTAATAGGAGTCCTGGTAGTCGATCTCCGGGAAATCCGGTTTCTGCCAAACCGGTTCCGGCATGGTCAGCCAATGGCGATAGGCCTTGAGGCGCCATTCCAACAGCCACTCGGGTTCCTGCTTCTTCGCCGAGATGAAGCGGATGATGTCCTCGTTCAGACCCTTCGGCGCGGTTTCCGTCTCGATATCGGTGACGAAGCCGTACTTGTACTTCTCGTCGGCCAGTTCCTGGACTTGTTCCGCGGTTTCAACCGTTGCGGCCATGCGTTTTTCTTCCCTCTATACCGTTGCGCCCTCAGGCCGCCGAGGCGGCGCTTTCGCGCCGCGCCAACTCGCCCCAGGCGTCGATGAACCTGTCCACGTCGCCGGCCTCCGACGACCAGCCGAAGCTGACGCGAAGGGCCGTCGTCGAGATCTCCGCCGGCACCGCCATGGCGTCCAGCACATGGCTCGGCTCGACCTTGCCGGCCGAGCACGCCGACCCGGCGCTGACCGCGACCCCGGAGAGGTCGAGGGCCATCACCTGGGTGTCCGAGCGCACGCCGGGCAGCGTGAAGCTGGACGTGTTCGGCAGCCTGGGCGCGTCGGCGGAAAAAATCCGCGTCCGCGGCGAGATTTCCATGATCCGGCGTTCCAGGTCGTCGCGGTACCCGGCGACCCGCGCCGCCGTCTCGTCGAGGTGCCGGGCGGCCAGTCCCGCGGCGACGCCGTAACCGGTGATCGAGGCGACGTTCTCGGTGCCGGCGCGCACGCCGCGCTCCTGGCCGCCGCCGGTGATGAAACTCTTGAGCGGCGCGTCGCCGAGGCGGATCAGCGCGCCGATGCCCTGCGGGCCGCCCATCTTGTGCGCCGTCAGCGCCATGTAGTCGACGCCCCACCGGGCCGCGTCGATGGGAATCTTGCCGGCCGCCTGGACCGCGTCGCAGTGCACCAGGGCGCCGGCCCGGTGCGCGATCTCGCTGATATCCGCCATCGGTTGCAGGATGCCGGTCTCGTTGTTCGCCGCCATCACGCAGACCAGCGCCGGCTCGTCGGACTCGGCGAGCAGCTCGGCCATCGCCGCGAGGTCGACGACGCCGTCGCCATCGACCGGGATGACGTCGGAATCGGCGGCCCGCGTCAACGCCGTCTTCAGCACCGCCGAATGCTCGACGGCCGATACCAGCACGCGCCGGCGCCCGGACCCGACGATCACGGTGTTGTTGGATTCAGACCCGCCGCTGGTGAAGGTGACCTGCTCGGGGGCCGCGCCGACGAGCCCCGCGAGGTTCTCGCGGGCGTCCTCGATGCGGCGCCGCGCGGCGCGCCCGAAGGCGTGCACGGACGACGGGTTGGAGCCGGTCATCCGCATGGCCTCGGCGACCGCCGCGGCGACCTCGGGGCGGGCCGGCGTGGTCGCGTTATGGTCCAGATAGACGCTGTCGGTCATGTCGTCGGAATTCCCTGGCTGGTCGGTCGGGACGGTCGTCGCCGGGCCGTTATTCGGCCGCCGCGAACGGGCTCGCCGGCTGGCTTTGCTGGTGCAACTGGCCGCTGCGCCCGAGGATCCGGTTCTCGACCACGTCGTCGAGGGAGACCGAGCTCAGGTACAGATAGATGTGGTTGCCCAGTTCCTCCCACAGGTCGTGGGTCAGGCAGCGCGACTTGTTGGACTTGCAGCCTTCCGGCGAACCGGGGCTGCAGCGCGTCGCCTTGATCGGCTCGTCGACGGCCAGGATGATGTCGGAAACCCGGGTCTCGGACGAGGACCGCGACAGCAGGTAGCCGCCGCCCGGGCCGCGCACGCTCTTCACCAGCCCGCCGCGGCGCAACTTGCCGAACAACTGCTCGAGATAGGACAGCGATATCTCCTGGCGCTCGGCGACGTCGGCCAGGGCCACCGGGCGGCCGTCCGACTGGGTCGCCAGATCCACCATCGCCATCACGGCGTAACGTCCTTTGGTGCTCAATCTCACGTTCGTTCCCCTCTTCCTCCGCGTCGCGCCGCCGGCCGCCTGATTCCGGCCGGGCGCGACCGTTCAAACTATCCGGCCCGCTTGCGGGTCGGCTCCTGGTCTTCCGTTTCGGGCTTCGCCGCGGCGTCGGCCTCCAGTTCCTCGATCCGCTGGGTCAACGCCGTCACCTGGGCGCGCAGGCTCTCGATGGTCTGCAGGACCGGGTCCGGGCAGTCGGTGGAGGTCGCGTAGGCCTGGAACTCGCGCGCCTTCTCCTTGTCGCGGGGCATGATCACCTTGGCCGGCACGCCGACCGCCGTGACCGAGCTCTCGATGTCCTTGGTGACCACCGAGTTGGCGCCGACGCGGGCGTGCGCGCCGATGGTGATCGGCCCGAGGATCTGGGCGCCGGAGCCGACGATGACGCCGTCCTCGAGCGTCGGATGGCGTTTCTGCCCGACCTGCGATTGCGAATCGACGCTCGGCGCGACGCCGCCCAGCGTCACGTCGTGATAGAGCGTCACGTCGTCGCCGATGACCGCCGTCTCGCCGATCACCACGCCGGTGCCGTGGTCGATGACGAAGCGCTTGCCGATGACCGCGCCCGGGTGGATCTCGATGCCGCTCAACATCCTGCCGATGTGCGACAGGAAGCGACCGAGCAGGAACAGCCGGCATTTCCACAGCCAATGGCAGAACCGGTAAGTCACCAGGGCGTGGAAGCCCGGATAACAGAGAACGATCTCCAACGGGCCGCGGGCCGCCGGATCGCGCTCGAGGTAGGCATTGATATCTTCGCGAAGAGTCTTGAAAACCATGGCACCTGGGCTATGTTCTACGCCGGTTGATCAATGAAAAAGCCCGCTTTATCAAAGCCCCGGACGGGGGCCCGGCGCGGCCTCTTCAATCGCCTTCGTTATATAGGATGCCCTACTAGGGTGGTCAAGTATTCGGCGGCACATTGGACTGATAATCGTTTGCAAATCCAGGACCTTATGTGGAACCGCCCCGAACCGCCCGATGCGAATCCAACCATTTTAAAGGTTTAATGACACATGCCTGAAGTGATCTTCAACGGCCCCGAAGGCCGCCTCGAGGGACGCTATCACCATTCAAAGATCCCGAACGCGCCGGTGGCCCTGCTCCTGCATCCGCACCCGCAGCACGGCGGCACCATGAACAACCGGGTCGTCTACATCCTCTATCAAGCCTTCGTGAAGCGCGGTTTTTCGGCGCTCCGCTTCAACTTCCGCGGTGTCGGCCGCTCCCAGGGCGTGTTCGACAACGGCCAGGGCGAGTTGAGCGACGCCGCCTCGGCGTTGGATTGGATGCAGGGTCACAACCCGAACGCCAAGAACTGCTGGATCGCCGGTTTCTCCTTCGGTGCCTGGGTCGCCATGCAGCTGATGATGCGCCGTCCCGAGATCTCGGGCTTCGTCTCGGTCTCGCCCCCGGCCAACATCCACGACTTCTCATTCCTGGCGCCCTGCCCGGCTTCGGGCATGATCCTGCACGGCGACAAGGACGACATCGTCCCCATCGTCTCCGTCGACAAGCTCGCCCAGAAGCTGAAGAAGCAGAAGAACATCGAGATCGACTACCGCGTCATCAAGGGCGGCGACCACTTCTTCCAGGACGACGTCTCCGACCTCGTCGGGCACTTGGAAGATTATCTGGAAAAGGCCCTGCCGAAGGCGGCCTGAGCGGGTCCCGACAGATTTATGACGCCTTGTGCAGCCGCCCGCCGGTGACCGGGCGGCTGACGCCGGTGGTCTGCGGGTAGCTCAGGGGCAGGCCGTAGAGGCTGCGGACGGCGAGGTAGGCGAAGGCCTGGGCCTCGAGGGCGTCACCGTTCCAGCCCACCGCCTCGACCGGCTCGACGGGCGCGTCGAACTCGGCGCGGAGCGCCGCCATCAGGGCCGGGTTGTGGCGCCCGCCCCCGGTCACCAGCCAGCGCGTCACCGGCGCCGGGAAAGCGTCCGTGGCGCGGGCCGCCGAGCGCGCCGTGAACGCCGTCAGGGTCGCGGCGCCATCCTCGAGGGACAACCCATCCACCGGCGCCAGCGAGAAGGCGTCGCGGTCCAACGACTTCGGCGCCGGCAGATCGAAATAGGGATTGTCGAGCAAGGCCGCGAGCGCCGCCGCGTCGGGCGCGCCGGCGCGCGCCAGCCGGCCGCCGTCGTCGCGATCGAGGCCGGCGCGGGCCGCGACCCAGTCGTCGATCAGCGCGTTGCCCGGCCCGGTGTCGAAGGCGATGGCGCCGCCGTCGGGACTGATCCAGGTGACGTTGCCGACGCCGCCGAGGTTGAGCACCGCCACCGGTCGCTCGACGTCACGGGCCAGCGCCACGTGGAACAGCGGCGCGAACGGCGCCCCCTCGCCGCCGGCAGCGACGTCGGCGGAGCGGAAATCATCGACCACGTCGATGCCGGTCTCGCGGGCCAGCAGCGCGCCGTCGCCGATCTGGCAGGTGACGCCGTTGGCCGGGTCGTGGAACACGGTCTGGCCGTGGAAGCCGACGACGTCGACGTCGTCGGCGCCGAGGCCCGCGCCGTCGAGCAGCCGGTTCACCGCCTCGGCGTGGTAGAGGGTCAGGTCGCGGACCACCGCGGCGACGCCGTTGCCGGCGCCGGGCGGGCGGCCCAGCATCGGCCTCAGGCGGTCGCGGAAGTCGGCCGCGTAGGCCAGCGCCTGGGTCGGGCCGAGGGCGTGCACGGTCGTGCCGTCGGTCTCGATCAGGGCCGCGTCGACGCCGTCCATGGAGGTGCCGCTCATCAAACCGATGGCGGTCAGGCGCGGGCGTTCGGTCGGGTCGGCGGCATTCATCTCGGCACCGTGGCATTGCCTTCGGAGGGGCTTTAGCATAAACCCTCCTTGCCCGATGAACAGGGGCGGCGACGGAAAATCTGAGATGACCAGCGAATCCTACAAGTCGGAATTTCTCACCCAGGTGGTCGACCGCGGCTTCCTGCACCAATGCACGGACATGGACGGCCTCGACGCGCGCGCCCAGGCCGGCCCGGTGACCGCCTACATCGGCTTCGACTGCACGGCGCCCAGCCTGCACGCCGGCTCGCTGGTCTCGATCATGCTCCTGCGGCTGTTCCAGAAGTGCGGCCACAAGCCGATCGTCCTGATGGGCGGCGGCACCACCAAGATCGGCGACCCGTCCGGCAAGGACAGCCAGCGCCAGTTGCTCGACGACGACGCCATCGCCGCCAACATGGCCGGCATTCAGCAGGTGTTCGCCAAGTTCATCGACTTCGGCGACGGGCCGACGGACGCGGTCATGGTCAACAACGCGGACTGGCTCGACGACCTCCAATACATCTCGTTCCTGCGCGACTACGGCCGCCATTTCTCGGTCAACCGGATGATGACCTTCGACAGCGTCCGGCTGCGCCTCGAGCGCGAGCAGCCGCTGACCTTCCTCGAGTTCAACTACATGATCCTGCAGGCCTACGACTTCCTGGAGCTGGCGCGACGCCACGACTGCCAGCTGCAGATGGGCGGGTCCGACCAGTGGGGCAACATCGTCGGCGGCGTCGACCTCGGACGCCGGATCGGCGATCACACGCTCTTCGGCCTGACGACGCCGCTGCTGACCACGTCTTCCGGGGCGAAGATGGGCAAGACCGCCGACGGCGCGGTCTGGCTCAATTCGGACATGCTCGGCGCCTACGATTACTGGCAGTACTGGCGCAACACCGAGGACGCCGACGTCGGCCGCTTCCTGAAACTGTTCACGGAACTGCCCCTGGACGAGATCGCCCGCCTGGAAGCCCTCGGCGGCACCGAGATCAACGACGCCAAGAAGATCCTCGCCGACGCGGCGACGGCGCTTTGCCACGGCGAGGACGCGGCTCGCGAGGCCCGCAAGACGGCGGAGCAGACCTTCGAGCAGGGCGCGCTCGGCGACGGCCTGCCGACGGTCGAGGTGCCGGCCGCCGACCTGGCCGCCGGAATACCGATGTTCGAGGTCCTGGTGCTGAGCGGACTGTGCCAGTCGAACGGCGAGGCGCGCCGGCTGGTGCGCGGCGGCGGCGCGCGCGTCAACGACGCCGCCATCGGCGACGAGACCCATACGGTCAGCGACGCCGCCGTCGGCGACGATGGCGTCATCAAGGTCTCGGCCGGCAAGAAACGCCACGTGTTGCTGCGCCCGGCATGACCGCCGGGCCGATCCGCGGCGGCTGAATGCCGGGCCTGGTGAAAAAGGGCCTGGCGGTCGTCGCGGTCAGCCTGCTCAGCCTCGAACTGATCAGCCTGGCGGCGATCCGCCTGCACCTCATACCGGCCAACGCGCCGTCGTTCGTGTGGCCCAGCTTCACGCCGTTTTGGGCCGCCACCAACCCGCACTTCGGCACCTGGCATCCGCCGGACGCCCACGTCAACCACACCACCGCGTGTTACAACCTGGTCTACCGGACCAACGCCCACGGCGCCCGCGACCGGGCCCGCGCCCTGACGGCGGGGAAGCCGCGGGTCGTCATGCTCGGCGATTCGTTCATCGAGGGCTACGGCCTGGCCCGCGCCGAGCGCCTGTCCGACGAACTGGAGCGGCGGACAGGCCTCGAGCACCTGAATTTCGGCACCTCGGGCGGCTTCGGACCGACCCAGTCCTTGCTGCTCTACCGGCACCTGGCGAAGCGCTTCGCCCACGACGCGGTGGTCCTCGGCATCCTGCCCGACAACGATTTCAACGACGACGACCCGGCCGTCGCCGAGGCCGGCAACGACCCCCGCTACGCCCCCTACTTCCACGCCGTCGGCGACGGTTTCGAACTCAGATACCGCAACCGCGATAGTCTCGGCCCCGGCGACAAGGCGCGGCGCCGGGCCTGGACCCGGGGCGCGGCGAGCCTGCTCAGGAGCTTCTCGCACGCCGCAAACGCCATCGACCACCTGAAGTCGGCGATCACCTACCAGCGCGCCCTCGACCGCAGCCTGCCGCCGGAGACCCAGCGCTACTCGGGATACTTCGATTACGCGGAAGGCCAATGGGCGCGGCTGGCGCACGTCATCCGGCAATTGCTGGCGGAGGCCGGGGAGAAGCCCGTGACCGTCGTGCTGATCCCCCGGCCGAACGACCTGGCGCGCGCCCGGGGCGCCCCGACAACACCCCTGGCCCGCGATCTCGCCGGGCTGCTGGCCGGCTACGCCAACGCCCACCTGGTCGATCTCATGCGGACGTTCGGCGCGGACCCGAACCCGGCCCGCTACTTCAACCGCTGTGACGGGCATTGGACCGGCGAAGGCAGCCGCGCCGCCGCCGGCGCATTGCTGCCGGCACCCATGTATCATAGGCTCACCCAGACCGCCGGCGCACCGCCGGGCAACTGACGGACCGACATTGAGCGCACCCCGCACAGCCATCGCCGGCCTGCTCGAGCGCAACGCGGCGCTGATCACCGATCCCCGCCGCTTCACGCTGTTCGTGGTCGCGGTGCTCGCGGCCCTCGGCGGGCTCCGCGTCGCGCTGTTCCCCGGCTTCGGCGGCGACGACGGCGAGCAGCTGGTGTTCTCGCAATACCTCGATTGGGGATATCAGACACGCAATCCGCCGCTGTTCACCTGGGTCCTGGTGGGCGTGCAGAAATTTCTCGGGCCGACGGTGCTGTCGGTCGTCGCATTGCGCATGGCCGTGCTCGCCGCGACCTATCTGCTGATCATGCGGATCGGCCGGATGATCCTGCCCGACGCGCGCCTGGCGCCACTCGCCGCGGGCGCGCTGCTGACCATCTTCTACGTCGCCTGGAACACCATTCACGGCTTCAACCACTCGGTCTCCGTGACCTTCTTCTACGCCGCCGCGCTGTGGATCGTGCTGCGCCTCGACGCCGACCCGGCGTGGCGCGACTACGCCCTGTTCGGCCTGATCGCCGGGCTCGGCGTCATCACCAAATACAGCTTCGCCGTCTTCCTGGCCGCGCTGCTCGCCGCCGCCCTCATGGATTCCGGCTACCGGCGGCGTCTGCTGGACCCGCGCACCCTCCTTGCCTTGGCCATCGCGGCGGCGGTGATCTGGCCACAGTTCGCGTGGTACCTGGATCATTTCCAGCCCGGCCTGGTCGCCGGCGAGAACGAACTGAGCTGGTCCGAGAACGCCAAGCGCGCCGCCAAGGGCCTGTTTCGCCTGGCCGTCGCGGCGTTCGCTTTCCTGTTGCCCCTGGCGGTCATCGGCCTGGCCATTTTCTGGCCGTCGCTGCGCCGGCCGGCCCGACACTCACCGACGCGGCATCGCCATCTGCGGCTGATCGAACGGACCGCGGTGCTGATCTTCGTGGCCGCCGCCGTCGGCATCGTGATCATCAAGGGCGACCGGGTGCGAACCCATTACATGTTCTTCCTGGCGCTGTTCCCGCTCTATTTCTTCCTCCGCTACGGGACCCGCATCGACGGGCGCCAGATCCGTCTGTTCGCCGCCACGGTGACGCTTTCCGGCATCACGCTGGTCGGCGCGCTGGTCGGCAAGTTCGCCATCGAGCCGCTGGTCTGCAACCACTGCGAGGATCAGATTCCCTACGGCGGGTTCGCCGACCAGCTTCGCGGCGCCGGGTTCGAGCAGGGCACCGTCGTCGCCTATTTTCACCGCGACCCGTTACCGGGCAACCTGCGCGCCCAGTTCCCCGATTCGCGGATCGTCAGCGCCAAGCATCCCGAGGTCATCGCCCCGGTCCGCCACGCGCCGGGGCAATGCCTGATCATCTGGCCGGTCATCGGCGCCACCGATCCGAAGACCGCGACGCTCCGCTCGCTCAGACTGGTGCTCGGCGTCAGGATATCCGACGACCATCCATCGAAGGTGCTGCGCGCCAACCTGTCGCCCTACGGCGATCGCCCGCACGAGCTTGAATACATTCTGCTGACCCCCGGACGGGGCCGTTGCCGCTAGGGACCGGGAATTGACTACTGCGCCGTCGTCGGTGACTGCTCCGGCGCCATCAGGCCGGCGTCGGGATCGGCCTTGCCGAAGATTCCGAACACGTTTCGGAGGAACCCCGGCGTCAGCGCCGACAGCGGATTGACCGAGACGTTCGGTTGTTCCATCGGCCCGGTCATCGTGTATTTCGCCGCGAACACGCCGCCGCCCTTCTCGCCGCCGGTGAACAGATCGCCGAGCAGCGGGATACGCCCGAACGCCGAATTGATGGCGTAGGCGGGGATCACGGTGCCCTCCAGATCGATCACGTCGGCATGCCGGAAGACCTTGCCGCTGGCGGTGAAGCCGAGCGACGTGCCGGTCGCCTTGGCGTCGGTGAGGCGGAAGGTTCCCCGGTTCAGCTCGAACGGAATTTCCAGGTTTGAAAACGCCAGTCCATCCCCGTTCAGCGCGTCGAGTATGCCCGTCAGGGCCATGATGCTGAGGAGGTGCGCCAGCACGGGCGCGTCGCTGATCCGGTAATCCTGGACCTGGATCACGCCGGCCAGCGGCTGGCCCGGCGCCGCGTCGTCGTAGGTGCCGCGGATGTCCAGCTTGCCGCCGCGCATGTTCGGATAGATATCCAGGAACTTGAGCACCTTGCCGGCGTTGTCGGAACGCATGGAGAGCCGGCGATTGCCGACCCCGTCCGGGACGATCCTCAGTTCCAGCGCGGCGTCGTCGGCGACCTGGCTGTTGAACAGCACCGTTTGCCAAACGTCGGCTTCGCGCACGAAGGTTCCCGAGACATTGCGTATGGCGCTGTTCAGGTCGAGCCAGACGCGGTCGAACTCGACCGCCAGGGTCAACTTGTCGAGCCACGGCTGATCTTCGTTGAAGGTATCGCCCTTGTCGTTCAGGATCTCCGCCCACATGGTCGACATGTCCAGGCTCGGACCGTGGAACCCGGCCTCCCAGCCGCCGTCGGCCTTGGGCAGCAAGGCGCCCTTCATCTTGGTCCGTCCGAAGGACAGCTCGGCGAACTCGATCCGCTGGAGACCAGTGCCGTCGAGCGCGTACTTGGCCAGCCCGCGGACGTCCAGGTCCTTCGCCTTGATCGAGAACTTGGGCACATAGACGACGATGTCCTTGGCCAGGTGGAGAACCACCGCCGCCTCGCCCTTCTGGCCCTTCGGTTTCTGCCAGCCGAAGGCCGGCGCCGACAGGCTGGCGTCGGTGATGTCGGCGGTCACCTCGAGGCGCCGGTCGACATCGTCGAGAACCGTGAACACGATTCCGGTATCGACGGCACCGGTGACGTAGTTTCCGGAGAACGGCTCCATGTCCAATCCGAGATCGCGGATGTGGGCGACATCGTCGATCCGGGCCCGAAGCGTGTAGCGGCTGCGAAATTCCTGCTTCGACTGGAAGTTCTCACGCCACTTCAGCGACGCCGGGATCTTGTCGAACTTGACCGTGCCGGCGACGTCCATGCCGCGCTTGTCGACCCGAAGGTCGAGATCGCCATCGCGGATGGAACGGCCCATCACCACGTTCCGGAGGCCGACGCCGTTCAGACTCGAACGCGCCCAAACCTGCACCTGATCCCAGGTCAGGGCATTCTCGATAATGAAAAACAGTTTCAAGCGGGTCGCGCCCCGGCCCTCCGCGTGGCGCGGATCGATACCGAGCAGCGAGGCGAAGCCAAGCGGCTTGCGGTCGATGTAGGCCAGCTTATTCGGCAGCGTGCCGTCGATCTTCAAATCGATATCGGCGAACTGGTCGTACTCGTCGAGTCCGGTGAGAACGATGGTGCCGCCGCGGATCGACAACCCCTCGGAGGTGCCCCTGTCGACGTGGATGGTATAGCTGGACTCGTCGAACTCCATGCGGGCATCGACACCGTGGACCTTCGGCAGCGGCAACAGATAGTTGACCTCCGCGCCCTTGACGTTCATCCGGCCGTCCAGATCGACGACGCTGAAATTTCCGCTCCTGTCGACGGCGAAGCGCGCCTTGTAGGTCACTTCGGGGACCCGGCCGTTGGCGATCCGCGTGGTCACCCAGGTATGGGCCTCGGTGCCGAAGGCCGCCGGCCAGATGTCGCGGACCTTGTTGACCTCGACGTTCTTGAGGTTTCCGGCGACCTCGATGTCGACCGATTGCGTCTTCGAGGCCAGATTGGCGACGGCGCCCTCCAACGCCAGGGTCGGCCCGTCGAGGTTGAGGTCGAGCTTGGCGATCCGGACCTTGTCGCCGCCGCCGCTGACGCCGCCGGCGAACTTGAACCCGCGCACCGGCATGGCGTGTTTGTAGGCCTCGGGCAGTTGGAACCGGGCGCCGGGCTGGAAGTCCACGGCCAGGTTCTTGATGTCGAGGCGGCCGTTCTGGCTGTCGTATCCAGCCGTCAGCTCGACGGCGGCGACCTCCAGGGTCTGTTTCACCGGGTCGGGGAGATTGAGCCGGCCGGGACCGCCCTTGATGGCGACGCCCAGGCGGTCGACGGTGCCGTCGATGGGAAGCCCCAGCGTGACCCGTCCGGAAAACGGCATGTCGAGCGCCTGCAGCGGCGCCAGGTCGGAAGTGATCGACGCGAACACCGCCGGCGCGACGCCGGCGAACTCGAGATTGAGGTTGAGGCGCCTGGACGCCAGGACGTAGTCACCGATGACGTCGACCTCGGTCTGCCGGCCGTCGGCGTCGAGCAGCAGCGAAAGCTCGCCGCTGACATGGTCGTCGTAACGCACCAGGTGCACGTCGGCGGCCGGGAAATGCCACGCCTTGCGCAACACCTGGTCGGTGATCCGGACGTCGCCGCCGACGATGGAAACGTCGGTCAGGTAGGTCTCGCCCTGGGCCGCCGGGCCGGGCCGCAGGAGCTGGTCGATCATCCCCACGACCGAGCCGCCGGCGCCGGATTTCTGATTGTCGAAACCAACGTCGATGGTGCCGTCCCGGTCGCGCCGGAATTTCAGGTGCGGACCGAACAACGACACGCTCTTCGGCGCCAGCTTGCCGCGCAGCAGGGCCTCGCCGCTGATCGCGAAGGAGACCTCCGGGATGTTGCCGACGGTGGTGCCGGCGGGATTGATGACGCGGACGTCGAGGACGCGGATGTCGAGGGCCCGGTCCCAGCCGGCCCAGGTCAGGATGGTGCCGCCCATCTTCAGGGTGAAGTCGCGGTTGCCGGCGTTCACCGCCTGCTCGATGTAGGGGCTGAGGAAGCCGAGCGGAATCGGTCCCTTGGAGAACTGCCACGCCACCAAGATCACGATGATGGCGACACCGGCGCCGAGGCCGCCGATCAGTTGGATTGCACCGCGTACGGTTCTTTTGATCACGCGTCTACCACCTTCGCCGCCGGCCCCTTGACCGGCGTTCCGCCATCACGCAGTCTCGAACGGCTTGGAGCCCGCAATTATGCCCGAATTCCGCTTTTTCGACAGCATCTCTTCGCTTCCCGATCCTCACGATTCCGCCACCGCCGAAACGGGCCGCGCGGCGTGGCTATCGGCGGCCGAAAGCACCGGCGAGGCGGACGCCGCGGACGTCGCCCGGGCCGTCCTCGACGATCCGACGGGCGGTGCTTTGATCGATGGCGTCTTCGGCAACAGTCCGTTCCTCGCGCTCAGCGCCAGCCAGGATCCGAAATTCCTCGGCCAGCTGATGATTTCAGGCCCCGACGAGGCGGCTTCCGGGATACTCCACGAAATAGCCGAAAAGGGCAAAGAATCCCTTAACGACGACGCCATGATGCGGGTCCTGCGCCAGGCCAAGCGGCGGATAGCGATGACCATCGCGCTGGCCGACATCGCCGGACACTGGGATCTAGCCCGGGTCACCGGCGCGCTGTCGGAAACCGCCACCGCCGCCCTTGACGCCGCCGTCGCGCACCTGCTGAGCGATGGCGCCGCCGCCTTCGCCGGTCCCGACCCGGCCGATCCCTCGGCCGGATCGGGCTACATCGTGCTCGGCATGGGCAAGCTCGGCGCCCGCGAGCTCAATTACTCCAGCGACATCGACCTCATCGTCCTCTACGACGAGGACCGGATCGAGACCGACACGCCGGACAAGCTGCAGAACCGGATGGTTCGCCTGACCCGCGGCCTGGTCCGGCTGATGGACGAGCGCACCGCCGACGGCTACGTGTTCCGGACCGACCTGCGGTTGCGGCCCGATCCCGGCGCGACGCCGCTGGCGCTCTCCGTGGCCGGGGCCGAGACCTACTACGAGAGCCTCGGCCAGAACTGGGAGCGCGCGGCGATGATCAAGGCCCGCGCGGTGGCCGGCGACATCGCCGCCGGCGCCGCCTTCCTCGATGCCCTGGTCCCGTTCGTCTGGCGCAAGAGCCTGGACTTCGCGGCGATCCAGGACATCCACTCCATCAAGCGCCAGATCAACGCCCACAAGGGCGGCACCGGCATCCGCGCCGCCGGCCACAACATCAAGCTCGGCCAGGGCGGCATCCGCGAGATCGAGTTCTTCGCCCAGACCCAGCAGCTGATCTGGGGCGGCCGCGAGCCGGGGCTGCGCGCCTCGGTCACCGTCGACGCGCTCCGCGACCTCGCCGGTTTCGGCCTCTGCGACGCCGCCACCGCCGACGACCTGATCGAGAGTTACGGTTTCCTGCGCCGCGTCGAGCACCGGCTGCAGATGATCAACGACGAGCAGACCCAGACCCTGCCCGAGGCCGAGGATGATTTCCGGCGCCTCGCCACGTTCCTCGGCTACGCCTCGGACGCGGCATTCGCCGAGGAGCTGATCCACCACCTCGGACGCACCCAGGACCATTACGGCCAACTGTTCGCCGACGCTCCCGGGCTCGGCGCCGAGGGTCGCGGCAACCTGGTTTTCACCGGCGCCGACGTCGACCCGGACACGCTCGAGACCCTGACCGGAATGGGTTTCGGCGACGCCAAGCTGGTCGACGCCACGGTGCGCGGCTGGCACCACGGCCGCCACCGGGCCGTGCGCTCGACGCGGGCCCGTGAGATCCTCACCGAGCTGATGCCGAGGCTGCTCGCCGCCGTCGCCGACACCCCCGACCCGGACGCCGCGATCACCCGCTTCGACGGCTTCCTGGCCGGGCTGCCGGCCGGCGTGCAGTTGTTCTCGATGATCCAGGCGAACCCGCAGTTGCTCGATCTGCTGGCCCAGATCATCGGCACGGCGCCCCGGTTGGCGCGGCACCTGAGCGGCCGGCCTTCGGTGCTCGACAGCGTGCTGACGCCGGACTTCTTCGCGCCGCTGCCCGACGCCGCGGCGCTGGCCGATGAACTCGGCGCCCTTTTGCGGCGCTGCCAGTACCTGGAGGACGTGCTCAACGCGAGCCGCCGCTGGGCCCACGACCGGCGCTTCCAGGTCGGCGTCCAGCAGCTCCAGGATCTGGTCGCCGCCGAGGCGGCGTCGGGCGCCCTGAGCCACATCGCCGAGACCGCGCTGGCCGGCCTCTACGGCCCCGTCGAGGCGGAGTTCGCCGAGGTCCACGGACGGCTTCCCGGAAGCGCCATGGCGATGCTGGCGCTGGGCAAGCTCGGCAGCCGCGAGATGACCGCGAGCTCGGACCTCGACCTGGTGTTCATCTACCACGTCGCCGATGACGCCGGGGCCTCCGACGGGGCCAAGCCGCTGGTCCCGACCCAGTACTTCGCGCGCCTCAGCCAACGCCTGATCAACGCGCTGACGGCGCTGACCCCGGAGGGCAGCCTCTACGAGGTCGACATGCGGCTCCGGCCGTCCGGCAACTCCGGCCCGATCGCCACCAGCGAGGACTCCTTCGCCGCCTATCATGCCGAGGAGGCCTGGACCTGGGAACACATGGCACTGACCCGGGCCCGGGTGGTGATGTCCACGGACCCGGATCTGACCGAACGCATCGAGGGCCACATCCGCGCCGCCCTGACGAAGCCGCGCGACGCCGACACCCTGCTCCGCGATGTCGCCGCCATGCGCGCCCGCCTCGCCCGCGAGAAGCCGGCCGACTGCCTGTGGTCGCTGAAGCAGATCCGCGGCGGCACCGTCGATATCGAGTTCATCGTCCAGTACCTGGCGCTGGAACACGCCCAGCGGCACCCGGACCTGCTGGCGCCGTCGCCGGCGGCGCTGCTCGCCAACCTGGCCGAGCGCGGCCTGATCGAGGCCGGCCGGGCGCGCGTGCTCGCCGACGCCCTGGAACTCTGGCACGGCCTCCAGGGCATGCTCAGCCTGACCGTCGAGGACGAGATCACCGCCGCGCGCGTCGACGAGTTCTCCGACGCGCTGAAGTCGAAGCTCGCCCGGATCGGCGGCGCCGACGGCTTCGCGGCGCTGGAAACCAAGGTCCAGGGGACGGCGGCGGCGGTCTACGAGATCTTCCAGGAGCTGATCGAGGCGCCGGCCGGCGCCCTGCCCGCCGCCGACGACGCGGACAGCGAGGCGCCGGCGCCGCCGCTCTGAGCCTCAGGCGAGCCCCGCCAGCACGTCCGCCAATTCCGCCGGCCGGGTCAGGAACGGCGAATGCCCGCCGTTGAGCGTCCGCACCGGGTCGCAGGGCATGGCGGCGACCATCCGGCGCTGCAGGGCGAAGCCGATGGCGCGGTCGCCGCGGCAGCGGATGTAGGCGCGCGGCACCCGGCCGTGGGCGCCGGCGCTCAGGCCGAGCGCCTCGGTGAACGGCCGCGCCGCTTGCGCGCCGACGCGTTCGGCGGCCCAATCGAAATCCGCGTCGTCGGCATCGTGGTAGAAATGCCGCCGCAGCGCCGCGGCGTCGAGGGTGAGGCAGGCGACGCCGCCGCGAGTCGAGCGCTCGACCGGAATACGGAACTGCGTGTCGGCGCGCACCCAGTCCGACACGGTCTCGCCGTCGCCCGGCAGATAGGCGGTCAGATAAACCAGCCGGCGGAATGCGTCGGGCGCGCGCTCGGCGGCGGCGGAGACCACCGCGCCGGCCATCGAATGGCCGACGGCGACGACCGCCTCGCCGGCGGCGCCGGCGGTCTCGGCGACGCGTTCGGCGTAGGCAGCGAGCGAGACCTCGGCCAGCGGCGCCGGGTCGGCGCCGTGGCCCGGCAGGTCGGGCGCGATCACCCGGTGCCCGGCGGCTTCCAGGAGCGGCGTCAGCCGTTCCCAGCACCAGGCGCCGTGGTAGGCGCCGTGGACCAACACGAAGACCGCCATGCCGCTTCCGCCTCCTCCGTTTCAAACGCCCGCCCGGCGCGTTGACGACCATAGCCCATGGCGTTCATCTTGGCCGCACCTAAGATCACCGGGGAGCGCCGCCATGCCGACATTCCAGGGCACCTTCACCATCGCCGGCGCCGACGACTGGGTCGGCCGGGAGCTCTGCGTCAGCGACTGGCTCGATCTCGACCAGGACGCCGTGACCCGCTTCGGCGAGCTCACCGGCCACCACCACTGGCTGCACCTGGACCCGGCCCGGGCCGCCGCCGACGGCCCGTACGGGGGCACCATCGCGCAGGGCTTCCTGATGATGGACTTCATCCTCTATTTCATGGAGCAGACCGGGCTCCGGCCCGCCGACGCGCCGTTCACGCTGAACTATGGCCTCGACAAGGTGCGCTTCCTGAAGCCGGTGCCCGTCGGCGCGGGCTTCCGGCTCCGCGACCGCATCGGGCTGATGAAGGTGGAGGCCCGCGACGACGGCCGGTCGCTGATGACCACCAGCCACACCATGGAGGTCGACGGCATCGACGGCCCGGTCGTCTACGCCGAATGGCTGGCGCTCTGGGTGCCGGAAACCGCGACTTGATCGAACCGCCCGGCTGGCCGATCTTTCGGCCAGGCCCGCGCCACAAACCAAGGAGGTTCCCATGACCGTCGACGCCGGCGACACCGCCCCCGATTTCACCCTGCCCACGGACGGCGGCGGCAGCCTCGCGCTCGCCGACCTCAAGGGCTCGAACGTGGTGCTCTATTTCTACCCCAAGGACATGACGCCGGGCTGCACCACCGAGGCCCAGGACTTCCGCGACCGGGCGGCCGAGTTCTTCAAGGCCAACACGGTGATCGTCGGCGCGTCGAAGGACAGTCCGGCCCGGCATGACAAGTTCAAGGCCAAGCACGACCTCAACTTCGCCCTGGTCTCCGACGAGGACGGCGCGCTCTGCGAGGCCTACGGGGTCTGGCGGATGAAGAAGTTCATGGGCCGCGAGTTCTTAGGAATCGTCCGCACCACCTTCCTGATCGACGCCGAGGGCGTGATCCGCGAGGTCTGGCCGAAGGTCCGCGTCAAGGGCCACGCCGAGGCCGTGCTGGACGCCGCCCGGGCCTTGTGAGCGGCGCCCCGGAGACCCTCTGCCGGGCGGCGCTGGCCGTCCTCGCCGAGCCGGATCCGGCGGCCAAGGTGGCGCTGACCCGCGCCCATGCCGCCGATTGGCGCGCCGGCGCCATCGCCGAGGTCGGTACCGGCCGCCCCCCCGACCGCCCGGCGCGGCCGCCGAAACCGGCGCTTCGGCTGCCCCGCGACATGCCGCGACGGCGCAAGGGCGGCGTCGCCGGGCGCGCCGCCTTCGTCCACGCCATCGCGCATATCGAACTGAACGCCATCGACCTGGCCTGGGATATCGTCGCGCGGTTCACCGGCGAGGCCATGCCCCGGGCCTTCCACGACGACTGGGTCGGCGTCGCCCTCGACGAGGCCGAGCACTTCGATCTGCTGAGCCGAAGGCTGGCCGAGCTGGGCTCGGCCTACGGCGAGCTGCCAGCCCACGACGGGCTCTGGGAGGCCGCCGCCAACACCGCCGACGACCTGATGGCGCGCCTCGCCCTGGTGCCGATGGTGCTGGAGGCGCGCGGCCTCGACACGACGCCGGCCGCGGTCCGGCGCCTGGAAGCAAACGGCGACGCGGAAACCGCGGCGATCCTGGCCCGGATCGGCGCCGAGGAGGTGCCCCACGTGGCCGCCGGGGTGCGCTGGTTCGAGCACCTGGCCCGCGCCCGCGGCCTCGACCCGGTGGCCCATTTCCACGACCTGCTGCGGGCCCGCTTCGCCGGCGTCCTGAAGCCGCCGTTCAACTCAGACGCCCGCGCCGCCGCCGGCATGGACCCGGCCTACTGGGCCCCCTTCGACGCCTGAAGGCACATACTCCGCGCATGCTTTGACAGGCCCGGCATGGGGGTTTCTCCGAAACCCCGACGGGATCGATGGCGGAACGCGATCCTCCCTCATCCTGAGCCCGTCGAAGGATGGGCGGGCGACGGCGGCGCGCGGCCGACGGGGGCCTTGTCAGCGGGCGGGGGATTCGGGTTAATCTGAGGCTCGCGATCACCCCCACCCGTTCAGACGAGGAGCCACGCCATGTCCGCCGATCTCGATCCCGAAGGCCTCGAAGAAGAAGGCGAAGAGGAGGAAAAGCCGAAGAAGAAGAAGGATATGAAGACCATCCTGATGATGGCCGGCAGCGGCCTCGCCGTCCTCATGGTTGTCGGCGGCCTCGTCGCCTTCTTCCTGGGCTTCCTCGATCCGCTGTTCGGCATCCAGC
Source organism: Magnetovibrio sp. (assembly GCA_028817665.1). GTDB lineage: Bacteria > Pseudomonadota > Alphaproteobacteria > Rhodospirillales > Casp-alpha2 > UBA3470. Next base: position 4,131 of record JAPPPF010000180.1, on the reverse strand, counting down.
GCGAGAAGACCTCGGCCGAGCTCGAACTCGGCACGCCGGTCACCCACGAGCTGCCGCAGATCAAGTCGGACCTGAAGACCGGGCGCTGCCGCTCGCCGTTCCTGCGCGCCATCGTCGTCGTGCAGCTCGGCGACCACGACCTGGAGAAGCTGACCGACAAGCAGACCGAGGTCATCGACGCCATCACCACGCATCTCCGCGACCAGGAACGCCAGGATCTGGTCGGCAAGGCCGGCGCCAACGCGCTGCGCTTCGACCTGACCCGGATCCTCAACTAGGTGATCGCGCCGGGCCGCGTGCACGGCGTCCTTTTCAAGGAATTCATCCTGCAGTAGGCGGCGAACGGCGGAAGGGAGGACGCGCATGAAAGCCTGGGAGATCACCTCGGCCGGCGGCATCGAGGCCTTGCAACTGAACGAACGGCCGGCGCCCGAGCCGGGGCCCGGCCAGGTGGCGGTGAAGCTCGCCGCCAATTCCATCAACTACCGCGACCTCTCGACCACCCTCGACCCCGAGGCCCGCGGCCTCCCCTACCCGAGCGTGCCGAACTCCGACGGCGCCGGCACCGTCACCGCGCTCGGCGCCGGCGTCACCGGGATCGAAGTCGGCGAACGGGTCGCCGGGTGCTTCTTCCAGGATTGGACCGCCGGCCCGATCACCCCGGCCGCCATGGCCTCGGCCTTGGGCGGCAACGACCCGGCCGTCGGCGGCATGCTGGCCGAAGACGTGGTGCTGAACGCCCGGGGCGTCGTCCCGGTGCCGGCGCACCTGAGCCTCGCGGAGGCGGCGACGCTGCCGTGCGCGGCCTTGACCGCCTGGCACGCGCTGATGTGCGCCGGCGGCGTCAAGGCCGGCGACACGGTGCTTTTGCTCGGCACCGGCGGAGTCTCGGTGTTCGCCCAGCAGTTCTGCGCGCTCATGGGCGCGACGACGGTGGTGACGTCGTCGAGCGACGAGAAACTGGACCGCATGACGGCCTTGGGCGCCGGCGCCACGATCAACTACCGGACGACGCCCGAGTGGGAGCGCGCCGTCATCGAGGCCACCGGCGGCGGCGCCGACCGGGTCGTCGAGGTCGGCGGCCCCGGCACCCTCGGGAAATCCATCCAGGCCGTCCGGGTCGGCGGCACCGTCGCCCTGATCGGCATCCTGACCGGCGCCGGCGGCGAGATCGTGCCCACCGACATCATGCGGAAGTCGCTGACCGTCCAGGGCATCTACGTCGGCTCGCGCGAGATGTTCCGGGCCATGAACCGGGCCATCGACCGCCACCAGCTGCGCCCGGTGATCGACGAGACCTTCGCCTTCGCCGACGCCCCGGACGCCTTCCGGCGCATGCGCTCGGCCCGGCACTTCGGCAAGCTGGTGATCGAGATGTGAGGGGTGCTTCGAACCGATGAAACTCTACGTCACCTTCACCTCGCCCTTCGCCCGGATGGCCCGCATCGTGGTCATCGAGAAGGGCCTCGAGGACCGGGTCGAGGTCATCGGCGCGAAGACCCGGACGGTGGACAGCCCCTATTACGCCGTAAACCCGTCGGGCCGCGTGCCCTACCTGGTCCGCGACGACGGCGTCGGCTTGGAGGAATCGCAGCTCATCTGCCGCTACCTCGACCACCTGGACGGCGCCCCCCTGTTCGACCATCCCGGCGGCGAGGCGGGCTGGGAATCGCGGCGCCTCGAGGCGCTGGCCCGCAGCCTGCTCGACGGGCTCAGCGTCTGGAGCCGCGAGCTGCACCGCCCCGAGAACGAGCGCGGCCCGACCACCATCGAACACGAGCGCCAGAGATGCCGCCGCATGGCCGCCGTCTGGGAGCGCGAGATCGGCCATCCGCTGATGCGGGGCGAGTTGAACATGGCGCAGATCACCCTGGTCGCGGCCCTGGGCCTGGAGCGCCGAAATCCCGGCATCGATTGGCGCAGCGGCCACCCGGACCTCAGCACTTGGGCGGACGCGATCTATCAGCGGCCCTCGGTGGCGGCCACCTGGCCGCCCGAATGAGCGGGCCGCAAACCGAAACTGGAACGCGCGCGCCGGGGCGGCTATGATGGGCCCCGTCCGAAACATCCGACGGGGCGGCAACCCCCCGGCAGGCTGAGACAAACTTAGTGAAGCGAAGAGATTGAAATGAACCAGAACGATCCGATTTCCCTCAAGTTTCTCATCAACGTCATGGGCTACAGCGCCGTCGCCGCGGTCGGCCTCGCGCTCCTGGTCCTGGGTGCGTTGAGCCTGTTCATCTAGCACGGGTTTCCACCTTCCCGTCTCGTCATGGCCGAACTTGATCCGGCCATCCCCGTCTCTCGTTCGCGCCGGCGTTAAGCCGTGGGTGCCCGCAGCGAGTCAACCATGTCAAATAGGTTGACATTCCTTAATATTCTTGCTATGTTCTTTTACAAATCGCGCGGCCCGACGATCGGCCGTCGCACGCTATTTGTCATTGTGAATAGGGCTCCGCCTCGCCGGCTCCGGCGTTTCGGGGCGCCGCCGGGGGCGATGGAGACGTTGCGACGGGCGGTTGAAAACACGGGCGACGGCTCCCCGTCCCGCCGTCATGCCCGGACGTGATCCGGGCGTCCACGACTTCAGACGGTGCCGCGTGCTTCAAGCAAAGTCGTGGATCACCGGGTCGAGCCCGGTGATGACGATAATTGGCATGCAGGCCGTCCCCACGGCTACGGAATGCCGACGGATGCATACAGGCCTTTGGAGAATCAAGGGTTTGGCCGAAATGTCCATGCGATGCGTATCCGTCGGCTTCTTTTCGCAAGCCTATACGCGTGCAAGCCGTTGAAAACATTGGAGGCGGTGCGGCGAATGTCCGGAAATGCGTATGCATGCGTATGGACGCGGACAATTTCCTGAGATGTGAACGGCCGTAACCGCCGGCGCCTCAGGCCTCCTCGCCCCTGACCCGCTGCGCCAGGGCCGCGGCCATGAATTGGTCCAAATCGCCGTCGAGGACGGCCTGGGTGTTCGAGGTCTCGACCTCGGTCCGGAGGTCCTTGACCATCTGGTAGGGCTGCAGGACGTAGGAGCGGATCTGGTGGCCCCAGCCGATGTCGGTCTTGGCGTCGTGCTCGGCCTGGCTTTCCTCCTCGCGGCGCTGCAGTTCGGCCTCGTAGAGCCGCGCCTTCATCATCGCCATGGCCTGGGCCCGGTTCTTGTGCTGCGAGCGGTCGTTCTGGCACTGCACGACGATGCCCGTCGGGATGTGGGTCATGCGGACGGCTGAGTCGGTCTTGTTGACGTGCTGGCCGCCGGCGCCGGACGCCCGGTAGGTGTCGACGCGCAGGTCCTTCTCCTCGACCGTGATCTCGATGTCGTCGTCGATCACCGGATAGATCCAGGCCGAGGCGAAGGACGTGTGCCGGCGCGCGCTCGAATCGTAGGGCGAGATGCGGACCAGCCGGTGGACGCCCGATTCGGTCTTCAGCCAGCCGTAGGCGTTGAGGCCCGAGACCTTCAGGGTCGTCGACTTGATGCCGGCCTCCTCGCCGGCGCTTTCCTCAAGCCACTCGACCTTATAGCCCTTTTGCTCGCACCAGCGGGTGTACATGCGGAGCAGCATCTCGGCCCAGTCCTGGGCCTCGGTGCCGCCGGCGCCGGCATTGATCTCGAGGAAGCAGTCGTTGGCGTCGGCCTCGCCCGACAACAGCGTCTGCAGTTCGGCCACCGCCGCCTTCTCCTTGAGCTGGGCGATCGCCGCCTCGGCCTCGGCGACGACATCGGCGTCGTCCTCCATCTCGCCGAGCTCGATCATCTCGACGTTGTCGTCGAGGTCGCGCTGCATCTCGTCGATGGCCTTCAGGCCCTGTTCGAGCTGGCCGCGCTCGCGCATCACCTTCTGGGCTTTCTCCGGGTCGTTCCAGAGATCGGGGTCCTCGGCCAGCGCGTTCAGTTCTTCCAGGCGGAGTTGGGCTTGGTCGTAGTCAAAGATGCCTCCTCAGCAGCTCGACGGACTGCTTGATCTCGGAGGCCATGGTTTCGATTTCGGCGCGCATGGTGGGCGGGACTCTCGGTTGGTGGCGGGGTTCGTGGGTCCCGATAAGAAGCCAACGCGGGCCCGATTGCAAGTCCCGGATGGGCGCCGGAAAGTCCCTTTCAGGGGCGCCCGCCGGGGCCTATAT
>JAPPPF010000156.1 GCA_028817665.1 Magnetovibrio sp. | reverse complement strand
GCGCTACCCCGAAGCCCGGATCATCTTTTCCGGCGGTGCCGGCGATGTCTTCCTCCCGGATTTCAAAGAGGCCACACACGCCCCCGGCGTTTTCGCCGACATGGGCCTGGATCCCGGGCGCATCATCTACGAGAGCCAGGCGCGCAACACCGCCGAGAACGCCCGGTTCACCTTCGAGCTCGCCGGGCCCAAGCCCGGCGAGACCTGGGTGCTGGTGACGTCGGCCTTTCACATGCCGCGCGCCGTCGGCACCTACCGGCAAGCCGGATGGCGGGTCATCGCCTATCCGGTGGATTTTTCGACGCCCGGTGACAGAGCCTTTGAACTCCGGTTCAATTTCTCCAGCGGCCTAGGTTCGCTGACACGGGCGCTGCACGAATGCCTGGGGCTGTTTTTCTATTGGGTCACCGACCGCTCGGACGCGCTTTTTCCCGGTCCAGATGGCTAATTGTTAACGGTTCTGTGCCAGGCTGGCCGCCCCTTTTTGGAAGAGTGAATGAAATGAACCCAACATCCTGGCGATATCGGATGGCGATCCCGGCCCTCGCGGCGGCCATGCTCGCGTCCGCGGCCGCCGCCGCGAAGACCGTGGCGCCGCCGCCGCCGTTCCAGCCGTGGCTCACCGAACTCAGGTCCGATGAGGAGAAGCGCTGCGTCGGCGCAGCCACCTTGTACGCGGCGCTCGGCGGCGTGCAGCCGATACCCCGCGTCATCGAGCTGGATCGCCGCCAGCCGGAGTTCACGCTGACGCTCGGCAGCTACTTCAAGAAGGCGATTTCGGAGAAACGCATCGCCATCGGCCGCGAGATGCTGAAGAAGCACGCGGCGCTGCTCCGGCGGGTCTCCAAGAAATACGGCGTGCAGCCCCGGTTCCTGGTCGCCTTCTGGGGCCTGGAGAGCAATTTCGGTCAATACACGGGCGTGTTCCCAGTGGTGGGCGCGCTGGTCACCCTGGCGCACGACCGCCGCCGCGCCCGGTTCTTCCGCGAACAACTGCTCGCCGTGCTGCAATTGATCGACGGCGGCCATTTCCCGACCTCGGTCAAGGGCTCCTGGGCCGGAGCCATGGGCAACCATCAGTTCATCCCCACCACCTACCGGGATTTCGCCGTCGATTTCGACGGTGACGGCAAGCGCGACCTGTGGAACAGCCTGCCCGACATCTTCGCCTCGGCGGCGCATTATCTGAGCCGCTCGGGCTGGGACAAGGACCGGACCTGGGGCCGCGAGATCCGCATCCCGAAGGGGTTCGATATCGCGCTGGCCGGCACCGATACCCGGAAATCCCTCGCCGAATGGCAATCGCTCGGAATCCGCCGCGCCGACGGCGGAAGCCTGCCGAAAGTCGACGTCGAGGCCTCGGTGATGCTGCCGGCCGGCTACCGGGGGCCGGCGTTCCTGGTCTACCGGAACTACCGGACGATCCTGGTCTGGAACCGCTCGCACCTATACGCGCTGGCGGTCGGCCATCTCGCCGACCGCCTGGCCGGGCAGGGGCCGTTGGTCGCGAAGCTCGCCGACGACGGCCCGCTGTCGCGCCAGAATATCCTTGAAATGCAACGCCTTCTGGCGCGCCTGGGGTTCGATCCCGGGGTGCCGGACGGGCGCGTCGGGCCGAAGACCCGGAAGGCGATTAAGGCGTATCAAATTGACGCCACATTGCCGCCCGATGCTTACCCGACCAAGGCGTTGATCCGACACATGCGCGCGCGGGCCAAGTAGTCACCACGAAGTGATGGCGAATCCTACAATATGGAGTGATTTCACTTGTTTTCGGCACAAGATATGGGCAATCTGCCAACGGTCTTATGATGGTTGGGGCATGCGACGGATAACGGGTTCCTGGCGGATTTGGTTCGCCGTGACGGCGGCCATTCTGGTGAGCGCGTGTGCCGAAACGCAGCTCGCCATCCATTCGGCGAAACGCGTCGTCGACGCCGTCGAGGAGAAACCGTCTGCCGAGTACAAGGTCGGCAAGCCCTATCAGATCGGCGGCATCTGGTACTATCCGAAGGAAGACTACGACTTCGACGAGACCGGCATCGCGTCGTGGTACGGCACCAAGTTCCACGGCCGGCGCACCGCGAACGGCGAAATCTACGACATGAACGCCCTGACGGCGGCGCACCGCACCCTGCCGATGCCCAGTTACGTCCGCGTCACCAATCTCGAGAACGGCCGCAGCCTGGTTCTCAAGGTCAATGACCGCGGCCCGTTCGCGCGCGGCCGGATCATCGACGTGTCCCGGCGCGGCTCGCAGCTGCTGGGGTTTCAGCGCAAGGGCACCGCGAAGGTCCGGGTGCAGATCCTCGCCGACAAGAGCCGCGCCATCGCGTCGCGCCTGAAGAGCCAGAAGCAACTGGCGCAGACCGGTTCGCCGATCACCGTGAAGCGGCTGCCGAAGGCCAAGGTGAACGCCGAACAGCTGCCGCCGCCGACCGGCGCCAAGGCGAGCGAGCCGATCGCCAGCCTGCCGCCGCCGAAACCGGCGCCGGCGCCCGCGCAACCCGCCGCCGAAGCTGCGCCGCCGCAGGGCCGCGAACTCCCGGAGCCAGTGACCGGCAAGGTCTCGAACAAGCCGGTGAGGCCGTCTAGCATCTACGTGCAGGCCGGCGCCTTCGGCCAATACGCCAACGCCAACAAGGTGCGGGCGCGCCTCAGCCCCATCGGGCCGGTCAAGGTGACCAGCGTCCTGGTCAACGGCCAGGATCTGTTCCGGGTCCGGGTCGGGCCCCTGGAGAATGTCGCGGCGGCCGACCGGATGCTCGACCGGGTCACCCAGGCGGGCTATGAAAACGCCCGGATCATCGTCGAATGACGGGTCGGCAACCGGGCCGAACGCCATACGGCTTGAAACATGGAAGACATAAATAAATCAAATGATTAAAAGATTTTTTTCGATTTTCGCGGTAATTTGCGCGCTGCTTCCGGCGAGCCCGCTGCGCGCCACCGAGACGGTCGCCGCCTCGGCCATCCTGGTCGAGGTCGCGACCGGTGAAACCCTGCTGGCGAAGAACGCCGACAGCCTGATGGCGCCGGCCTCGATGAGCAAGCTGATGACGCTCTACATGTTGTTCGAGCGCCTGAAGGATGGCTCCCTGTCCTTGGACGACACCTTCTGGGTCTCGGAGAACGCCTGGCGCAAGGGCGGCGCGAAGAGCGGCAGCTCGACCATGTTCCTGAACCCGAAGAAGCGGGTCCGCATCGAGGATTTGATCCGCGGCATCATCGTGCAATCGGGCAACGACGCGTGCATCGTCGTCGCCGAAGGTTTGTCGGGCAGCGAGGCCGCCTTCGCCGCGGAAATGACCGAGCGGTCGCGCGAACTCGGGCTGACCGAGAGCGTTTTCAAGAACGCCACCGGCTGGCCGCACCCCGAACACCGGATGACGCCGCGCGACCTCGGCGTCCTAGCGCGCCGGCTGGTCGACGATTTCCCCGAATACTACCGGTATTTCTCGGAGACCGAATTCACCTACAACGGCATCCGCCAGATGAACCGCAATCCGTTGCTTTACAAGGAAATGAACGCCGACGGCCTGAAAACCGGGCATACCCAGGAATCGGGCTATGGCCTGACCGCGTCGGCGACCCGCGGCGGACGGCGGCTGATCCTGGTGGTCAACGGCCTGAAATCGAAGAAGGAACGCAGCCGCGAGCCGGAACGCCTGCTCGAGTGGGGGTTCCGGGAATTCAACAACTACGCGCTCTTCAAGGCCGGCGCCACGGTCGAGGACGCGGCCGTGTGGCTGGGCACCGAGCCGCGCGTGCCGCTGGTGGTGACCCAGGACGTACTGGTGACGATGCCGCGCAAGGCGCGGCGCAAGTTGAAGGCGACGGTGGTCTATGACGGCCCGATCCCGGCCCCGATCAAGACGGGCGACGTGGTCGGCAAGGTCCTCATCAAGGCGCCCGGACAACCCGACATCTCGGTCCCCGTGACCGCCGGCGCCGACGTCCGGCGTCTCGGCGTCATCGGCCGGTTGTGGGCGGCCTTGAGCACGATCCTGTTCGGCGAAGCCGGTTGACCGCGGGGCGGTGATGAACGACACGGAAACCGGCCGGTTCATCACGTTCGAGGGCGGTGAAGGCGCCGGCAAGTCGACCCAGGTATCGCGGCTGGCCGCCGCTCTCGGGAGCGCGGGGAAAACCGTTGTCAGCACCCGCGAACCGGGCGGTTCCGAGGCGGCGGAGGAAATCCGCCGGCTCCTGGTTTCCGGCGCCGTCGACCGCTGGCAGCCCGACACCGAGGCGTTGCTGCACAACGCCGCGCGGGTCGAGCACGTGGCCGGTGTCGTGCGTCCGGCGCTCGGCGCCGGGAAATGGGTGATCTCCGACAGGTTTCACGATTCGACGCTGGCCTATCAAGGCTACGGGCACGGCCTCGACCCGGACCGGGTTGCGGCGCTTCACGCCTTGATTTTCGGGGATTTCCGCCCCGATTTGACGCTGATTCTCGACCTGCCGGTGGCCGACGGCCTGGCCCGCACGCAAGGCCGCGACGGCGCCGAGGACCGCTACGAGCGCATGTCACGGGACTTTCACGAACGGCTCCGCGAGGGCTTTCTCGCGATCGCCCGCGCCGAGCCGGATCGATGTGTTGTCATCGACGCCACGGCGGACGAAGATAGCGTGCACGCGCGCGTCCTCGCCGTCGTCGAGGAAAGGCTGCGCGCCGGACTTGATTGAGGCGGGAGCCGACCGGATGGCGGGCAAGGCGAAACCGGAAGACGCGGCGGAAGATATTCCGGCGCCCCGCGAAAACCCCGAGCTCGAGGGCCACGGTGCGGCCGAGGCGGCGCTCAGGGCCGCCTTCGACGGCGGGCGGCTGCACCACGCTTGGCTGATTTCCGGACCGAAGGGCATCGGCAAGGCGACGCTGGCGTACCGTTTCGCCCGCTATGTCCTGGCCAACGCCGGCGCCGCCGACGGCGGGCTGTTCGGCGGCGATCTGGCGGCCCCGGGCGCGGCCGGTTCGCTCTACGTGGCGCCCGACGACCCGGTGTTCCGCCGCGTCGCCGCCGGCGGCCACGCCGATCTCCTGAGCATCGAGAAGTCCTTTAACGACCGCGGCAAGCCGCGCACCGAGATCGTCGTCGACGACGTCAGGCGGACCCAGGGTTTCTTCGCGCTGACGGCGGGCGAGGGCGGCTGGCGGGTGATCGTCGTCGACGCCGCCGACGAGAT
>JAPPPF010000184.1 GCA_028817665.1 Magnetovibrio sp. | reverse complement strand
TGTCGAAGATGGGCATCTCCACCTACCAGTCCTATTGCGGCGCCCAGATCTTCGATGCTGTCGGCCTGTCGAGCGAGTTCGTCGAACAGTACTTCACCAAGACCGCGACCATGATTGAGGGGGTCGGCCTGGCCGAGATCGCCAAGGAAACGGTGCGCCGCCACGCCGGCGCCTTCGGCCCTGACCCTGTCCTGGCCAATGCCTTGGATGTGGGCGGTGAATACGCGTTCCGCCTGCGCGGCGAGGAACACGTTTGGAAGCCGGAAACGGTCGGCGCCCTGCAGCACGCGGTGCGGTCCGGCAACTACGACGGATTCAAGGCCTTCACCAAGAAGGTCAATGACCAAGATGAGAAGCTGAAGAATCTGCGTGGCCTGTTCCGCCTGAAGCGGGCCGGCGTGCCGCTGCCGTTGGAGGAAGTGGAACCCGCCTCCGAGATCGTCAAGCGGTTTGCCACGGGCGCCATGTCCTTCGGCTCCATTTCCTGGGAAGCGCACACCAACCTGGCGATCGCCATGAACCGGATCGGCGGTAAGTCGAACACCGGCGAGGGCGGTGAGGAAGCGTCGCGCTACGAACCCATGGAGAATGGGGATTCCATGCGCTCCGCTATCAAGCAGGTGGCGTCGGGCCGCTTCGGCGTGACCACGGAATACCTGGTCAATTCCGACGACATCCAGATCAAGATGGCGCAGGGCGCGAAGCCCGGCGAGGGCGGCCAGTTGCCCGGCCACAAGGTCGACGAGTGGATCGCCCGGGTCCGCCATTCGACGCCGGGCGTCGGCCTGATCTCGCCGCCGCCGCACCACGACATCTATTCCATCGAGGACCTGGCGCAACTCATCCACGATTTGAAGAACGCCAACCCGAAGGCCCGGATCTCGGTGAAGCTGGTCTCCGAGGTCGGCGTCGGCACCGTCGCCGCCGGCGTCTCCAAGGCGCACGCCGACCACGTGACCATCTCCGGCAACGACGGCGGCACCGGCGCGAGCCCGCTGACCTCGATCATGAACGCCGGATCGTTCTGGGAGATCGGCCTCGCCGAAACCCATCAGACGCTGGTCCTGAACCGGCTCAGGGGCCGCATCGCCGTGCAGGTGGACGGCGGCCTCCGTACCGGCCGCGACGTCGTCGTCGGCGCGCTTTTGGGCGCCGACGAGTTCGGCTTCGCCACGGCGGCACTGATCTCGTCGGGCTGCATCCTGATGCGCAAGTGCCATCTCAACACCTGCCCGGTCGGCGTCGCCACCCAGGATCCGGAGCTCAGGAAGCGCTTCACCGGCCAGCCCGAGCACGTCGTCAACTTCTTCAGCTTCGTCGCCGAGGAAGTTCGCGAGATCATGGCCGAGCTGGGCTTCCGCACCTTCAACGAGATGATCGGCCGGATGGACCGGCTCGACACCCGCGACGCCGTCGACCACTGGAAGGCCAAGGGCCTCGATTTCTCGAAGCTCTTCGCCAAGCCCCGGGCCGGCGAGGGCGTCGCCGTCTACAACTGCGAGGAACAGGACCACGGCCTCGACAAGGCGCTCGACCAGGAACTGATCGCCATGGCCCAGCCGGCCCTGGAGAACCGCACGCCGGTGAGCATCGAGAAGCCGGTGCGCAACGTCAACCGCACCGTCGGCACCATGCTGTCGGGCCAGATCGCCCAGCGCTACGGCCACGCCGGCCTCGCCGACGACACCGTCCACATCAAGATGAAGGGCAACGCCGGACAGAGCTTCGGCGCCTGGCTGGCGCGCGGCGTCACCCTGGAACTCGAGGGCGACGCCAACGACTACGTCGGCAAGGGGCTCTCGGGCGGCCGCCTGATCGTCTATCCGACCGCCGCCAGCCCGATCGTCGCCGAGGACAACATCATCATCGGCAACACGGTGCTCTACGGCGCCATCGCCGGCGAGTGCTATTTCCGCGGCGTCGCCGGCGAGCGCTTCGCCGTCCGCAACTCCGGCGCGGTCACCGTCGTCGAGGGCGTCGGCGATCACGGCTGCGAGTACATGACCGGGGGCTGCGTCGTGGTGATCGGTGCCACGGGCCGCAACTTCGCCGCCGGCATGTCGGGCGGCGTCGCCTATGTGCTTGATGAGGAAGGAAATTTCGAGAAGCGGTGCAACACGGCCATGGTCGAGCTGGAGCCCGTGTTCGACGAGGCCGGGCCGGTCGACCCGGACCGCCCGCTGACCGACCTGGAAGCCGATAGCCTGGCCGACGTGATGGCCGACATGCTCGGCGACGACGAGAAGCGGCTGCGCTTCCTGATCGAGCGCCACCTGCGCTACACCAACAGCGAGCGGGCGCGGGCGATCCTCGACGACTGGCAGGCCTACCTGCCGAAATTCGTCAAGATCATGCCGGTGGACTACCGCCGCGCCATCCTCGAGATGACGGCCAAGAACGACGCGGCCGTCGATGACGAACTGACCGCCGCCGCCGGCGAATAGACGAACACGGGAAGGAAAGACGGACCCATGGGCAAGCCCACCGGTTTCATGGAGATCGAGCGCGAGGACCGGACCTATACGCCGGTCTCCGAGCGGGTCGAGCACTACGACGAGTTCTTCGTGCCGTTGGCCGACGACGCGTTGACCCGCCAGGGCGCGCGCTGCATGGATTGCGGCATCCCGTTCTGCCACCAGGGCTGCCCGGTCAACAACATCATCCCGGACTGGAACGACCTGGTCTACCGCGGCGACTGGCGCCAGGCGATCGACGTCCTGCATTCGACCAACAATTTCCCCGAGTTCACCGGCCGCGTCTGCCCGGCGCCCTGCGAGGAAGCCTGCACGTTGAACATCACCGACGAGCCAGTGACCATCAAGACCATCGAGTGCGCCATCGTCGACCGCGGCTGGGAGGAAGGCTGGATCGAGCCGCAGATTTCGGCCCATTCGACCGGCAAGCGGGTCGCCGTGGTCGGCTCCGGCCCCGCCGGCATGGCCTGCGCCCAGCAACTGGCCCGCGCCGGCCATTCGGTGGTGGTGTTCGAGAAGAACGCCAAGATCGGCGGTCTGCTCCGCTACGGCATTCCCGATTTCAAGATGTCGAAGCACCTGATCGATAGGCGCATGGCGCAGATGCAGGCGGAAGGCGTCGAGTTCCGCCCGAACAGCCACGTCGGCGACAACGTCAAGGCCATGGGGCTTCTGATCAACTTCGACGCGATCGCGCTGACCGGCGGATCCGAACAGCCGCGCGACCTGCCGGTTCCGGGCCGCGAGCTGGACGGCATCCATTTCGCCATGCGCTTCCTGACCCAGCAGAACCGCCGCGTTTCCGGCGAGTTCATCGCCGACAACAAGGAGATCCTGGCCACCGGCAAGCACGTCGTCGTCATCGGCGGCGGCGACACGGGCTCCGACTGCGTCGGCACGTCTAACCGCCACGGCGCCGCCTCGATCACCCAGATGGAGATCATGCCGGTTCCGCCGGACAAGCCCGACAAGGGGCTGACCTGGCCCGATTGGCCGATGAAGCTCCGGACTTCGTCGTCGCACCTGGAAGGCTGCGAGCGCGACTTCGCCGTCGCCACCAAGGCGTTCCTCGGCAAGGACGGCAAGGTGACGACGCTGCAGGGCGTCCGCCTCGATTGGCAGGACGGCAAGATGACCGAGGTTCCGGGTTCCGAGTTCGAGCTCAAGGCCGACCTGGTGCTCCTCGCCATGGGCTTCGTCAATCCGGTCCACGAGGGCATGCTGTCCAACTTCGGCGTCGAGTTCGACGAGCGCGGCAACGTCCTCGCCAATACGGACGACTACGCCACCTCCATCGACAAGGTGTTCGCCGCCGGCGACATGCGGCGCGGCCAGTCGTTGGTGGTCTGGGCGATCCGCGAGGGCCGGCAGTGCGCCCGCGCCATCGACCAATACCTGATGGGCGCCACCGAGCTTCCGCGCTGAATCGATGAAGATCTACGGCGACCGTATTTCGGGCAACTGCCTGAAGGTGAAGTGGACCGCCGACCATCTCGGCATTCCCTACGAATGGATCGACGTCGACATCCTCGCCGGCGAGACCCGCACACCCGAGTTCCTGGCGATGAATGCCTTCGGCCAGGTGCCGACCGTGGAGTTGGACGACGGCCGACATCTCGCGCAATCCAACGCCATCATCCTGCATCTGGCGGAGGGCAGCGCACTTGTTCCCGAGGATGCCTATGCCCGCGCCCGGATGCACGAATACCTGTTCTGGGAGCAGTACAGCCACGAGCCCTATATCGCCGTCTGCCGGTTCCAGCACCATTACCTGAAGACGCCGCTGGCGGATCTCGACAAGGAGAAGGTGGAACGCGGCTACCGGGCGCTGGACACCATGGATGGCTGGCTCGCCGACGGCGGGTTCCTGGTCGGCGACGCCGTCAGTTGCGCCGACATCGGCCTCGTCGCCTACACGCGCTGGGCCCACGAAGGCGGCTTCGAACTCAAGCCCTATACCCGGGTGCGGGCCTGGATTGGCCGGGTCGAGGCGGCGCTCGGCATCGGAGACTAGGCGCGGCCGCGCCGCCCCCGATCGCGGCCCGCCGTTTCATCGCGATTTCATCCCTTGAACCGCCGGCGGCGTGTTGCTTTCAACCGCCCATGGGCGCCGCTAGGATGCTGCGCTTGTCATACCAGCCGGGGGATCCGCCATGACCGACGCCATCGATTTCAAGGACTACCGGCTCTGCGAGCCCGCCTATTTCGAGGACCTCAAGCTCGGCCAACGCTTCCCGATCCCGTCCCGGACCATGACCGACGCGCTGTTCGCGGCCTTCCAACTGGCGTCGGGTGACAATCATCCGATCCATTACGATATCGAGTACTGCAAGGCGCGCGGCCACAAGGGCCTTCTGGCGCACGCCATGCAGGTAATGATCCAGTGCGCGCCGGGCGCCGGCATGTTCCCGCACGTGGTCGACGAATCGCTGGTCGCCATGCTGGAGATGTCGGGCCGCATGCTGGCGCCGGTCTACAACGGCGACACGGTTTACCCGATGCTGGAAATCAGTGAGCTGACCGAACAACGGACCACCGGCGTGGTCACGCTGGCCTCCACGGTCCACAATCAGGATGGCGTGTTGGTCTTCGAGGGGATCCAGAAATGCCTGATCCGCAAACGGACCCCCTCGGAAGACTGACCCCTAGAACTTCTTGATCATCAGGTCCGGCAGCCAGGTGATGACTTCCGGCCAGGCCAGGAACACGCCCAAG
>JAPPPF010000111.1:14656-23249 GCA_028817665.1 Magnetovibrio sp. | reverse complement strand
ACTGCGCCAGATCGAGGGCGTCAAGGAGAAGCGGGCGTCGGGCTACGAGGGCGGCGCCAACGTGACGCTCGAGTTCGAGGCCGGCTTCGACGCCGACACGGCGCTCGACGACGTCCGCGAGAAGGTCGACCTGGCGAAGCCGGAACTTCCCAGCGACACCGACGAGCCCGAGGTCCACGAGGTCAACTTCAGCCTGTTCCCGGTGGTCATCGTGACGCTGTCTGGCGCCGTGCCGGAGCGCGCGCTGCTCAGACTCGGCCGCGACCTGCGCGACCGCATCGAGGGTCTGTCGGAGATCCTGCAGGTCGAGATCGCCGGGGATCGCGAGGAACTGGTGGAGATCCTCATCGACCCGGTGAAGATCGAGAGCTACGGCCTTTCCGTGATCGAGACCGTCGACGCGGTCCGGAACTCGAACCTCTTGGTCGCCGCCGGCGCCCAGGACACCGGCCTCGGCCGTTTCACCCTGAAGGTTCCGGGATTGTTCGAGACCGTCAGCGACATCGTCACCATGCCGGTGAAGGCCGACGGCGACGCGGTGGTGACGCTAGGCGATATCGGCGAGGTGCGGCGCGGCTTCAAGGACGCGACCAGCTTCGCCCGCGTCGGCGGCAAGAGCGCGGTGGCGCTGGAAGTCTCGAAGCGCACCGGCGAGAACATCATCGACACGGTGGCCAAGGTCCGCGCCCTGGTCGCCGAGGAACGCGAGAACTGGCGCCCGGCGCTCCGCGACGCCGTCCAGGTCCGCTTCAACGCCGACAAGTCGGACCAGATTCGCGACATGTTGAACGACCTGCAGAACAACGTCATCGCCGCCATCCTGCTGGTGATGATCGTCGTCGTCTGGGCCTTGGGCGTGCGCTCGGCCGGCCTCGTCGGCCTCGCCATCCCGGGCTCCTTCCTGACCGGCATCCTGGTCCTCGGCGCCGCCGGGCTGACCATCAACATGGTCGTCCTGTTCTCGCTGATCCTGGCCGTCGGCATGCTGGTGGACGGGGCCATCGTGGTTACCGAGTACGCCGACCGCAAGATGAGCGAGGGCGAGGCGGCCCGGGACGCCTACGGCCTGGCGGCGAAACGCATGGCCTGGCCGATCATCGCCTCGACGGCGACGACGCTGGCGGCCTTCCTGCCGTTGATGTTCTGGCCCGGGGTGGTCGGCGAATTCATGAAGTTCCTGCCGCTCACCCTGATCGCGACGTTGGCGGCGTCGCTGACCATGGCGTTGATCTTCGTGCCGACGCTGGGCGCCAGGCTGAGCCGGGTGGCGGCTCGGATCGTCGGCGTGCTCGGCGGATTGTTCCCGCGGTTGAATCTGAGGCCGGCCACCGGGTCGGCCAATCCCGAGATCGCCCGCAACCTGGCCGGTAGCGAGGCCGGCAGCCTCGACGACATCGGCGGGTTCACCGGCGGTTACCTGAAATTCCTCGGTGGCGCGCTCCGCCATCCCTTCAAGGTCCTGATCGCCGCGGTGGTGTTCCTGGTCGGCGTCCAACTCGTCTACGGTCAGTTCGGCAAGGGCGTCGAGTTCTTCCCCGACGTCGAGCCGGAACGCGCCATCCTGCAGGTCAAGGCGCGCGGCAACCTTTCGGTCATGGAGAAGGACCGATTGATGCGCGAGGTCGAGGGCCGCATCCTCGCCATCAACGCCGAGCGCGGCGAGTTCGACACCGTCTACACCCGCACAGGCGCCGCCGGCGGCGGCCAAGGCGGCGGATCCAACGAGGCCGAGGACATCATCGGCAACATCACGCTGGAGTTCACCGACTGGTGGGCGCGCCGCAAGGCCAACGAGATCCTCGCCGAGATCAACGCCCACACCCGCGACCTCGCCGGCGTCATCGTCGACCGCCGCAAGGAGGAAGCCGGCCCGCCCATCGGCAAGCCCGTGCAGGTGCGCCTGGCGTCCCGGTTCCCGGAGCTGCTGCCGGGCGCGGTGGCGCGGGTGCGCCAGGGCATGGCCGAGCTCGGCGGCTTCACCAACGCCGAGGACGACCGGGCGCTGCCGGGCATCGATTGGGAAATGTCCGTCGACCGGGCCCAGGCGGCGAAGTTCGCGGCCAGCGTCGACCTGATCGGCCGGACCGTGCAGATGGTTTCGACGGGCATCAAGCTCGGCGAATACCGGCCCGACGATTCCGACGACGAGATCGACATCCGGGTCCGCTACCCCAAGGCCTACCGGACCATCGCCCAATTGGATTCGATCCGCACGACGACCGCCGTCGGCCAGGTGCCCATCGGCAACTTCGTCACCAAGCAGGCGAAACCCCGGGTCGGCAAGCTCAACCGCTCCGACGGCCGGCGCGTGATGACGGTGAAGTCCGACGTCGCCGCCGGCCTGTTGGTCGACCGGAAGGCGCGGGAACTCCGCCAATGGATCCAATCGGCCGGCCTCGACGAGCGCATCGAAGTCACCTTCAAGGGCGAGGACGAGGAACAGAAGAAGGCGAGCCAGTTCCTGTTCGGCCGAGCGCTGCCGGTGGCGCTGTTCATCATGGCGGTGATCCTGGTGACCCAGTTCAACAGCTTCTACTCGGCCTTCCTGATCCTGTTCGCCGTGGTCATGTCGACGGTCGGCGTGTTCATCGGCCTGTTGGTCACCGGCCAGCCCTTCGGCATCGTCATGGGCGGCATCGGCGTGATCGCGCTGGCCGGGATCGTGGTCAACAACAACATCGTGCTGATCGACACCTTCGACCGCCTGAAGGCGACCGAGCCATCGGTCCGCGAGGCCATCCTGAAGACCGGGGCGCAGCGTCTCCGGCCCGTGTTGCTGACCACCGTGACCACCATCCTCGGGCTGATGCCGATGGTACTCGGCGTCAACATCGATTTCGTCGAGCGCATCGTCACCACCGGGGCGCCGGCCATGCAGTGGTGGCGCCAGTTGGCGACGGCCATCGTCTTCGGTCTCGGCTTCGCCACCATTCTCACGCTCGTGGTGACGCCGTCGGCGCTGATGTTCAGGGGCAACGTGCGGAACTGGCTGGACCGCCGGCGCGCCCCGGCCAGCGGCGGCGCGGCGGCCGGGGCGGAGGCTTAGCCCTCTGGTTCTTCCGGCGTGCCGGAATCCTCGCCGCGCTCGTAGCGGGCGTGGGCGCGGAAGCTGAACGGCATCGAGATCAGGTAGATTCCGAGGATGATCGACAGCGACAGCCACGGCACGCTGGCAATGAAGGCGATCACCAGCGCGACGGTCAGCATGGTCGCCAGGATGCGCTGGCGCGGCACCACCAGTTTCTTGAACGAGAACGTCGGGATCGCGCTGACCAGGAGCGCGCCGGTGCCGAACAGGAACGCCGAGACCACCCAGGGCGAGCGGAAGAACGCGTCGCCGACCTGGAACGACAGGATCATCGGCAGCAGCACCAGTCCGGCGCCGGCCGGGGCCGGCACGCCGGTGAAGAAGTGCGCCTTCCATTCCGGCGCGCCCTCGCCCTCCAGCGCGACGTTGAAGCGCGCCAGGCGGAGCCCGCAGCACATGGCGAACAGCATCACCAGCACCCAGGCGCCGCGCCCGGCGTCCTGCATGGCCCAGAGGTAGAGGATCATCGCCGGGGCGACGCCGAAGCAGACGAAATCGGAGAGCGAGTCGAGTTCGGCGCCGAACTTGCTGGCCCCCTTCAACAACCGCGCGATGCGGCCGTCGAGGGCGTCGAAGATGGCGGCGACGGCGATGGCGAAGACGCTGAGCTCCCAGCGCTCCTGAAAGGCGAACCGCATGGCCGTCAGGCCCGACGCCAGCGCCAGCAGCGTCAGGATGTTCGGGATCATCCGGTTGAACGGCATGTCGGGCAGCCGCCGCCGCTTGCCCTTGGTTCCCGCGCCTGCCGCTTTCGCCATGCCTCTGCTCCTATCCGCGGCGGCCGGCCCGCGCCGCCTCCGCGCCATTGAGATCGGCGAGCACCGTTTCGCCGGCGATCGCCGTCTGTCCCAGGGCGACCAGCGGCTCGACGCCGTCCGGAAGGTAGACGTCGACTCGGCTGCCGAAGCGGATCATCCCGAACCGTTCGCCGGCCTTCAATTGATCGCCCTCCGATACCTCACAGAGTATCCGCCTGGCCACCAATCCGGCAATCTGGATAAAGGCCACGTCGCGGCCGTCGGCGGTCGTGATCTTGAGGCTCTGGCGTTCGTTGAACTCGCTCGCCTTGTCCAGCGAGGCGTTCAGGAACTTGCCGGGCCGGTAGGCGGCGCCGGTGATCGTGCCGTCTACGGGGGCGCGGTTCACGTGCACGTCGAAGACGTTCATGAATACCGCGACGCGGGTCCTAGGCGTCTCGCCCATCGCCAGTTCCTCGGGCGGCACCGCCATCTCGATGGATTGCACGACCCCGTCGGCGGGGCTGATGACCAGGCCCTCGCGGGTCGGCGTGACACGGGCCGGGTCGCGGAAGAAATAGACGCACCAGACGGTCAGCACGAGGCCGACGAAGCCCAGCGGCATGGCCCACCAGGCCATCGCCGCGGCGGCGCAGGCGAACAACGCGATAAACGGCCAGCCGGCCCGGTGAACGGGAACGAAGACCTGCTTCAACATGCGCCGGGAGTCCTTCCCTTCATTTCGTTGGAAGCGGATTGTCGCAATTTTCCTCGCCGGTTCAAGGAATTCCGTCGATCCGGTCACAGCCGGTCAATTTTCATTGATCATCGCGAGAGGTCGGGGTTTTGCCGGTTACAGTTGAATGCGCACATGCTAATTTTCCAATGGCGCGGGATCGGGGGCGTTTCGAAAACGGGGATGGGAGACGCGCCCCGGGGATGAGAGCAGAACGAACGAAGGAGATCATTCCATGTCCGAAGAAACGATCCACCTGACGGTCTACCGCTGGGCCGGTGCCTGGGGGCCCTTCAAGGTCAGCATCCCCTGCGGCGAATGTTCGCTGACCAAGGACGTCATCCAGGACACCATCGATACCGAATTGCAGGGCGTCGACGTGGCGGTGGATCTCCGCGACTGGTTGACGGAATGGTGGAAGCCGCTGCCGAAGGGCGGATGGCACGCGCCGATCGTCATCGTCGAGGACAAGATGGTCAGCCAGGGCGCGGCGCTGAACCGCGGCGTCCTGACCCAGGCGGTCATCGAGGCCCACGCCAAGCGCTCGGCGCTGTCCGGCAACCACGTCTTCGGCAAGGAAACCTGTCCGCACTGCGTCCGCGCCAAGGGCTACCTCGACGACGCCGGGATCGATTACGCCTACCACGACGTGGTCAAGGAGCCGCGTGCGCTCTACGAGATGCTGGCCCGCGTGAAACCCATCGTCGGGCCGAAGACGCCGGTGACGGTTCCGCAAATCTGGATCGACGGCAAATACGTCGGCGGCGCCGACGATTTGCAGAAGATCACGCAGTTGGACGTCGAACCGAACATGGACCGCGGGCAATGCTCGCTGTCGCCGGGCAGCCTGGGTTCGAAAGCCGCCTGATCTTTCTCAGTTGGTCGCCGGCACGGCGAAGACCTGGCCCGGGAATATCAGGTCCGGGTCCTTGATCTGCTCCTTGTTGGCGGCGTAGATGGTGGTGTAGCGCACCCCCGAGCCATAGGCGCGCCGGGCCAGCCGCCACAGGCTGTTTCCCGGTTGCACGATGACGAAGGGCTCCGGCGTGATGCCGCGTTCCGGCGGCTCGGCGCGCGCGAAGGGCAGCTCGATCCGCGCCGTGACCTTGCCCTTCGGGTTCAGTTCGTCGGCCCTGAGCTTGTACAGCCCCGGCGCGACCGGCTGGTCCGGCTTCATCCGCCAGCCGCCGTTGGCGTCGATCACCACGCGCCCGATGATGCCGTTGTCGAGGTAGAGCTGAACGCGGTGGTTCGGCGCGCCCCGGCCGCTGATGTGGAGACGGCCCGAATCGTCGTAATCGACCGTGTCGACGGAAAGCGACTTGCCGGCCGCCTCCGGCGTTGGTTTCTGCAGGACCGTGCTCGGACCGTCGCCCTGGCGCGGGAACTTCAGGGCGAGCGCCTGGGTCGGCTGGCTGGCCGGCTGGCCGGCGACGTCCTTGTTCTTCTCCGGCACCACGACGACGACGACATCGTCGGAGGCGACCGGCGCCTGGCCGGCGCTGCGCTGCTCCAGCGTCAGTTGGCGGCTGCCGGGCTCCAGCGGCTTCTTCGGCAGGAACACCCATTCGCCGCGTTCGTCGGCGTCCAGTTGGCCGACGAACTGGCCGTTGTCGATGATCACCACGGTGCTCTTCGGTTCGGCGCGTCCGGCGATGACCGCGTCGCCTTCCGGCGTCACTCGGACGACGTCGAAGGCCGGTTTGCGGGGCTCTTCCTTGGGCGCTGACGGCTTCGCCTCGGGCGGCTTGGCCGCCGGCGGCTGGGGTTGCGGTTGCGCCTGTTCGGTGGGCGCCGGCTCGGGGCCGAGCTCGTCGTTCCACAGATAAACGTTGACTCCAATCGCGGTGCCAACGGCGGCGGCGCCCAGAATCGCCAAGATGAGAGGGTTGTTCCACATAGCTGTCCCGTTTGCATATTACCATGTTTCAGGTTCGGCAAGTGGGATTCGCGTAATGAATATGTCGGCGCGGCGCCAACGTTTATACTCGCCGCTCATGGGCGCCACCGAAACTTCCGGGAGACAACGCATGAACGACGAACCAGGCGGCCGCGACGCGGCCCCCGAGAATCCGCCGGACGAGGTGTTCGTCTGGGATCTGGCGGTGCGGCTATTCCACTGGGTACTGGCCACGTTGGTGCTGACGTCGATCGTCACCGGCAAGACCGGCGACATGGAGATCCATATGCTGTCGGGGTTCTCCATCCTCGCCTTGGTGATCTTCCGGTTGGTTTGGGGCGTCGTCGGCGGCCGCCACGCGCGGTTCCGGGATTTCGTCCGCGGCCCGATGGCGGTGATCGCCTACGTCAAAACCCACCTCAAGGGCGACATCCCCCGTTACCGGGGCCATAACCCGGGTGGCGGCTGGGCGGTCCTGGCGATGCTGGGGCTGCTCGCCCTGCAGGCCGGCACCGGATTGTTCGCCAACGACGACATCCTGACCGAAGGGCCGCTGATGAAATTTATCGAGAAGGGCACCAGCGACTATGTGACCTGGATCCATTTCCTGTCGTCGAACGCGCTGATCGCGGTGGTCGTCCTGCACGTGGCGGCGATCAGTTTTTACGCGTGGAAGGGCGAGAACCTGGTGCGGCCGATGCTCACCGGACGGAAGCCGGCGGATCCGGAAGCGCCGGCGCACGAAAAGGGCGGCGAGGCCGATCCGCGCGGGAACCTCATCGCCGCCCTGGTGATCCTTGCGGCCGCCGCCGGGGTGGTTTGGTATATCGTCAACCTCTAGCGGCGGGCCGGAAGCTTCCTACTTCTTTTTCTCCCGGAACGGCTTGTGGCAGGCGCCGCAGGCGTTCTTGCCGAGCGCGCCGATCTGTTTCGCCGCGCCCTTCATGTCGCCCTTCTTGGCCAGCGCCGCGAGCTTGTCGGCCTCGACGATGAACGCCTTGGAGACCTTGGCGAAGTCGCCGGGCTTCTCCCAGATGGCGTCGAGAGCCCGGGTTGGGCCTTCCATTTTCGACGAGTCCTTGGGAAAGGCCGTCATCGAGGCGCGCGCCAGGCCGGCCATGGCCGCGGCGTGACCGGCGAGCGATTCCTTCTTGCCGCCCTCGCCCTTGAGGATCGATTTCATGGCGCCCATGTGGCCGCCGACGGCCTTCATCAGGGCCTGACGGTACTTGCTGCCGCCCTTGCCGGCTTCGGCGGTGCCAACCACCATTCCCGCGAGGATGGCGGCGCAGGTCGCGATGACGAGTTTTTTGCTGAATTGCATCTTTTTTTCTCCCTGTCGGACACACGACCGACATTCGGCGGCCCTTCAGCGGCCTCCGCCGGTATTCCGTGGATTGGATCTCTTCCGGCCGCTTACTGACCGATCTGCCTGTTGACGTCGCCGAGTTTGCCCACGGCCTCGTTCATCTTTCCGTACTCGCCGGACGCGGTGAACTTGTCATGGTCGGCCTTGCTCTGCTGGATGACTTGCATCAGCGCCGCCTTCTTCTGCGCCGATAGCGTGCTTTGCTGCAGGGACTGGGCGGTCTTCTTGTAGCCGTGTTCACCCATGCAGGCGAGCGCCGGTCCGGTCATGGCGGTAACCAAGAAAGCAGCCGAGACACCGAACAGTAATCTTTTCATTGCTCATACCTCCGATTCCTGAAATCGTCCCGACAATGCTAACCGATGGTGGCCAAGGCGGACAACATTCGCGTCGCGCTATCACAAAAAATTCAATGTGCGGTGGCCCCGCCCCGGGTGGATGAGAAATGGCGGAAATCAAGTCCCTTTGCGTGTTCTGCGGCTCCAAGGTCGGTGACGATCCGGCCCATGAGAAGCTCGCCCGGCGGCTCGGCGAGATGATGGCCGAGCGCGGCGTCGACCTGGTTTACGGCGGTGGCCGGATCGGCCTGATGGGGGTCGTCGCCGACGCGGTGTTCCAGGGCGGCGGCAAGGTCACCGGTGTGATTCCCGAGTTTCTCATGCATCTCGAGGTCGGCAACGAGAAGGTCGGCGAGTTGATCGTCACCGACAGCATGCACACCCGGAAGGCCAAGATGTTCGAAATGTCGGACGCGCTGGTGGCG
>JAPPPF010000111.1:8693-14646 GCA_028817665.1 Magnetovibrio sp. | reverse complement strand
CGGTATCGGCACCTTGGACGAAACCGTCGAGGTGATGACCTGGAAGCAATTGCGCCAGCACGACAAGCCGATCGTGTTGATCAACGCCGGCGGTTATTGGGACCCGTTCGTGGACCTAATCGACGCGGTGATCGCAGGCGGGTTCGCGCACCCGAAGATCCGCGAGTTGATTTCCGTGGTCGAGGACGCCGAGACCGTGTTCGAGGCGCTGGCCTCGGCGCCGGAGCCCGATCAGGTGGTGTTGACCAGCCATCTTTGACGCCGGCCGTTCCGTTTCTTGAGAATCCCGGCCGGCGGCGCTAGGTTCCCGGCGCTGGGCGAACGCAGGAGGGAAAGATGCCGAAGATCCAGGTGAAGAACCCCATAGTCGAATTGGATGGCGACGAGATGACGCGGATCATCTGGGCCTTCATCAAGGACAGCCTGATCCTGCCGTACCTGGACGTCGATCTGAAATACTACGACCTGTCGGTCCAGAAACGCGACGAGACCAACGACCAGATCACCGTCGACGCGGCCAACGCCATCAAGGAGTTCGGCGTCGGCGTGAAATGCGCGACCATCACCCCCGACGAGGCGCGGGTCGAGGAGTTCGGCCTGAAGGAGATGTGGCGTTCGCCCAACGGTACCATCCGCAACATCCTCGGCGGCACCGTGTTCCGCCAGCCGATCATCTGCCAGAACGTGCCGCGCCTGGTGCCCGGTTGGACCCGGCCCATCGTCATCGGCCGTCACGCCTACGGCGATCAGTACCGGGCCACGGACTTCCGGTTCCCGGGAAAGGGCAAGCTGACCATGCGCTTCGAACCCGACGACGGCGGCGAGGTGATCGAGCGCGAAGTCTTCGACGCGCCCGCCGCCGGCGTCGCCATGGGCATGTACAATCTTGACGACTCGATCCGGGGCTTTGCCCGGGCCTGCTTCAACTACGGCCTGAACCTGGGCTGGCCGGTGTACCTGTCGACCAAGAACACCATCCTGAAAGCCTATGACGGGCGCTTCAAGGATCTGTTCGAGGAGGTTTTCGAGAGCGAGTTCAAGCAGCTCTTCGGCGACAAGCGCATCACCTACCAGCACCGGCTCATCGACGACATGGTCGCCTGCGCGATGAAGTGGGACGGCGGTTTCGTCTGGGCCTGCAAGAACTACGACGGCGACGTGCAGTCGGACACGGTGGCCCAGGGCTTCGGCTCGCTCGGCCTGATGACCTCGGTCCTGATGACGCCGGACGGCAAGACGGTCGAGGCTGAGGCGGCGCACGGCACCGTGACCCGGCATTACCGCATGCACCAGGACGGCAGGGAGACCTCGACCAACCCGATCGCCTCGATCTTCGCCTGGACACGGGCGCTCTCCTACCGCGGCCAGTTCGACGATACGCCGGACGTGGTGAATTTCGCCGAGGCGCTCGAGCGGGTCTGCATCGAGACCGTCGAGGCCGGGTTCATGACCAAGGACCTGGCCCTGCTGATCGGCCCCGACCAGGGCTGGATGAACACCCAGACCTTCCTCGACAAGCTGGACGAGAACCTCAAGGCGGCGATGGGTTAGGGATCAGGCCCGCTTTCTCGCCGAAAGCGCCAGGATAAGAACGCCGAGGCCGGCCGGCACGCCGGCCAGATCGTCATGAATTCCGAGCAGAACCCCGGCGGCCGCGGATGCGCCCGCCGTGATCATCGGCACCACCAGCAACGCGACCGGCGGGCTTGGCCGGCAGAGCGACAGGGCGCCGAGACTGAACAGCACCGTCGGGCCCGGATGAACGCCGAACAGGGAAACCGCCGGCCAGGGCGCCGTGCCGGACAAACCGGCGAGCGGGCCGGCGGCGAGCGCGTAAATCATCAGCCCCAATCCGGCGTACCCTCGCATTGACGCCGTGAACCTGGGATCGAACCGATCGCGGTGCGCCAGCCAGGCCAAGACCGCCGCCTGTGCGACGAAGACGCCGGCGGCGGCCCAGGCGGCCCAGTTGAGGTCGGTGAAGTAGGCGCCGTAGTAGACACCGCCGACCCAGGCCCAGGCGGCGGCGAGGACGGCGGCGTTAAGCCGCCCGGCGGCCGGCCATCCGAGGAATATCGCCAGGACGGCCGCCAGGCCGAGCCCGCCCGCCGCGAGCTGCCCGGGCCAGAGGCCGGCCGCGTAGGCTTCCAGGGTGCCCAGGTAGATGTCGAGGGAGAACGGGATCACAGCTGGGCGACGTGCTCGATCATGCGCCGGCGCATGTCGGCGTCGGGAAGCCGGCCGCGGCCGGCGGCCATGTTCTCGCGCACGTGCTCGATCTGGCTGGTGGCCGGGATGGCGCAGGTGACGGCCGGGTGCGAAACGATGAACTTCAACAGGAACTGCGGCCAGTTGGCGCACTCGATCTCCGGCGCCCAGGGGGGCAGGGGTTTCTCCTCGAGGCGCTCGATCAGGCTGCCGCGCTGGAACGGCCGGTTGACGATCACCGCGAGGCCGCGCTCGGCGGCCAGCGGCAACAGCGCTTGTTCGGCTTCGCGGTCGACGATGTTGTAGGTGAACTGGACGAAGTCGATGGGCTGGCGCGCCATGATCTCGGCCAGCTCGGCGTGACGGCGGCCGTGCGACGTGGTGATACCGATGTAGCGGACCCGGCCCTGACGTTTCCAATCCACGAGCGTCTCCAGGTGCGCCTCCCAGTCCAGCAGGTTGTGGACCTGCAGGAGATCGAATTTTTCCAGGCCCCAGAGCCGGAACGAGGTCTCCATCTGCTTCTCGCCCAGCCATTTCGTCGGCGTCCAGACCTTGGTCGCCGAGAACAGGCCGTGCGTGCCGGAAAGATTCTTCAGGCAATAGCCGATGACCTCCTCGGCGGAGCCGTACATGGGCGACGAATCGATCATCCCGCCGCCTTCGCGGAAGAACGTATCGACGACCTTCAGGCGCCCGGCCCGGAGCGCCGGGTCGTCGCCGACGTTCATGGTGATCCAGGTGCCCAGGCCGATGATGGGCACCGCCTCGCCGGTCCTCGGAATCGGCCGGGTCCGCAGGGGACCGGGCGTGGCGGCGAGCGACCGGGGCAGCGCGGCGCCAACGCCGGCGGCCGCCATTCCCGCGATCACGGCGCGCCGATCGATGCGATATGGCGTTGGTTTCCGCATCGCGCCCTAGGTAAAGCTGCCCTGGTTCGACCCATGGCCGCCGTCGACGGTGACCACGGTACCGTTGACGAAGCCGGCCCGGGGCGAGGCCATGAAGACGACCACGTCAGCGACCTCCCGGACCGTGGCGGCACGGCCGAGCGGCAGGTTGGCGAGGTAGCCCTGCCAGCGGGCCGGGTCGCCGAACTCGGCCTCGGCGCGGGCTTTCATGAGGTTGACGAGGCGCTCGGTCTCCACCGGTCCGGGGCTGACGGACATCACCCGGACGCCGTCGGCCAGGCTCCTGCCGCCGACGGCCCGGGTGAAGGCGTTGAGCCCGGCGTTGCCGGTGGTGCCGGCGACGTATCCGGCGTCGGTGCGGTCGGCGGCGAGGCCGGTGACGTTGATGATGGTGCCGGAACCGCGCTCCTTCATCGCCGCGTAGAAGGCCCGGCACATGTTGATGTAGCCGAACACCTTGAGATCCCAGGCCTCGCGCCAGCGGTCCTCGGTCATCGCCGCGAGGTCGCCGGCCGGGATGGCGCCCGCGTTGTTGATCAGGATGTCGGGGACGCCGGCGGCGTCGAGCAGCGGCTGGATGTTGGCGCCGTCGCTGAGGTCGGTGGCGTGCGGCGTCACCTCCGCGCCGGTGGCGGCGCCGATCTCAGCCGCCTTGGCTTTCAGTTCATGGGCGGTGCGGGCGACGATATGGACGGCGCAGCCCTCGGCGGCCAGGCCTTGCGCGACGCCGGCGCCGATCCCCTTGGACCCGCCGGTGACCACGGCCGTCAGGCCTCGCAGTTCGAGATCCATGCCGGACTACCCGCCGAAGACCTTGGCCAGGATCTCCGTCGTCCGCTTCGCCGGGTCCTTGCGGATCGCCGCCTCCTCCTTGGCCAGGTAGTGGAACAGGCCGGCCAGCGTCAGGTCGGTGGCGTGCTGCGACAGGTTCGCCTTGACGTCGGGCACCAGCGGCATCTTCTGGTATTGCCCCATGAGCTGGTCGTAGGCGGTGATGGCGCCGACCTCGTTCAGGGACTGATCGACCACCGGCTTCACGGTCGCGGCCAGGTCGCCCGACGCGACCCGCTTGAAGTATTGGGTCGCCGCGTCGTCGGGGCCGTCGTAGATGGCCTTGGCGTCGTCCAGGGACATCGACGAGATCGCCTTCCAGAACAGCTCCTTGGTCTTCGGCGCCGCCGCCTCGGCGGCACGGTTGAGGCGCAGCTCGACGTCATCGGCGAGGCCCGAGAGCCCGAATTTCTTCAGGAACCCCTGGACCCTCTGCAGTTCCGGCGGTAGCGGGATGTGGATCGCCGGGTCGGCTTTGTAGGCGTCGGCGACGCCGAGGCTCTGAACGACCCGTTCGGTGCCGACCTTCAGGGCATCGCGCAGCCCCGCCGTGATGTCCGCTTGGCTGAGCGTGCCGCTGGTCTCGCCGCCGCTGGTCTCGCCGGTCACCTTGCCGATGGCGCCTTGCAGCTTGTTGAGCAGCGATTGCGCCCCGGCCGGCTGGGCGGCGATCATGATGGCCGCCGTGACGGCGGCGATATGGAATGCGCGCATGTTCGTATCCTCCCTCCTTGGAGAGTAATCCACGGAGCCGGTCCTGTGCCAGGGGCTTGCTCAGCCGGCGGCGAGGGCGATGTCGGCGAGGATGTCGGGCTGGCTGGAGTCGTACTTCGCCCGCTCCAGCCGGCGGACGTCCATGTCGGGCAGGAACCGCTCGATGGTCTCCGCGGTTTCCTCCAGGGGCACCGGGCTGTCCTCGGACTCGCTGACGACCACCGCCTCGATGGCGAGCCCGCGCCCGCGCATCGCCTCGATGGTCGTCAAGGTGTGGCTCAGCGTGCCGAGATAGGTGCCGACGACGACGATCGTCGGTATGTCCAGCGCGGCGATCCAGTCGGCGACGGTGTGGGTGTCGTCCATGGGAACCATGACGCCGCCGACGCCCTCGATCAGGGCCACGTCCTCGGGGCCGTCCATGGCGTCGCGGGAGAACGCGATGACCTCGTCGAAATCGATATCGCGGCCCTCGTGGCGGGCCGCCATGTCGGGCGAGACCGGTTCATCGAAGCGCCATGGCGAGATCGCCTTGACGTTCTCCGGCGTCGGATCGAGGCCGAGGTGATGCAGGAGGATTCCGGTGTCCGTGTGCTTGAGCCCGTGCCAGGTGAAGCCGGTGATCAGCGGCTTCACCACCTTCACGGTCTTGCCCCGGGCCATCAGCTCGCGGGTCAGGCGCGCGGTCACGTGGGTCTTGCCGACGCCCGTGCCGGACGCGGTGACGAAATACGACGTCAAGGTGTGCCCCCTCCGTTGACCCGTTCCCTGATAACCTGGGCCAAACCTAGCACGTCCTCGCGCCTGTGGGCTGCGGAAAATGTTATCCGCAGACGAGCCGTGCCGTCGGGCACCGTCGGTGGGCGGATGGGGACGACGAGATAGCCTTCCGCCTCAAGCAGTTCGGCCGCCGCCATGGTCTTCGCGGTGTCGCCGAGGACGACCGGCACGATGGGGCTTTCCGCGGCCGGCAGGTTGAGTTCGCGGGTGAAGGCGCGGGCCAGTTCCAGCGGCCTCGCCGCGAATTCGGGGTCGGCCTCGATCAGATCGAGGGCCGCGATGGAGGCGGCGACGGCGCCGGGCGGCAGGCCGGTCGAGTAGATGAAGGTCCGGCAGCGGGTCCGGATCAGTTCGCAGACGCTGTGGCTGGCCGCCAAGTAGCCGCCGTAGCCGCCGATCGCCTTCGACAGCGTTCCCATCTGCAGGTCCACCGGATGGTGGTCGCCGTCGGCGAAGCTCGATCCGCGGCCGCCACCGACGACGCCGATGCCGTGCGCGTCGTCGGTCAT
>JAPPPF010000111.1:6519-8683 GCA_028817665.1 Magnetovibrio sp. | reverse complement strand
TGTCAGCCGGGCGCCGTAGAAGTCTCCGCCGGGCGCCAGCGCGGCCTGCCACCCCACGCCGTCGGCGCCGACGAGGGCCGGGATGATGCCGCTGTTGGCGAGGAACCCCGAGCCGAAGACGACGGCGTCCTCGCAGCCCTTGAGCTTGGCCAGCCGTTCCTCGAGTTCACGGAAGAGCGGGTGATTGCCGGTCACCAGCCGGGACGCGCCGGCGCCGGCGCCGTAGGTCTCCGTCGCCCGGATGGCGGCCTCCTTGAGCGCCGGATGGTGGTTGAGGCCGAGGTAGTCGTTGCTGGAGAAGTTGATCAGGCGCCGCCCGCCGCGGATCACTTCGCGGGCGTCGAGCGGTTCCGTGACCGTCAGCCGGCGGCGCAGGTTCTTCGCCTCCAGCGCCGCGAGCTTGGCGTTTGCGAAGGCGTCGAGGGATTTGGCGGGGGCCACGGCGGTCACGCCCCGTGCCGCTCGGACCATTCACCGACGATCTTCCGCGTCGCGTCGGTGAGTTGAGCGAGCTCCGCGTCCTCGATGGTGAACGACGGCATCAGGTAGACGACGTTGCCGAAGGGCCGGACCCAGCAGCCTTCCTCGACGAAGCGGCCGCGGATCCAGTACATGTCGCCGAGCGCGTCGAGCTCGACCACGCCGATGGCACCGCGCACCCGGACATCGACGACGCCGGGAACGTCACGGCAGGGTTCCAGGGCGCCGGCAAGGTGCCCGGCGATGCGGCCGACCTGTTCGAGCCGTGGCTCGGTCTCGAACAGATCCAGCGACGCGTTGGCGGCGGCGCAAGCCAGCGCGTTGCCGGTGTAGGTCGGGCCGTGCATCAGGCAGCGTTCCAGTTCGTCGGCGTAGAAGGCGTCGAAGATGCGTTCGCTGGCGATCGTCGCCGCCAAGGCCATGGTGCCGCCGGTCAACGATTTGGACAGCGTCATCAGGTCGGGGATGACGCCGGCCTGGGTGCAGGCGAACTGGCTGCCGAGGCGCCCCAATCCGACCATGATCTCGTCGAGGATCAAGAGCAGGTCGTGGCGGTCGCAGACCTCGCGGACGAAGCGCACGGTCTCGGCCTCGTGGAAGATCATGCCGCCGGCGCCCTGCACCAGCGGTTCCATGATGATCCCGGCGCAAATCCCGGCGTTTTCGGCGACGAAGGTCTCGAAGGCCGCCATTTCCGCTTCCGTGCGCGGCAACTCGACGACCAACTGTTCGGGCATCAAACCGCTGAACGGCCCGTGCATGATGTTGTCCGGGTCGCCGACGCCCATGGTGCCGATGGTGTCGCCGTGGTAGCCGTCCTTGAAGGCGATGAACTTCTTGCGGTCTTCGTGGCCCTGGTTGAGCCAGAATTGGACCGCCATCTTCATCGCGATCTCGACGGAGACGGAGCCCGATTCCGAGAAGAACACGCGGTTGAGATCGCCCGGCGTCATCGCCGCCAGCCGCGCCGCCAGGGTGAAGGCGGGCTCGTTGGAGAGCCCGGCCAGCATGACGTGCGGCATGGCCTCGGCCTGGCGTTTGATGGCGGCGACGATATGCGGATGGTTGTAGCCGTGGCAGGCCGACCACCACGACGCAATGCCGTCGATCAGCTCGCGGCCGTCCTCCAGGAGGATCCGGCAGCCCTCGGTCGACTTCACCGCCTGCGGCGGCGGCGAGGTCTTCATCTGGGTGTAGGGCATCCAGATATGCGCGTAGCCCTCGGTGAACCAGTCGGGGGGGGCCGGCTCGCCCTTCATGGCGAAATCACGGGGTGCGGGGGGCGCTGTCGTCGGCGCCTTCGATGCCGAGGCGGGCGAACAGGGTGTCGTCGTGGCCGCGCTCCGGGTTGGGCGTGGTCAAAAGGCGGGGGCCGACGAAGATCGAGCCGGCGCCGGCCAGGAAGCAGAGCGCCTGCAGCTCGTCGCTCATCTCCTCGCGGCCCGCGGACAGGCGGATCACCGAGGCCGGCATCATGATCTTGGCCACCGCGATGGTGCGCACGAACTCGAGCGGGTCGAGCCTCGGCGCCTCGGCCAGCGGCGTCCCTTCGACGGCGACCAGCATGTTGACCGGGACGCTCTCGGGGTGGACTTCCAGGTTGGCCAGGGTGACCAGCATGCCGACCCGGTCGTCGCGGCTCTCGCCCCTGCCGCCGATGACGCCGGAGCAGCGCTTCATGCCG
>JAPPPF010000111.1:0-6509 GCA_028817665.1 Magnetovibrio sp. | reverse complement strand
GGGTCTCGAGGCGGTCGGCGTAGGTCCGCGTCGTGATGATCTCGCCGTAGAATTCCTCGGAGGTGTCGATGTTGTGGTTGTAGTAGTCGAGGCCGGCGTCGCTCAGCCGTTCGGCCTGCTCAGGCGTCACCATGCCGAGCGTGGCGCAGGTCTCCATGCCCAACGCCCGGACCTCGCCGACCATCTCGCAGATCTTGTCGAGGTCGCGGTCCTTGGGATTGCGCCAGGCGGCGCCCATGCAGAACCGGGTGGCGCCGCCGGCCTTGGCCTGGCGGGCTTCGGTGAGCACGTCTTCGAGGTCCATGACCTTCTCGGCCGCCGTGCCGGTCTCGTAATGGGCCGACTGCGGGCAGTAGGCGCAATCCTCGGGGCAGCCGCCGGTCTTCACCGACAGCAGGTTCGACATCTGCACCCTGTTGGCGTCGAAATACCGGCGGTGCGCGGTCTGCGCCAGGTGGATGAGGTCGTTGAAGGGAAGGGCGAACAGTTCGGCCGCCTCCCCGGCGGTCCAATTGTGGCGGACGGCGCCGTCGGGCGCTTCGATTTCGGCTTGCGAGCCGGGCTTTTCCGATGTCTCAGGCATATCGACCCCTGCTTGCCGAGATACTAGGTGCGAACGGCGGAAGTTCAAGCGAAAAGCCGTCGCCATCCCCGGTCTTGGGCTGGCCCGGGGGCTGCGGTAGGCTAGCGCCGGAAACAAGGGAGGCGCAGGTGAGCGATATCGAATTGGGCTACATGCCGGCGACGGAAATGGCCGGCCGAATCAAGGCCGGCGAGTTGTCGCCGGTGGAGGCGACGGCGGCGGCATTGGCGCGCATCGAACGGTTGCAGCCGGACTTCAACGCCTTCATCACGGTTTGCGGCGACCAGGCCATGGACGCCGCCCGCGCCGCCGAGGCCGACGTCACCGCCGGCAAGGCCCTCGGCCCGCTCCACGGCGTGCCGTTTTCGGTCAAGGACCTGGTCAACACGGAAGGCGTGCTGACCACCTTCGGCTCGCAGGCGTTCGAGGCCAACGTGCCGGCCGCCGACGCCGTCTGCATCGCGCGGCTCAGGGCCGCCGGCGCCATCCTGGTCGGCAAGACGACGACGCCCGAGTTCGGCCACAAGCCGATGACCGAGGCACCCCTGTTCGGGCGCACCCTCAACCCCTGGGACCCGTCGGCGACGTCGGGCGGTTCCAGCGGGGGCGCCGGCGTCGCGGCGGCGGCCGGCATGGGGCCCTTGCACGTTGGCACCGACGGCGGCGGCTCGACCCGCATCCCGGCGGCGGCCTGCGGCATCGTTGGCATGAAGCAGACCTTGGGCCGCGTGCCCCACGACATGACGCCCGATTGCTTCGATCTGCTTTCCTATATCGGGCCCATGACCCGGACCGTCGCCGACAACGGCCTGATGCTCGAGATCATGTCCGGTCCGCACCCGAGCGACGTTCACAGCCTGGGCCGCGAGACGCCGGACCTCGCCGGCGCGGCGCGTGGAGACGGCGACCTCAAGGGCAAGCGCATCGGCTGGCGCCTGTTCCTCGGCAACGAGGTCATCGACACGGAAACCCGGGCCCTTGTCGAGGCCGCGCTCCCGGCCTTCGCCGATCTGGGTGCCGAACTGATTCCGTCTGACGGCCCCTTCGAGCCGACACTGCCCCATTGGGCGCCGCTCACCTACACCATGTGGTCGGCGCGCTTCGGCCAGATGGCCGCGGACCTGGGCGAGAAGATGAGCGACACGCTGCGTTTCTGGATGGAGGAGGCCAAGGACATCACCGGCGCCGACGTTCAGAACGCGCTCGCCGCCCGCACCCGGGTCTACCGCGAGGTCGAGGGCTGGTTCGAGGATGTTGACCTCGTCGTCATGCCGACGCTCGCGCGCCCGGCCATTCCGGCCGATCACGATCCGCGTCAACCCATTGAAATCGAAGGAAAAGCCGTGGACGTGCCGCGGGCGGCCTGGTATCCCTACACGCATCCCTTCAACCTCAGCGGCCACCCGGCGATCACCGTGCCGGCGGGCTGGACCGAGGCGGGATTACCGGTCGGCCTGCAGATCGTCGGGCCGTGGCTGGCGGATGCGGCGGTGCTGCACGCGGCCGCCTGTTTCGAGCGCGCCCGGCCCTGGGCGGACAAGCGTCCGGCGGCCGCCGAATAGGCGTCATACGGCCTTGACGCAAGGTCCCGGTTCGCTTACAAAACCCGCCGTTCAGGCCGCCAAGCGGCCTGCTTCAGTTTTTAGCGAGGATCGATCCATGTCCCGACGTTGCGCGCTCACCGGCAAGGGTGTTCAGACCGGCAACAACGTGTCTCACGCCCACAACAAGACGCGGCGGCGTTATCTGCCGAACCTGCAGCACGTCTCGATCATGAGCGACGCGCTCGGCAAGCCGGTGCGGCTGCGCATCAGCGCCGCGGCGATTCGCACGGTCGAGCACAAGGGCGGCCTCGACGCCTACCTGGCCGACGCCAAGGACGCCGACCTCTCGGTCGAGCTCCGGCGCCTGAAGAAGCGGATCAAGAAGGCCGTCGCGGCGGCCGCCTGACGGCCCCGGCCGTTCGCGTTCCGAGGCCCGCTCCGGCCGGCCTTTTTCGTGCCTGGAATCGGGCCCGGGGACGCCGTCAGGTTTCCGAAATGAGCCGTTCATAGAGGTGCCAGGTGGCGTGGCCGAGGATCGGAAAGACGACGATCACGCCGAGAAAGGCGGGCGCCACCGCGACCAGTGAAAGCGCGCCGATCACGGCGCCCCAGCCCAACATGACGGCGGGGCTCTTGTGGACCGTCCTGACGCTGGTGATCATGGCGGTCACGAAGTCGATCTCCTTGTCCATCAAGAGCGGCATGGCGATCACGGTGATCGAGAACAGAATGGTCGCCAGCACCGAGCCGACGAGGGTGCCGACGGCCAGGAACAGGGCGCCCTCGGTGGTCGTGAACACGACCGAGACGAAGTTCTCCAGCGACCGCGCGGCCTGCTGCTGCAGGAACAGGGCGAGCAGAAGCCGGACTTGATAGGCCCACATCCAGAACACGAACAGCACGGCCAGGGCCATCCAACCGAATTCACGCCGCCGCTGACTGAAAATGACGAGGAAGATATCGGACGCGGTGAACGGTTCGGCGCGTTTCAGCCGGCGCGACATCTCGTAGAGCCC
This sequence comes from Magnetovibrio sp., assembly GCA_028817665.1. GTDB lineage: Bacteria > Pseudomonadota > Alphaproteobacteria > Rhodospirillales > Casp-alpha2 > UBA3470. Next base: position 3,366 of record JAPPPF010000111.1, on the reverse strand, counting down.
GGCCGCCAGGAACGGCGCGACGAGCGGAAACCCGACGCCGACCGCGATCATGATCCACACCTGGTCGAAGATCAGCAGCCCGGAAACCAAAATCCCGCCGAACAACGCGTAGACGAGCCCGAAAAAGAGGCTGAGCGCCGGGTGCCTGGTGATGTCGCGCAAGCCCGCGCGGAACGCCGTCCTCACGTCCTCGACGGTGGCGGCGCGGATCTCCAGGCGGGCTGGTGAAACCGCTTGGTGTTGTTCAGCTTGCATCATGGAATTTCCCTTCGGCGACCGATCTTCGGGTTCAGCGTTCGCGGGCGTCGTTCCCGCCAGTCTAAACCTTTTCGGAGCGCCTGAGAATTGCTTCGCCGTACCCTCGGCCGGGCCCGACCTTGACCCCGAATTCAGAAAGCCGGCACCGGGTGCGCCTCGCGGCGCCAATCCTGGGCGGTAAATTCCGGCAGGGAAATCGGCGCCAGGGATTTCGGATCGCGGCCCATGAGCACGGCGACGTGGGCGGCAACGGAGGCGGCGAGGGCCTCCAGGTTGTAGCCGCCCTCGAGCATGGAGACGACGCGCCCACGAGCGTGGCGGGCCGCGATGTCGGTGACGATCCGGGTCAGCGCCGCATAACCCTCGGCGGTCAGGCCGAGGCCGGAGAGCGGGTCGGCGCGGTGCGCGTCGAAGCCCGCCGAGATCAGCACGATGTCCGGCTTGAAGGCGTCGGCGGCGGGGACCAGTCGGGTCCGAAACGCCGCGATGATCTCCCGGTTGCCGCTGCCGCGCGCCAGCGGGACGTTGAGGTTGGTGCCCTTGGCGGCGCCGGCGCCGGTCTCAGAGGCCGCGCCGGTGAAGGGATAGTGCGGGCTTTCGTGGGTGGAGAAGAACAGCACCGACGGGTCGCCATAGAACATCTCCTGGGTGCCGTTGCCGTGGTGCGCGTCCCAATCGACGATCAGGACGCGCTTCAGGCCGTGCTTGAGTTGCGCGTAGCGGGCCGCCATGGCGACGGCGTTGAAGATACAGAACCCCATGGCCTCGTTCGGCAGCGCGTGGTGGCCCGGCGGCCGGACCGCGGCGAAGGCGTTCCGGACCCGTCCCGCCGCGACCGCGTCGACCGCGGCCAAGACGCCGCCCGCCGCCAGCTTGGCGATGCCGAGGCTTCCCGGCCCCAGGACGGTGTCGGGGTCGACGTGCACCGGCGCCTCCGGCGACAGCGTCTCCAGCGTCTTCAGGTAATCCGGCGTGTGGACGGTGGTGATCCAGCGTGCCTCGGCGGGCCTTGGCGCGATGCGCGTCAGCGACGCCATCAATCCCGAGGTTTCCAACCCCGCCATGATCGCCCGCAACCGGTCCGGCCGTTCCGGGTGTTCGGGCCCGTTGTCGTGCGCCAAGTACGCGGCGTCATGGACGAGCCCGGTCGGCGCGACCGGCGCGGTCCCCTGACCGGCGCAGGCGGCGATCAGGAGCAGGGTCAGGAGGAGGAACGGGCGCATAGGTTCGCCTCGAATTGATGCCCAGTATCGAAAGCTGAAGTGTCTCACTTCGGCGCTCGGTTTTGAAAGGATTAAGCCACACCCCAAACCCGTCATCACCGGGCTTGACCCGGTGATCCACAACTTCATCCAAGCCGGCGTTCGGTAAGTCGTGGATGCCCGGGTCAAGCCCGGGCATGACGGCGAAATTTCGCTTGAACGTTTCGGTCCGCCGACTTAAGGCGCCGGCCGGCGGTATTTCAGGATACGGTCGTTGTAGGTGTCCGAGATCCAGATCTCGGCGCCCTTGACGAAGATGCCCTCCGGCCAGTTGAGTTGGCCGGGGCCGTCGCCCTTCTCGCCGGTGCCGATGAAGCCGACGGGCTTGTAGGCGGCGTCGAGGATCTTGATCTGGCTGTTGTACTCGTCGGCCACCCACAGAAGCCCGTCGGGCGTCGTCGCCAGGTACTTGGGCTCGTAGAAGTGATAGGGGGCGCCGGCCAGGTTGGCGACCAGGTTCAGGTCGCGGTCGTAGACGACGACCCGGTTGTTGCCCGAATCGGCGACGATGACGCGGCCCGCGCGGGCGTCGTACTCGACGTCGTGGGGGCGCGAGAACCCGATGCCGCCGGCGGCGCTGCCGTCGATCTCCTTGATCACCTTGCCGCCCTTCAACATGACCAGCGAGCCGCTGCCGACGTTGGTCACGTAGAGCCGTCCGTCGGGGGTCGCGGCGACGCCCTCGGGCCAGTCGATCCGGTCGGTGAGCTCGGCCACCGGCTCGACCATGGCGCGGCCCTCGATCACGCCGTTGAAGCGGTAGATGGCGATGCGGTTGTTGGCGGTATCGGCGATCAACAACCGGCCCCGGTGGTCGAAGTCGGCGTCGTGGGGGCCGTCGAGGACGCCCTCGCCGAAGCTCGCCTGGATGGCCAGGGTGTCGGGGTCGAGGACGCGGATGAGATCCGCGCCCATGTCGTTGACCACCAGGTGCTTGCCGTCCGGCGACAGCACGACGTTGTGGGGGCGGTCGAACCGCGGCTCCGAGGTGACGGTCCGGACCGGCTTCAGGGCGTCGGGACGGGCGACGTCGTGGATCTTGCCCGAACCCTGCGCGGCGAGCGGCCCCGGCGCCAGCGGCACCAGGAGGGCGAGGAGGAGACCCAGCGGGGGACGCCGGGCGCTCATTCGGTCAGCTCGAACATCATCAGCAGGGTCCGCTGCACGGCGTTGAAGTTGTCGTCGGAGACGATGTAGACGAAGGTCCGGCCGTCGGGGGCCTGGCGGACGTCGATGCCCTCGAAGTTGTCGACGCTGAGGGGTGGGCGAAGCTCGCCGACCAACGTGGGCCGCAGCCGGGCGCCGGGGGCGATGTCGGCCGCCTTGACGCGTCGGATGCGCGCCGCGACGCCGTCGCGGAGCGTGAACCGGCGCTCCAGGACCAACACGTCGCCGCCGGCCAGGGTCGCCGCGCCGGTCACCTTGAAGCCGCCCGAGGCGGCGTAGGTCATCACCGACCAGCCGTCGATGTCGCTGATCCAGGCGACGGCGTCGCCGGCCGTGTTCAGCCCCTCGGTGACAGCCAGCAGGCGGCCGTCGTTGAGCAGCGTCAGCGCCTCGATACCGCTGTTCTGCGGCATCGCCGCCAGTTCGTCCGGCGGCGGCAGCGGCTCGGGCACGACCTCGCCCGGCATGTAGCGCCAGATCCGATGGCGGCGTTCGAAGGCGACGATGATCTCGCCCTCGACGCCGGCGCTCATGGACTCGGCGTCCGATTCCGACTTCGCCTTGAGGGCGTCGCCGTCGAGGCCGGCGAGGGTGTCCAGGTGGGTGCGCCGGAGCCCGGCCAGGTCGCCGTTCTCGGCGTAGACAAAGTGGGCGGCGAAGCGCCTGGCCTGGTCGGTGG
>JAPPPF010000200.1 GCA_028817665.1 Magnetovibrio sp. | reverse complement strand
TAGGTGCCCGATCCCATCATCGCGCCGACCTGGGCGGCGACGAAGGCGGCGATCAGGGGCGCGGTCGAGCCGGCGGGCTTGTCCGCCATGGTAGGTCCCTAGCTTGGCTTTCGGAGGCGATGTCCCCCGGCCATGAGTCTAGCCCGCGTACAATTGGTAGAGCAAACCGGCGGCCAGGGCACCGCCCAGCGACAGCACCAGGTACCAGAGGAACAGCGGCTTCTTGACCAGCGCGAAGACGGCGATGGCGGCGGGCAGCGACGTCACCGCGCCGGCCACCAGGAAGGCCATGCCGGCGCCCGGCATGACGCCCATCTCGATCAGCCCGGAGATCAGCGGCAGCGCCGCGAAGCCGTTGAGATAGGCCGGCACCCCGGTGATCACCGCCAGCGGGATCGCCCAGGCGCTCTCGGCGCCGAGGAAACCGGCGATGGCGTCGGCCGGGAGGAAGGCGATCATCAGGCTTTCCAACAGAAAGGCGAGGGTCAGCCATTTCAGCAGGAACAGGGTCGTGGAGAGGCTCTCGGCGGTGAACGCCCGGCGCCGCGCCGCCTCCGACCACATGGTCCAGACCACGGGCTTTTCCGTGCGCACGACGCCGCCGCCGCAGCCGCCGTCGCCGATGCCGTCGCGGAGCGGCGCCGCGAAGGCGCCCCGGGCCATCACCAGGCGCGTCGCGAAGCCTCCCATGAGGCCGAGACCGACCGCCGCGAGCGTCAGCGCCACGGCGAAGTCGAAGCCGAGCGTGCCGGTGGCGAGCACGAACTTCGACGGATCCATCAACGGCGAGGCCAGCCAGAAGGCCATCACCGCCGGCACCGGCACGCCCATGGACAGGAGCGCCGCGATCAGCGGAATGACGCCGCACGAGCAGAACGGCGACAGGCCGCCGAACACCGACGCGGTGACGATCATCACCGACATGCGGCCCGAGAAGGCCCGCGCGATCAGGCCGTCGGCGCCGCTCGCCTTGGCGTAGGCGGCGACGGCGATGGCGAACAGCAGGAACGGCGCGATGCCGATCAGGGCGTCGAGGGTGAAGCGCGCGCTCACGCTTGCCTGGTCCGGCGCGGCGATGGCGACAATGGCGAAGATCACCGCCGTCGCCAGCCAGGCGCGGTCGATGTCCTTGAGACGCCGGCCGAGGCCGGAGGCGGTGAGGGCCAGATTGGTCATGCGTGGTCACTCCTTCAATTCCATAATTCCATAACATTGGAAATATGGAATTGTCAAGGGAAACCCATCAGTCAGCCGATCCGCCCGCCGTCGTCGCGCGTGATGGCGATGACCGATGAGCGCGGCGGGTTGTCGCCGCCGTCGGGGAAGTGGCTGTGGCCGCGTTCGCCCGGGTGCTGGATGCCGACGAACAGGGTCCGGCGGTCGGTGCTCCAGGCGGTGCCCGTGACTTCGCATTCCCTGGGCCCGACCATGAAGCGGCGAACCTCGCCGGTGGACGGGTCGCCGACCAGCATCTGGTTGTTGCCGTGGCCGGCGAAGTCGCCGGTGTTCGAATAATTGCCGTCGGTCTGGATCCAGATGAGGCCGCCGGCGCTGAAGGCGAGGCCGTCTGGGGAATTGAACATGTTGGCGGGCGTGATGTTCTTCGACCCGGCGCGGAGGTCGGCGTGGACGGCCGGGTTGCCGGCGACCGCGAACAGGTCCCATCGGAACCCGTTCGCCAGGTGATCGCCGCCGTCCGGCGTCCAGCGGACGATCTGGCCGTAGATGTTGGCGGCGCGCGGGTTCGGCCCGCCGACCGGCGTCGCGTCGCCGCCGGCGTTCGGCTTCCGGCCCCGGTGCCTGTTGTTGGTGAGGCAGCAGTAGACCTCGGCCTTGGTGGGGTTGGCGGCGACCCATTCGGGCCGGTCCATGGTCGTCGCCCGGACGGCGGAGGCGGCCTGGCGGGTATGGACGCAGATCTCGGCCTCGGACGCCAGGCCCGTGGCCGCCGGCGTCAGGGCCAGCCACCGGCCGCGGCCGCCGTCCTCGAACCTGGCGGCGAACAGCTCGCCGGTCTCCAGGAGGTCCGCGTTGTAGCCGCCCGCGACGTAGCGGCCCCGGCTTATGAACTTGTAGAGGAACTCGCCGCGCTCGTCGTCGCCCATGTAGACGACGACCCGGCCGTCGCCGGCCACCACCACCTCGGCGTTCTCGTGCTTGAAGCGGCCCAAGGCGGTGCGCTTCCTGGGCGTCGAGGCCGGGTCCAGGGGATCGATCTCGACGACGTAGCCGGCGCGGTTCGGCTCGTTCGGGTGCCGGGCCAGGTCGAAGCGTTCGTCGGCGTGGGCCCAGCCGTAGCCGCGGTCGCGGCGGCGGAGGCCGTAGCGCCTGAGTTCGGCCGGGATCTCCCATGCCGGGTCGCTCGACGAGAAATAGCCGTTGAAGTTCTCCTCGCAGGCCAGGTAGGTGCCCCAGGGCGTGCGCCCGTTGCCGCAGTTGTTCCAGGTGCCGAGGGACCGGGTGCCGGACGGATCGGCGGCGGTCTTCAGCAGGTCATGGCCGCGGGCCGGGCCGGTGATCTGCATCGGCGTGTCGGCGGTGATCCGGCGGTTGTAGGGTGAATTCTGGACGATCGACCAGCGCCCGCCGGCGTCGGCGATCTCGAAGATCGAGACGCCGTGCCCGGCCTTGCCCTTGCGCACGTCGTCGGCGTTCCGGGGCCGCCCGGTGCCGCCTGGGCCGCCATAGAAGATCGAACGGTTCACGTACTCGTTGTTGACCGCCAGGATGCTCCTGGGCCCGTCCGTAAAGAGCGCCATGCCGTCGTTATTGTCGCCGACGGCGCGTTCCTGGCTGGCGCCGGTACCGCGGGTCGCGGGATCGAACGCCGGGCCGTCGGACCACAGGGGATCGCCCCAGCGGGCGACGATGTGCCAGCTATACCCCTCGGGCACGGTGACCGTGTCGAGGCCATTGGCGGGAACCGCCTTGAAGCCGAGGCGGGTGGGCGCGTCACCGGCCGGTGCCGGCGCGGCGGCGCCCAGGACGAAGGCGGCGATCCCGAATCCGACGGTTTTCTCCAGGAATTCGCGGCGCGCCAGGGCGGCCTCGGCCAGGACGCCGAAATCGGTCGCCGCGTCTTCGGGGGGCTCGCCGGCCGCCGCCAAGTCGGGCCTAGATGTGGACGGCGCGTCCGCCGGCCGCCAGCGCCGCTTCCTTGACCGCTTCCGGGAGCCCCGGATGGCCGTGGCAAATGCGGGCGATGTCCTCGGCCGAGCCGCCGAACTCCATGACGTTGACCACTTCCTGAATCAGGTCGCCGGCCTGCGGGCCGATGATGTGGCAGCCCAGCACCCGGTCGGTGGCCTTGTCCGACAGGATCTTGACGAAGCCGTCGGCATCGGCGTTGCAGCGCGCGCGGGAATTGGCGGAGAACGGGAACTTGCCGGAATTGTACTCGACGCCGGCCTCCTTCAACTGCTCCTCGGTCTTGCCGGCGGCGGCGACCTCGGGGTGCGTGTAGACGATGCCCGGAATCGAGTCGTAATCGATGTGGCCGGTCTCGCCGGCCAGGATCTCGACGCAGACGACGGCCTCGTCCTCGGCCTTGTGGGCCAGCATGGCGCCGCCGATGACGTCGCCGACGGCGTAGATGCCCGCCACGTTGGTCTGGAAATCCTCGTCGACGGGCACGAAACCGCGCTCGTCGACGGTGACGCCGGCCTTCTCCAGGCCGAGCTTGTCGGTGTAGGGCCGGCGCCCGATGGCGACCAGGACGACGTCGGCCTTCATGGTCTCCTTCTTGCCGCCGTCGCTGGGCTCCATGGTGAGCGTCACGCCGGTCTTCGCCTTCTTGGCGGCCGTCACCTTGGTCTTCATCTTGAATGTCATGCCCTGCTTCTTGAGTATCCGCTGCATGTTCTTGGAAACCTCGGCGTCCATGCCGGGCAGCGCCACGTCGAGGAACTCGACGACCGTGACGTTGGCGCCCAGGCGCCGCCACACGGACCCCAGCTCGAGCCCGATGACGCCGGCGCCGATGATCACCATCTCCTTCGGCACCTTGGGGAGGCTGAGCGCGCCCGTGGACGAAACGATCTGCTTCTCGTCGATGGTGACGCCCTTCAGCGGCGTCACCTCGGAGCCGGTGGCGACCAGGATGGCGTCGGTCTCCAGCGTCTGCTTCTTCTTGCCCTTGCCGGGCGACACCGCGACCTTGCCGGCCTCGACGATCTCGCCGGCGCCGACGACGTAGTCGATCTTGTTCTTCTTCATCAGGAACTCGATGCCCTTGGTCAGGTCGTCGACGACCTTCTCCTTGCGGGCCAGCATGTTCTTGAGGTTGAGCTTCAAGCCGGTGACGTCGATGCCGTGGTGCTTGAACTCGTGGGCCGCCATCTCGTAGTGGTGGGACGACTGCAGCATCGCCTTCGACGGAATGCAGCCGACGTTCAGGCAGGTCCCGCCGAGCGTCCCGCGCTTCTCGACGATGGCCGTCTTCAGGCCCAGCTGCGCGGCCCGGATGGCGCCGACGTAACCGGCTGGGCCGCCGCCGATGACGACCAGATCGTATTTGTCGCTCATGATCGGTTTCCTTGTTTCCTGGGCCGCCTCAGACGTCCAGCATGATGCGTTGCGGGTCCTCGATGCACTCCTTCATACGCACCAGGAACGACACCGCCTCGCGGCCGTCGACGATGCGGTGGTCGTAGGAGAGCGCAAGATACATCATCGGCCGGACCACGACCTCGTTGCCGACGGCGACCGGGCGCTTTTGGATCTTGTGCATGCCGAGGATCGCCGATTGCGGCACGTTGAGGATGGGCATGGAGTTCAACGATCCGAAGACGCCGCCGTTGGAGATGGTGAAGCTGCCGCCCATCATCTCGTCCATGCCGAGCTTGCCGTCGCGGGCGCGGTGGCCGAAGTCCGAGATCGTGCCCTCGATCTCGGAGAACCGCATCTGGTCGGCGTCCTTGATGACCGGGACCACGAGGCCCTGCGGCGTGCCGACGGCGACGCCGATGTTGTAGTAGTTCTTGTAAATCATCTCGTCGCCGTAGATCTCGGCGTTGACCGCCGGCCATTCCTTCAGCGCGATGCAGGCGGCGCGGACGAAGAACGACATGAAGCCGAGGCGGACGCCGTGCTTCTTCTCGAACTGGTCCTTGTGCTCGGCGCGCAGCTCCATGGCGGCGCCCATGTCGACCTCGTTCCAGGTGGTCAGCATGGCGGCGACGTTCTGGGCCTCCTTGAGGCGCGTCGCGATGATCTTCCGGAGTTTCGTCATCCGGACCTTTTCCTCGCGCGGGTCCTCGGGGCGCGGCGGCAGATCGCCGGCACGGGCAAGGACGGCCGGCTGACCAAGGCCGACGTCCTGGCCGC
>JAPPPF010000240.1 GCA_028817665.1 Magnetovibrio sp. | reverse complement strand
CCGGTCATGGGACTCCCCGGCCCGGTCGGGCCGATCAGATGTCGTAGGGCGGTTTGTCGAGGCCGGTGGGCGAAAGCGTGAAGACCTCGTAGCCGTCCGCGGTCACCGCCAGCGAATGCTCGAACTGGGCCGACAGCGAGCGGTCCTTGGTCACGGCGGTCCAGCCGTCGGCCAGGATCTTCACCTCGAAGCGGCCGGCGTTGATCATCGGCTCGATGGTGAAGAACATGCCTTCCTTCAACACGTCGCCCTCGCCGGGCCGGCCGAAGTGCATGATGTTGGGGGCGTCGTGGAATACCTGGCCGAGGCCGTGGCCGCAGAAGTCGCGGACCACCGAATAGCGCTCGCCCTCGGCGTATTCCTGGATGGCGTGGCCGATGTCGCCCAAGGTCGCGCCCGGCCTGACGGCGCGGATGCCGCGCCACATGGCCTCGAAGGTCACGTCGATCAGGCGCTGCGCCTTCACGCTGGCCTTGCCGACGGTGAACATGCGGCTCGAATCGCCGTGCCAGCCGTCGACGATGACGGTGACGTCGATGTTGATGGCGTCGCCGTCCTGCAGGCGCTTGTCGCCGGGGATGCCGTGGCAGACGACGTGATTGATCGAGGTGCAGATCGATTTCGGGAAGCCCCGGTAGCCCAAGGGCGCCGGGATCGCGCCGCGGTCGATGATGAAGTCGTGGCAGAGCTGGTCGAGTTCCAGGGTCGAGACCTTGGGCTGCACGTGCGGCGTGATGAAGTCCAGGCACTCGGCGGCCAGCTGCCCGGCCCGGCGCATGCCCTCGAAGCCTTCGGGCCCGTGGATCTTGATGTGGCGTCCGTCGCGGCCCACGGTCTGGGTGTAGTGCTTTTCCTGCATCACGAACTCGCGGCCCAAACCGGCCGGCGCATCCATCCCTGTTTCACGCGCGCTGCCATGTAATTGGTCTTGTTATCCGAGGAAATCGAGCCGCCCGGCGACCCGGATATCCTTGGGCGTGAGCTTGCAGCCGTAGGCCAGCACCTCGACGCCCTGGGCGCGCGCCTTGTCCAAGGCTTCACCATAAGCCGGGTCGATGTCGCGGGCAATGGTGACGGCGTCCGCGTCGGACCGCTGCATCAGGTAGAACATCACCGCCCGGTGGCCCTCCTTGACCATGTCGGAAAGCTCGACCAGGTGCTTGGCGCCGCGCGCCGTGACGCCGTCGGGAAATTCGGCCGGCTGACCCTTGGTCAGGTCGCGGCGCATGGTCACGTTCTTCACCTCGACGTAGCACCTGGCGCCGTCGTCGGATTCCAGAAGGATGTCGATGCGCGAGTTCTTGCCGTACTTGACCTCGCACCGGAGCGCGCCCAACCCCGCCAGCTCCGGCACCTTGCCGGCCTCGATGGCCTCGGCGACGAGCTTGTTCGGATGCTGGGTGTTGATGCCGACGAGCGCGCGCTTGATGCGGATCATCTCCCAGGTGAATTTAAGCTTCCTCTCCGGGTTCTGGGCCGGGCTCAGCCAGACCTCGGCGCCCGGCTCGTTGACGCTGAGCATGGAGCCGGAGTTGGCGCAATGCGCGGTGACGACATCGCCCGTCTCCAGCGTCACGTCGGCCATGAACCGCTTGTAACGCTTGATCAGCGTGCCTTTCAGCAGGGGAGCGTGAAATTTCATGGCGCCCTTCCTAGCCGCTCGACGGGGTTTCCGCAAGCGGTCAGGTGCGCGCCGGCCGGCGCCTCAGTTTCCGGCCAGCCCCATGGCGTAGATCATCACCGGCAGCACCGCCATGGAGGCGAGAGTCGAGACGAAGATGGTGGTCGACGCGATCGCCTCGGCGGTGCCGTAGCGGCTCGCGAACAGGTACATGTTGATGCCCGCCGGCTGCGCCGCCATCAGCACCGCGGCCGCCGTCCAGACCGGGTCGAGGCCGACGGCGCGGGCCGCCGCCCAGACCAGCGCCGGCATGACCAAAAGCTTGAGGCCCGTGACCACCGTCGACTGGGCGACGCGGCCCTTGATCCCGTAGCGCGCCAGGGTGGCGCCCAAGGCGAACAGCGAACACGGCACCACCGCGCCCTTCAGGAACTTCAGGACGTCGTCCATCATCGCCGGGATCGTCAGCCCCAGCGCGTTCCACGCCAGGCCGGTGCCGAGGCCGAGGATCACCGGGTTGGTGGCCATGCCGCGGAGCACCCCCTTCAGCGTCGCCAGCGCGCCGCCGCCGGCCTCGGCGCGGCGGCTCTCCAACAGGACCGTGGCGAGCGTCATCAGGATCAGGCTGTGGATGGCGATGATCAGGAACGACGGCAGCGTTCCGGCGTCGCCGAGGACGCGGAGGTTGATGGGAATGCCGAGCAGGACCGTGTTGCCGTAGCACGCGCCCATGCCGGTGATCGCGGCGCCCTCGAAATCGCGGTTGAAGGCCTTGCGGCCGACGATCATGCCGGCGGCGTAGACGACCAGCGCGGCCGGGAAGAAGGCCGCCCACAGCGCCCAGGGCGGGTTGGCGAAGACCTCGGCGGTGGCCATGGCGCGGAACAGCAGCGCCGGAATGGCGAAATCGAAGACGAAGCGCGCGACGCCCTCGGCGGCGCCCAGGGGGAACCAGCCGAGCCTGACCGCGCCGTAGCCGATGAGCACCACGGCGAAGACCGGAACGACGACCTCGAGAGTGGCGAGAATGGCTTTCGGTCCTCCGTCGGATGGGTCCCCACCCGGGGAGGAGGCGGCGTCCGGCCCGGCTTGTCAAGGCGCCGCCGGGTCAGTGACCGCCGTCACTTCGCCGGCGGACGGGCGCGGCTAGGGTTTCCACGGTCGCGGCCCGGCTGATGTGGGACATACAGCCAGCCGTGGCCCGGCCCGGGGTCCCGACCCCCGCCCGGCGACGGGGTCCCGGGCTCCGCCCGCCCGGTTCCGCTATTTCGTCATGCTGTCGTAGACGAAGCCCGCGAACACCTCGGGCCGGAGGAAGCCGTCGCCCCATTCGGCGTCGAAGGCCTGGGTCGGCTGCGCGGCCACCGCCTCGGCGCGCGGCGTGCCGGCGTCGACCAGCTTCTTCACCGCGTCGTGGACGCCCTTCAGCATGTCGCGGTAGGCCCGCAGCGCCACCTTGTCGGCGAGCGGCCCGTGACCGGGAATGATCTTGGTGTTCGGCCCGGCCATGGCGAGAACCGCGTCGGCGGCCTTGATCATGCCGGCGGCGGAACCGCCGTGCTCGACGTCGATGAACGGGTAGAAGCCGTTGAAGAACAGATCGCCCATGTGCACCACGTCGGCCTCGACGAAGTGCACGATGCTATCACCGCTGGTATGCGCCGCCGGCATGTGGCGGACCCTGAGGGTCTGGCCGTTCATGTGGAAGGTGGTGGTGTCGTTGAAGGTGATCACCGGCAACGCCGCCTTCGGCGCCGCCGGGATCTTGCGGCCGAAGGCGCTGATCACTTGGTCGACGCGCATCAGCTCGCGGACGTTGTCGTGGGCGACGATGACGGTGCCGGCCTTGCCCAGGTTCTCGTTGCCGCCGGTGTGGTCGAAGTGCCAGTGCGTGTTGACGACGAATTTCACCGGCTTCGGCGTGATCTTGCGGATCGCGGCCAGGATCTTGACGGTCAGCGGCGCGAACTGGTCGTCGACCAGGAACACCCCGTCGTCGCCGGATGACACGCCGATGTTGCCGCCGGCGCCGGTCAGCATGTGGACGCCGTCGGCGAGCTTGGTCGCGGTGATCTCGACCTTCGAGAAATCCCGGCCCTGGGCCTGGGCGGCGCCGGCCGAGACGGCCAGCGCGACGGCGGCGGCGATGAATGTCTTTCGCATGATTTCCTCCCTCGGATGCGCTGGCATGAATATAGGGAGGCGGAGAGGGCGCGGCTAGGGCGCCGGCGGGTTGGTTCGGGTCACTCCGGCAGCATGCCGGCCAGCCGTTCCCCGGCGCCGGAACGTACCGATCTAGCGAGGTGGCCGTGTCGGCCACGGGAATCCGATGGCCGCACCGACGAATTCCTGCAATGCCGGCGAGCGGAGATGGCCGGAAACCGTCACCAATTCGACGCAGCGCGTGAGTTCCGGATCGCGGATCGGGCGATAGGGAAGGCCATCGGCCGTGACCGAATATTCGGGGATCAGGCAGATGCCCATGCCCCGCAGGACCATGTTCTGGATCCAATCCTCGCGCTCGCTCTTGTAACGGACGGATATGTCGACACGCCGCTCCTCGAGAAGGGAAAGGAAGGCGTCGCGGAATTCACAATTCAGCCGATCGAGGTAACGCTCGCCGGTGAGTTCGCCGAGGGGAACCGCGTTCAAGGCCCCGAACCGGTGGTCGGGCGGGAAAATGGCGACCAATCGCTCTTCGTAGAGTTTGACGGTATCGAAACGCTCGTGCATGGCCGACGGCAGGCCCAGCAGCGCGCAGTCCAGGTCTCCGGACAACAGACCCTCCGTCATGTCACACGGCGTGACGTCGTGGAGCGTCAGCTCGATGCCGGGCTGATGCATTTGGAACTCGGACAGGAACGGAACCGTCTGGGCCGGACCGATCGTGCACATGATGCCGACGTTCAAGGGCGCCTTTTCGAGGCTTTGCAGCTTGCGCGCCGCGACCACGGCGTCTTGGCTCGTCGCATCGACCCGGCCCAGATGCTCGCGCATCAGCTTGCCGAGATCGGTGAGGTGCGTGCGGCTGCGCTCGCGCCTGAACAGGGGGCCGCCCAGTTCCTCCTCGAGTTTCTTGACGGCGCGGGTCAACGCCGGCTGCGAGACGTTGCAGCGTTCGGCCGCCCGGGTGAAGTTCAGCGTTTCCGCAGCCGCCAGAAAGTAGCGAATTTGATTGAATTCCAATTCCGGTCCTTTCGACCATAACCAAAAAGCATGAAAATCATAAGATTTCGGTATTTTTAATTATAGAGATGACTCCGTCATAGTGCACGCGGATCGTCAATCTATAGAAGGATATACGGAAATGAACTCCCAACTCTCCTCCATCGAAGATGCGCCGGCCAATATCAGCGAAATCGGCGTTTCGCTCCGGCGGTTTTCCGAAACCGCGGTCCGCTACGCCATGGTCGTCTTCTTTCTCTGGTTCGGTGCGCTCAAGTTCACCGCCTATGAAGCCAACGCCATCGCCGGCTTGGCCACCAACTCGCCAATCCTGGCCTGGCTCCACGAAATGTTGGGCGTGCGGACGTTCTCGAACCTGATCGGCGTCACCGAGATTGCCGCCGCCATCCTGATCGCCGCCCATGGATTTTCGGCCAGGCTCGGCGCCCTCGGCGGCGCCATCGCCAGCGCGACCTTCGTCGTCACCCTGAGCTTCATGTTCACCACGCCCGGCGTCGCCGAGGCCAGCGCCGGCGGGTTCCCCGTGCTTTCCGTGTTGCCGGGACAGTTCCTGCTCAAGGATCTGGTGCTCTTCGCGGTATCCCTGTGGCTATTGGCCGACAGTCTCCGAAACTGGAGCGTCGATGCGCTCCCGCAACCGTGAACAGCTGTCATTTCCCGCGGCCGGTCTCATATCATAGGTTCCTCATATATCGTCGTTGAACCCATTGCCGAGAGACCGAGACCATGTGGAAACCGACCGCCTTCCTGACCGCCGCCCTGCTCACCACCGCCGCCGGGCCCGCCGCCGCCGGCGGCGCCTCGCCGACGGTGGTCGAGCTGTTCACCTCGCAGGGCTGCTACTCCTGCCCGCCGGCCGAGGCCTACCTGACCGAGCTCGCCGACCGGAAGGACCTGGTGGCGCTGGAATGGCACGTCGACTACTGGGACGACCTCGTCTACGGCTTCGCCGGCAAGTGGAAGGACCCGTTCTCGAGCCCCGAGTACACGCGCCGCCAGCAGGTCTACAACGCCGCGATCCGCGGCCAGAACGGCGTCTACACGCCGCAGATGGTCATCGACGGCCGTTTCGAGGCGGTCGGGTCCCGGCGCGGCGACGTCGCGGTGGCCATCCAGCGCGCCATGAACGAGGCGCCGAACCGCCTGCGAGTCTCCATCCGCCGCGACTCCCAGGGCGCCCTCAAGGTCGATCTCAAGGGCGCGGAGCGGACGCCGGCCGAGGTCTGGCTGGTCCGCTACGACCACGCCCATACCACCGTCGTCCGGTCCGGCGAGAACAAGGGCAAGACCCTGACCAGCCGCAACATCGTCCGCGCCACCCAGAAACTCGGCGACTGGCGCGGCAGGGCCGCGAGCTACGACGTCGCCGAGCTAAAGCTCGGTCCGAACCAGGGCTGCGCGGTGCTGGTCCAGAGCCTGAAGCGTTCGATCCCGGGCCCGATCCTGGCCGCCGCCAACTGCCCGGTGAACTAGCGCCGTCTCGGCGAGCGGCATGCTTCGACAGGCTCGGCATGAGGGTTTCCTTGAAACCCTATCAAGATCGGCATCAGCAACTGGCTCGCCCTCATCCTGAGCCTGTCGAAGGATGGGCAGGCTCGCCCTTTACCTGGCCGCGATCACCATGATCTCGACGTCGTACTTGTCGCTGGCGAGCTTCGCCTCGACGCAGGCCCGGCAGGGCGTGTTGCCGGGGCTCACCCAGGCGTCCCAGACGGCGTTCATCTCGGCGAAATTGCTCATGTCGGTGATCCAGAGGTTGGCCGACAGGAGTTTGGATTTATCGGTGCCGGCTTCCGCCAGGCAGCCGTCGATGCGCTCAAGGATGTCCTGGGTCTGCTCGGTGACGGTGCCGCCGGGCGCGCCCTGCGCCGCCTGGCCGGCCAGGTACACGGTGTCGCCGTGCACCACGACCTGGCTCATGCGCTCGCCGGTGTGCTTTCTCTCGATGCTCATGGATGGTCCCTCCCTGGGTGTGAAATCGGAAGCCGGAGATTAGCCGATCGCCGGCAATTGTAAAATCCGTCCGGGTCAGCCGCCGCCGGCCTTCTCGCCACCGGGAATCTCGTCGGTGCCGAGCGCCTCGGCGAGGCGGGTCCGGGCGCTGCCGGGTTGGAGGGGTTTCTGCTGGCTCGGGTCCGGGGCCCAGGCGGTCATGGTCAGGATCTCGAAGGTCGCCGGGACGCGGCCGTCGGGGCCCGAGAAGGTTTCCGCGTAGATCTCGGCGGCGCGCATCAGCGTGGCACGGCGCGAGAAGCCCCGGCGCCTTTCTGAGTTGGCGTTGGCCTCGCCCATGCCGCGGAGATCGCGCATCAGCTTCATCGGGTGCTCGTAGGAGACGGTGACGGTCTCGGCATCGACGACGGGGAGCGCGAAGCCGGCCCGGCCCAGGAGGTTGCCGAGGTCGCGGACATCGATCAGCGGTGAGAAGCGGGGGCTCAGGCCGCCCTCGACCTCGGTCTCCGCCTGGTAGAGGGAGTGCCTGAGTTCGGCCAACGTCTCGCCGCCCAGGCACGAGGCCAGGAACAGGCCGTCGGGCTTCAGCGCCTGGCGGATCTGGATCAGCGCGCCCGGCAGGTCGTTGACCCAGTGCAGGCTCAGGTTCGAGAGCACCGCGTCGAGGGCGCCGGCGGCGAACGGCAGCGTCTCCTCGTCGCAGGCGAGCGCCGGGCAGTCTGTGTTTGCCGCCGCCTGCGCCATGGCCGGCGAGAGGTCGGCCTGGACCAGCGTCTCGATGCCGCCGCGCCCGGCCAGGACGCGGCCCAACTCGCCGCCGTGGCAGCCCAGATCGAGGGCCAACGGGAACCGCCGGGTGGTGTCCAACAGCCGGTCGGCGAGGCGCTCGGCGGCCTCGGCGAAAAGGAAGTCGTGTTCGGCCAGCGTCCGGGCGGCGCGGTCGCGCTGCCGGCGGACCGCCGCCCGGTTGAAGACGGTCATGGTTTCGGCCATGCTCATCTTATGGCACAGCCTGACCCTCTGTTGGAAGGCACGGCCTCGGCGCCGCTCAAGCGCGCTGCGGCGATCGCCCTCGACCTGCTATTGCCGCCGCAATGCCTGAGTTGCAACGCCGTCGTCGACGATCCCGGCACGCTCTGCGGCGATTGCTGGCGGCGGGCCCGGTTCATCGCGCCGCCGGCCTGCGCGTGTTGCGGCCTGCCGTTCGCCGAGGACCTCGGCGCCGACGCCCGCTGCGGCGCCTGCCACCGCGACCCGCCGGCCTTCGAGCGGGCCCGCGCGGTGATGGTCTACGACACGGTCAGCCGCGACTTGATCCTGGCCTTCAAGCACGGCGATCGCACCGACATGGCGCCGGCCTTCGGCCGCTGGCTGGCGCGCGCCGGCGCCGAGCTGTTGGCTGACGCCGATCTCGTCGCGCCAGTGCCGCTGCACTGGACCCGGCTCTGGCGCCGCCGCTTCAACCAGGCCGCCCTGATCGCCCGCCAGCTCGGCCGCGACGCCGGGATTCCGTTCGCGCCCGACCTGCTGGTCCGCAAGCGCCGCACGCCGACCCAGGCCGGCCTCGGTTACGCCGGTCGGCGGCGCAACGTGCGGGGCGCCTTCCGGGTGCCGGCCCGGCGGCGGGGCGCGGTCGCCGGCAAGCGGGTGCTCCTGGTCGACGACGTGCTGACCACCGGCGCCACCGCCGAGGCCTGCGCCCAGGCGCTGAAGCGCGCCGGCGCGGCCGCCACGGACGTGCTGACCCTGGCCCGCGTGGTCCGCGCCGCCCCGGACGGTGATTGAGGCCCGGCCGCGACAAGGGGATTGGCAAGCGCCGCCCCGGTTCCTATATGTGTCGGCGAATTCCCGTTGAGGATCCGGACCATGGCCAAGATCGAGATCTACACCTCGCCCTTCTGCGGCTTCTGCCACCGCGCCAAGACGCTGCTCGCCGCCAAGGGCGTCGAGTTCGAGGAGATCGACACCTTCATGGCGTCCGACAAGCGCGCCGAGATGAGCGCGCGCGCCGGCGGCCGGACCTCGGTGCCGCAGGTCTTCGTCGACGGCGCCCACCTCGGCGACAGCGACGAGCTCCAGGCCATGGAAGCCGAGGGCGTCCTCGACGCCAAGCTGGGACTGGCCTGAGTGGGCCGGCCGTTCACCGCCGCCTGCCTGCAAACCTGCGCCGGGGTCGAGCCGGCCGCCAACATCGAGACCGTCGCCGGCCTGGTTACCGAGGCCGCCGACGCCGGCGCCGAATTCGTCATGATGCCGGAGACCGCCAACATGATGGAGCCGAAGGGCCACTTGGCGCGCGAGAAGGCGCGGCGCGAGGCCGACGACCCGTTCCTGGACGCGGCGCGAAGCTGGGCCCGTGACACCGGCGCCTGGATCCTGCTGGGCTCCATCGTGGTGCGGAGCGAAGGTCCGGCCCGCGACGACGGCGCGCCGATGCTGGCCAACCGCTCGATCCTCTTGGACGCCGCCGGCGAGGCGGTGGCGCGCTACGACAAGATCCACATGTTCGACGTCGACCTCGGCGGCGGCGAGGTCTACCGGGAATCGAAGGGCTATCGGCCGGGCCGCGACATGGTCCTGGCCGAGACGCCCTGGGGCAAACTCGGCATGACCGTCTGCTACGACCTCCGCTTCCCGCACCTCTACCGGGCGCTGGCGCAATCGGGCGCCGATTTTCTCTCGATCCCGTCGGCCTTCACCCGGCCGACCGGGCGCGACCACTGGCACGTTCTGATGCGCGCCCGGGCCATCGAGACGGGCTGCTTCGTGTTCGCGCCGGCCCAGTCGGGCGACCATGAGGGCGGGCGGAAAACCTACGGCCACTCCTTGATGGTCGATCCCTGGGGCCGGGTCCTGTCGGACGGCGAAGAGGGCGTCGGCGTGCATTTGGCCGAGATCGATCCCGGCCTGATCGCCGAGGCCCGGACGAAGATGCCGTCGCTCACCCACGACCGGGACTTTTCCTGAGAGCCGTCACCCGCCCATCCTTCGACGAGCTCAGGATGAGGTTGGCGTGATTTCGAAAGCCTTTCCCATCCTCATGCTGAGCCTGTCGAAGCATGGGACGCGCCACCGGCGCCGGGTTAATCGTCCGGCCGGACCGGATGCGCCGGCGGGTCGCCGTCGTCGCGGACGCTCAGCTCCAGGTCCTTGACCGCGCACAGCCGCTGCTTGACGCCGGGGATGTCGGCGGCCTCGACGCGGCCGTGCTCGTAGGCGACGACCTGCAGCCGGCCGGCGACGGCGTCGAGGAGCTCGCCGCTCCTCAGCAGGTGGTCGGGATTGCGCGGCCGGGCGAAGTCCTCGTTGCCGCGCGCGAAGGTCTCGTAGATCAGCACGCCGCCCGGCTCGAGCGCGTCGATGAGGCCGTCGAACAGCGGCCGGAAGAGGTAGTTGACGACGACGACGCCGGCGAAGCGCTCGCCGGCCAGCGGCCCGCCCGGTCCGAAGGGGTCGCGGCCGTCCTCAAGGTCGGCCTCGATGACCGTCGCGCCGGGCGTTTCCCGGAGGTCCCGGAGCGCCGCCGCGTCGCGGTCGACGGCCACCGCCGGGTGCCCCTTGGCCAGGAAATGCCGGGCGTGGCGGCCGCCCCCCGCGGCCAGGTCCAGAACCCGCCCGCCGGCCGGAACAAGCCCGGAAAACCGGGCCACCCAGGGCGACGGCTCGGTGATTCGGAGGTGCTTGGCGCGGACGTCGTCGGTGGTTATCTTTTGCATTTGTTAACGGAATTGAGTTAAACCGAAATCTTTCGAAAACCATGGGCGACCATGGAACCCGGGACGGGACGCGTTGACGCCATGATCGTATATCAACTCCGCTGCAGCAACGGCCATGAGTTCGAGGCGTGGTTCCGGGATTCGAAGACCTATGACCGCCAGGTCAAGGACGGCGACGTCAACTGCCCGCATTGCTCCGACACCCACGTCTGCAAGGCGGTGATGGCGCCGAACATCGCGCCGAGCCGCTCGCGCGCCGGTGCCCTCATGGCCGAGGAGATGTCCGAGGCCGCCGCGCCGGCGCCGCGCTCCGACGCCGGCGCCGAGGTCCGGGCCCGTCAGGTGGCGGAGAAGATCCTCGAGGCCGTCGGTTCCTTCCGCCGCCACGTCGAGGAGAACTGCGAGGACGTCGGCGACAAGTTCGCCGAGGAGGCCAAGCGCATCCACTACGGCGAGGCCGAGGAGCGCGGCATCTACGGCCAGGCCACCGACGAGGAGGCCGAGGACCTGACCGAGGAAGGCGTCGAGTTCTACCGGCTGCCGACGACCCGCCGCGACAGCTAAGCCGAGATCACGGACATTCGAGAAGGACGCCGCGGGCCGGCCGCCGGCTCAGCGGCCGAGCACGATCCCCTCGCGCCGGGGATCGGCGCCGCCGATCATGCCGTCGTCCATGACCTCGATGCCGTGCAGGCCGCTGGTCAGCGGCCGGATGGTGACCGCGTGGCCGCGCTTCTCCAGGTCCAGCCGGTGCAGGATGTCCCAGGTGTCGCGCTCCAGCTCGAGCTCGCCGTCGAAGCTGAGCGCCACGTTGGGCAGCGAGATGGCGCTCTGGATGTCGAGGCCCCAGTCGAGCACGGCGACGATGGACTTCGCCACGTAGGGAATGATCCGCCGCCCGCCGGGCGAGCCGATCACCAGCCTGAGCCGGCCGTCCGGCGCGAACACCATGGTCGGCGACAATGACGAACGCGGGCGCTTGCCGCCGTCGACGTGGTTCACCGAGCGCTTGCCGTCGGCGCCGCGCCGCCAGTTGAAGGCGATCAGCTGGTTGTTGAGCAGGAATCCGTCGACCATGAACCCCGATCCGAACCCCCAGCCGACGGTGCTGGTCAGCGACACCGCGTTGCCGTACTGATCGACGACGGAGAAGTGCGTCGTCGACGGCGGCTCGGGCGCGTCGCCGTCGCGGGAATACTCCGCCGTCTCTCCGGCCGGCGCGCCCGGCCCCACGGAAGGCGCGGCCCGGTCCGTGCGGATCATCCGGCTGCGCTCGGCCAAATAGCGGGGGTCCAAGAGGCCCTTCAGCGGGACGCGCGAATAGGCCGGGTCGGCCAGGTAGGCGGCGCGGTCGGCGTAGGCGAGGCGCAGCGCCTCGACGAAGACGTGCGCGAACTCGGCGCTCGCCGGCTTCATCGCCGCCACGTCGAACCGCTCGAGCATGCCGAGCGCCATCGCCACCGTGGTGCCGCCGGACGTCGACGGGCCGACGCCGCAAACCTTGTGGCGGCGGTAAGTGGTGCAGACCGGCTCGGTGATCCTGACCTGGTAGTTGGCGAGGTCGGACGGCTTCATCAGGCCGGCCCGGAAATGGGTCCGGTGCACGGTGTCGGCGATGCGTTTCGCGCGCAGGCCCTTGTAGAAGGCGTCGGCGCCGTACTGGGCGATCGCCGAGAAGGTCTGGGCCAGCTCGCGGTTGATCAGCCGGTGGCCGACGGGCAGCGGCTTGCCGCGCTTCGTCAGGAAGTACTTACGCGCCTCGGCGTTGACCTTGATGTTGTCGAAGCGCTGGATCAGCCGGTGCAGCCGGGGCGAGATCGCGAAACCCCGGTTGGCCAGTTCGATGGCCGGCTCGAACAGCCGCTTCCAGGGCAGCCGGCCATGCCGGTGGTGCGCTTCCTCGAGCATCCGGAGCAGCCCCGGCACGCCGACGGAGCGGCCGCTGACGCCGGCTCGGCCGCGCGCCATGGGAACCCCGCCGGAGAGATGGAAGTAGTCCTTGTCGGCCGCCGCCGGGGCCGTCTCGCGGCCGTCGTAGGCGGTCGCCCGCCGGCTCTTGGCGTCCCAGTGCATCATGTATCCGCCGCCGCCGATGCCGGAGCTCTGCGGCTCCACCAGGGTCAGCACCATCTGCGCCGCGATCGCCGCGTCGATGGCCGAGCCGCCGGCCCGTAGCACGTCGGAGCCGGCCTGCGCCGCGTAGGGGTTGGCGGCCGAGATCATCATCTCCACGGCGACCCGCATCTGCATGGGCCGCGTGCCGCTCGGGCCTTCCGGTTCGGCCGGGCCGTCGTTGGCCGGCGGCGCCGCGCAGCCCGTGGCGATCAATGCCGCCAGGGCGGCCGTGGCAAGCCGGCCCGTCAGCCGGGGAACGGTGTCTCGGCCGTTGCTCATGGATCCCCCTTGCCGTCCAGCGCCCTGGGATCGAGCGCGTCCTGCAGCCCGTCGCCCAGGAAGTTGAAGGCGATCACGGTAACGAAGATGAAGGCGCCGGGCCAGACCGCAAGCTGCGGCGCCGACCACATCAGGTCCTGGGCGTTGGTCAGCATGTTGCCCCAACTGGCCATCGGCGGCTGGATGCCCATGCCGAGGAAGCTCAGGACCGATTCCAACAGGATGATGTTGCCGACGGAGAGCGTCGTCGCGACGATGATCGGCAACACCGTGTTGGGCAGGATGTGGCGCCAGATGATCATCCGTTCGTCGGCGCCGGCGGCCTCGGCGGCGCGGACGAAGCCACGGGTCTTCAGCGCCAGGGTCTCGGCGCGGACCAGGCGCGCCACCGTGGTCCAGCCGAACAGCGCGATCACCGCGATGATCCGGTAGAGCCCGGCGTCGGCCGACTGGGTCCAGTCTTCCGGCAGCCCGAGCTTGCCGAGATCGACGGCGACCAGGACGATCAGCAGCGGCAGCAACGGCAGCGCGATGACGCCGTCGGTGAGGCGCATCAGCCAGGCATCCAGCCGGCCGCCGAAGTACCCCGCCGAGAGCCCGACGGCGGTGCCGATGACGGCCGAGAACAGCGCCGCCACCAGGGCCACCGACAGCGACACCTGGCCGCCGTAGGCGAGCCGCACCAAGAGGTCGCGGCCGAGCTCGTCGGTGCCGAGCGGATGCGCCAGCGACGGCATCTGGAAGCGCTGGTAGAGGTCGACCCGGTTGCCGTCGACCGAGAGCAGCCACTCCAACGCCGGGGCGCCGGCGGCGAGGACGACGAGGCCGGCGAGGAAGGCGCCGCTGGCCAACGCCATGCGGTGGCGCTGGAAGCGCGCCCACATGCGTTGGCCGGGCGTGCCCAGCTCGACGGTGCCGGATCTGACGGTCATCGCGCCTTCACTCCGGCGTCCAGCGATATGCGCGGATCGATCCACGTGTAGGCGGCGTCGGCGAGGATGTTGCCGAGCAGCGTCATCAGGGTGGCGAACAGGAGCCCGACGAGGGCCAGGTTGAAGTCGTTGCCGAGCACCGAATCGAAGATCATCTTGCCGATCCCCAGCCAGGCGAACATGGTCTCGGTGATCAGCGCGCCGGAGAACAGCGACCCGAAGCTCAGCGCGACCACGGTGACCAGCGGCAAAAGCGCGTTGCGGAGCGCGTGGCCCAAGAGCAGCCGGACCTCGCTCATCCCCTTGGCCCGGGCCGTGCGGATGAAGTCCTGGCGCAGCGTCTGGATCATCGAGGCGCGGATGAACCGGGTGTAGCCGCCGACCGTGTTGAGCGTCAGCACCAGCACCGGCAGCACCATGTAACTGGCGCGGTCCAGGAACCCGCCGTCACCAACCGTCTCCATGCCGCCGGCGGGCAGCCATTCCAGCGAGATCGAGAACACGATGATGGCCAGCGACAGCACGATGACCAGGGTCATCAAAAGCGTCGTGTTCCAGAGGTGCGGCAAAAGCACGTCGAGGACCGGCTTGGCGTGGATGCGCGAGTAGCCGAAATCGCCGCCGGCCGCCGCCGCCAGCCAATTGCCGTAGCGCTCCAGCAAAGGCTGGTCGAGACCGTGAAGCGCCTTCAGCCGCGCCACGTCGGCCGACGTCAGGTCCGGGTTGGCGGCGATCATCTCGTCGATGGGATCGCCCGGCATCAGCCCGATCAGGCCGTAGATGACGAAGGACATGACCAGCAGCACCGCGAGGCTGCCGCCGAGCCGGCCGGCGATGAATGGGATCATCGCGGCGTCCCCCCGGCGGCAGTCGGGTCGCGGCGCCAGTCCTCGACCCACAGCGTGCTCGAATACTGGTGCCCGGTGGGGCGCACCCCTGCGAGCCACTTCGGCATGATGTGCGGCTCGGCCCGGAAGTAGAGCGGCAGCGCCGGCAGCTCGGTGGCGTAGATGCGCTGCAGCCGGTGCCAGAGCGCGCGGTTCGGCGCCGCCTCGCAGACCGTCTCGACGCCTTCCAGGGTCTCGTCCATGCGGGCGTCGCGGAAACCCGGGTAGTTCTGCCCCGACCAGCCGTTCGCCTTCGTCGGGATCATCGACGAATGCAACTGGCCGCGCGGCACCCGCGCCGGCGACGACAGCCAGGCGTACATGGCGAGGCCTGTAAACTTGCGCCGGGTCACCGTCTCGCCGAAGAACACGCGGGCCGGCTCGTTCTTGATGCGGACGTCGATGCCGAGCTCGCGCCACTGGCTCTGCAGGACCTGCTCGACCAGTTCGCGGGTCCGGTTGCCGGCGGTGGTCATCAGTTGCAGGCGCATGGGCCGGCCGGCGGCGTCGCGGCGGATGCCGCCGCCGGCGCGCCGCCAGCCCGCCGCGTCGAGAAGTTCGCCGGCCCGGGCCCGGTCGTGGGCGTGCTTCGGCACGTCGGGATCGAACACCGTGTCGAGCGGGTTGACCAAGGAGTGCGCGACCGCCTGGAAACCGTCGAACAGCTGTTCGCTGATCGCCTTGCGGTCGATGCCCATGAGCAGGGCCTGGCGGACCCGGCGGTCCTTGAGGATCGGGTTGCTCAGGTTGAGGTCGATGTGTTCGTAGACCAGGCTCTTCTTGAACACGTAGCGGAAGCGGTCCGGATAGCGCTGGCGGAAGGCCGCCGCCTGATCGAGGGTCAGGCCGATCTCGCCGGCCACGTAGTCGATGCCGCCGGCCAGCAGGTTGGACGTCATCGCCGCGGTGTTGGAGATGGTGGTCACGGTGATCCGCCCGAAGTGCGGCTTCTTGCCCGGCCACAGGGGATTGGGCACGAGGGTCACCCGGGCGCCGGAGACCACCTCGCTGACCCGGTAGGGGCCGTTCCAAAGCCCCGGGTTGGTGGTCTCGGTCTCGTAGAGGCTGCGGTGGCGGTATTCGGCGGGCTCGGCGAAGGCGGCGCGCTCCAGGTGCCGGGGCAGCAGTTCGAGCTCGTTGATCTCGGCGAAATCGCAGGTCCGGCGGTCGAGGTGCAGGGTGAAGGTGCGCGCGTCCCGGACGTCGATGTCGACGATGCGGCGGTAGAAGTCGAGTACCGTGACGCCGGAGCGGGGATGGCGGCCGACCTGCCAGGTGAAGACCACGTCCTGGGTCGTCAGCGGCGTGCCGTCGGCCCACTTGAGGCCGGGTTTCAGGGTGTAGGTGACGGCCATGCCGGGCTTGCCGTCGGCGGTTGTCTCGGGCCGCGCGCGGCCGTTCTCGAAACTCGGCAGCTCGGTGCAGAGCACGCAGATCAGGCGCCACTCGGCGTCGAACACGGTGATCGGCCGGCGCGCCATGTTGAGGATGTAGGTCTTCGCCGCCATGGCGTTGATGTTGGGGTTGAAGTTGCCGGGAAACTGGCTGATCCCGATGACCAGGTCGTCGTCGGCCTGGGCGCCGCCGATGCCCAGCGCGGCGGCGCAGACCAAGGCCCGGAGACCGGTGAGTTTTTCCCGTCGACCCATGCGGCCAAGCTACACCAGGGGCGAAATCAAAATCATCTAATATTTCCGTTATGAACAGGTGTTCGGGGCCGCCCCGAGGGCGGTTTCCCCGGCACCCGCCGGGCGTTATGCTCGGCCCGAGCGGGCGGGACGGAGGCCTCATGAACGGAGACGACGAAGACCGCGGCCAACGGCGGCTGACGCTGGAGATCGCCGCCGCCGTGGCGGTGTCGGTGGCGGTCGTCGCCTGGGCGCTCGGCAATCCGGAATGGACCCTGGGGTCGCTCGACAGGGAGGCCGGCGAGGCAGCCGGCCCGGCGGCGCCGTCGGCGGCGACGCCCGTGGGCGCCGACCGGACGGCGGCGCAGGTCCGCCACCTCGTCGATCTGTCGCGGCGGCTGACCGACAAGGGCGACGCGGTCGGCGGCGCGCTGATCGCGCTGGAGGCGCTGACCGTGGCGCCGGCCGTGTCGAAAGGGCGCGACGCGGCGGTCCGGGCGCTCTACGCGGCGCACTTGAAGCGCCGCGAGCGGACCGTCTACCAGGGGCACCTCGCCTACGTCCGGTCCGTCGCCTTCAGCCGCGACGGCACCCGCCTGCTGACCGCCTCGACGGACAAGACGGGGCGCCTCTGGGATACGGAAAGCGGCGCTCCCGTCGCCGTCCTCAAGGGTCACAAGGGCGAGGTCTGGTCGGCGGCGCTGAGCCCCGACGGGAGGCGCGCTGCGACGGTCTCCTTCGACAGCACCGTCCGCCTCTGGGAGGTGCCGAGCGGCAAGCCCGTCGGCGTGCTCACGGGGCACGGCGGCAAGGTCGTCGACGTCGCCTTAGACCCCACCGGCAAGGTGCTGGTGAGCGCCTCCTACGACGGCACGGCGCGGCTCTGGGACGCCGCTAGCGGCGAGCCCCTGCATCGCTTCGAAGGCCACCTGGGGCCGGTGCTGACAGTGACGTTCAGCCCCGACGGGCGGCGCGTCGCGACCGCTTCGCTGGATACCACGGCGCGGCTCTGGGACGCGGAAACCGGCGCCCAGTTGGCAGTCCTCGAGGGGCACGACAACCGGGTCAACGGGGCCGTCTTCAGTCCCGACGGCCGGCGCCTCGCGACCGCCTCGTCGGACGCCACGGCCAGGCTCTGGGACGCCGCCACGGGCTCCGAATTGGCGGTGCTCCGGGGCCACGAACAGTGGGTCATCTTCGACGCCTTCAGCCCGGACGGCGCGAAGCTGGTGACCGGCGCGCGCGACAACACGGCCAGGCTCTGGGACGGCGTCACCGGCGCCCCCGGACCGGTGCTCCACGGCCACCGGAGCTGGGTCAACGCCGCCGCCTTCAGCCCCGACGGCCTCTCCCTGGTGACCGCGTCGGGGGACTGGACGGCGCGATTGTGGAACCCCACCAGCGGGAACGAGATCGCCGTCCTGGCCGGTCACGCCAACGATCTCGTCGCCGCCGCCTTCGGCCCCGACGGCCGGCGCGTCGTGACCGCGTCCGGCGACGGCACGGCCCGGCTCTGGCACGTCGAGGGATCCGTCGCCGAGGTCGAAACGGCGTCCGGCCGCCAGAAGTTCGGCGGCGGCGCGCGGAGCCCGGACGGCCGCCGCGCCGTCGTCATCGAGGGCAGGGTCGCGCGGGTCGTCGAGGCTGGGACGGACAACACCCTCGCCGTTCTAACGGGCCACGCGGCGCCGCTCACCTCGGCCGTCTTCGGCCCCGGCGGGACGCGCGTGCTGAGCGCGTCCGCGGACGGCACCGCGGGGCTCTGGGACGCCGCCAGCGGGGCCCTGATCACGTCGTTCCCGGGCGGCCCCGGCGGCCTCGCCCAGGCGGCGTTCAGCACCGACGGGCGGCGCGTCAGCCTGCGCGCGCGGGACGGCGCGGTCCGGACCTTCTGGGTGTTCCGGGACGCCACCGAACTGGCGGCGCATCTCGAGGCGGAGCTGCCGCGCCGCCTGAGCCCGGCCGAGCGCCGCGAGTTCTTCCCGCGCGATCTGTTCCCCTAGGTCCCGGCCTTGGTCGCGAACATCAGGTAGTTGACGTCGAGGTCGCGGCTCAGCAGCCACTTGCCGTTGACCGGGTTGTAGCTCATGCCGCTCAAGTCCTCGACCGTCATGCCGTGTGGCTCGAGGTCGCGGGCAAGTTCCGACGGGCGCACGAACATCCGCCAATCGTGGGTGCCGGCGGGCACCCAGCGCAGGACGTACTCGGCCCCGATCTTCGCCAGGGCCAGGGATTTCAGCGTCCGGTTCAGGGTCGAGAGCACCATGGCGCCACCGGGCTTCAGGAGCTTCGCCGAGGTCTCCAGGAACAACCCCCGCTCGGCGACGTGCTCGACGACCTCCATGTTGAGGACCCCGTCGTAGCGCTGCCGCTCGTGGCGCCTACCGGCGGGCCGGCCCTGGCGGAACCCGCTCGCCCGGCCGGGCACCTCGGCGGGGCGGCGCGCCGCCACGACGGTCTCTTCGCCGGCGTCGATGCCGGTGACCTGGGCGCCGAGCCGGCACATGGGCTCGCACAACAGGCCGCCGCCGCAGCCGACGTCGATGACCTTCAATCCCTTCAACGGCTTGTCGCCGAGAGGGTCGCGGCCGAAGTGCCCCGAGACCCGGTCGCGGATGTATCCGAGCCGCGTCGGATTGAGCTGATGCAGGGGGCGGAACTCGCCGTCCGTGTCCCACCATTTCTCGGCCAGGCGGGTGAATTGCTCGATCTCGTCGGGGATTGCCGTGCTCGTCGCCATGGCGGGCGTCCTTCAGCCGGTCGCGGGCTTGTCATTGCTTCCGCTGATAGAGTATGAATGCGCCGCCCGCGCTGCAACCCGCACGTGCTTCGTCTCCCGCGCCGAGACATTCGAACCAGGACTCCGGGGCGCGCCCGCGCGGCGACGGCAGTTGGAACATCGGAACGACGCATGGCCCGTATCGTACAGAAATTCGGCGGCACCTCGGTGGCCGACACCGACCGCATCAAGTCGGTGGCGGAAAAGGTCCGCCGCGAGGTCGAGGCCGGCCACGAGGTGGCGGTGCTGCTGTCGGCCATGGCCGGCGTGACCAACCAACTGGTCGCCTACGTCGACGAGGTCTCGACGCTCTACGACGCGCGCGAATACGACACGGTGGTCTCGACCGGCGAACAGGTGACCGTCGGGCTGCTGGCGCTGGTGCTCCAGGGCATGGGCATCCAGTCGCGGTCCTGGCTCGGCTGGCAGGTGCCGATCCGCACCGACAACGTCCACGGCAAGGCCCGCATCGAGGCCATCGAGACGGAGGAATTGCGCCGCCGCATGGCCACCGGCGAGGTGCCGGTGATCGCCGGCTTCCAGGGCCTGGCGCCGGACAACCGGATCACCACGCTCGGCCGCGGCGGCACCGACACCAGCGCCGTCGCCCTGGCCGCCGCCTTGGACGCCGACCGCTGCGACATCTACACGGACGTCGACGGGGTCTATACCACCGACCCCCGCATCGTCTCGCAGGCCCGCAAGCTGGACCGCGTCACCTACGAGGAAATGCTGGAGATGGCGTCGCTGGGCGCCAAGGTGTTGCAGACCCGCGCCGTGGAAATGGCGATGAAGCACGGCCAGCGCGTGCAGGTGCTGTCGAGTTTCGAAGACGTACCCGGAACCCTAGTTGTCGATGAGGACGAGATCGTGGAACAGGAATTGGTAAGCGGCATTGCCTACAGCCGAGACGAGGCGAAGATCACCTTGGTCCGGGTACGCGACAAACCGGGCGTAGCGGCGGCCATCTTCGGGCCCCTGGCGGACGCCAACATCAACGTCGACATGATCGTCCAGAACGTGTCGGGCGACGGCGAGGCCACCGACCTGACCTTCACGGTCGCCAACAATGACGTCGAGCGCGCCGTCGAGAACCTGGCCGCCCGCAAGGACGAGATCGGCTGCGCCGAGATCCTGCACGACCCCCGGGTCGTCAAGGTGTCGGTGATCGGCGTCGGCATGCGCAGCCACGCCGGCGTCGCCCAGACCATGTTCAAGACCCTGGCCGAGAAGGGCATCAACATTCAGGTGATCTCGACGTCCGAGATCAAGGTCAGCGTGCTCATCGACGAGGAATACACGGAGCTCGCGGTGCGCGCCCTGCACACGGCCTACGGCCTGGACGGCGACTGACCGCGAAGCCATGGGCGGCGGTCCCGGCGGGCATGAGCCGGACGGCGCGCCTATATCAAGTCATGGGACCGCGTTGAGCAACGGGATGGGACACCCGGGAAACATATCATGGTGAGCACCGGCCCAGGGCAGGGACAAGGCACGCCCATATCCGTTTCGCGCCGCCTTTTGGCGCGGATCCGCGACGTCATGGCCGGCGCCGACACGGCCGCCGAACGGCTCGACCAGGTGGTCCGGATCATCGCCGCCGACATGGTCGCCGAGGTCTGCTCCATCTACGTGCGCCGCGGCGCCGACGTGCTCGAACTGTTCGCCACCCAGGGCCTGAAGCCGAGCGCCGTTCATCAGACCAAGCTGAAGTTCGGCGAGGGCATCGTCGGTGACGTCGCCCAGAAGGCGCGCGCCTTCGCCCTGGCCGACGCCCAGGAACATCCCAACTTCGCCTACCGGCCGGAAACCGGCGAGGAAATCTACCATTCCATGATGGGCGTGCCGGTACTGCGCGGTGGCCGCGTCGCCGGCGTCATCGCCGTGCAGAACCGGACCCGGCGGCACTACACCGAAGAAGAAATCGAGACCATGCAGACCGTTGCCATGGTGATGGCCGAGCTGATCGCCAGCGGCGAGCTGTTCGACGCCGCCGCCGACGCCGCCGAGGCGGCCGCGGCGGCGCTGCCGCTGCGCCTCGAGGGGCTGATGATGAACGAGGGCCTCGGCGTCGGCGAGGCGGTGCTGCACGTCCCCGATTTCCATATCGAGCAACTGGTCGCCGACGATCCGGAAAGCGAGCGCCGCCGCCTGCACGCCGCCTTCGCCGACATGCACGGCAGCCTCGACGAGCTGTTGGCCGACGACGCGTTGGCGGAAAGCGGCGAGCACCGCGACGTCCTCGAGACCTACCGTTTGATCGCCGAGGACGCGGGTTGGCTGGCCCGCATCGAGGACGCCATCCGAACCGGCCTGACGGCGGAAGCGGCCGTGCAGCGGGTCCGCAATGACATCCGCGCGCGCATGGCCAACGCCACCGACCCCTACCTCCGCGAACGCGTCCACGATCTCGACGACCTGGCGCACCGCCTCCTGATCCACCTGGTCGGCGGCCAGACGGTGACGGCGGTGAAGGAGATTCCGGACCGCGCCATCGTCGTCGCCCGCAACATGGGGCCGGCGCAGTTCCTCGACTACGACCACGAGAAGCTGGCCGGGCTGGTCCTCGAGGAAGGCTCGCCGACGTCGCACGTGGCGATCATCGCCCGCGCCCTCGACGTGCCGGTGGTCGGCCACGTCCGCGACGTCCTCACCCAGCTCGCCGACGGCGACACCGTCGTCGTCGACGCCGACAACGCGCAGATCTTCGCCAGGCCCGGCGCCGACGTGCTGACGACCTTCGAGGAGGGCGTGCGCAAACTGGCCGAGCAGAAGACCCGCTTCGCCTCGCTGATCGACGAGCCGGCGGTGACCGCCGACGGCGCCGCCGTCTCGTTGAACATCAACGCCGGGCTGATGATCGACCTCAAGTCGCTGGCCGATTGGAACGCCGACGGCGTCGGTCTGTTCCGGACCGAGGTGCCGTTCATGGCGCGCTCGAAGCTGTTGGGCGTCGACGAGCAGACCAGGTTCTACGCCCAGGTGCTCGACCAGGCCGGCGGCAAGCCGGTGATCTTCAGGACCCTCGACATCGGCGGCGACAAGGTGCTGCCCCATTGGGGCGGCGCCGACGGCGAGAATCCGGCCATGGGCTGGCGCGCCATCCGGGTTTCGCTGGACCGGCCGGCCCTGCTGCGCCAGCAGTTGCGCGCCTTGATCCGCGCCGCCGCCGGGCGCCGGTTGCACGTCATGTTCCCGATGATCGCCGAGGTCTCGGAGTTCGTCGCCGCGCGGGACCTCGTCGAGATGGAGCTGGCGCGCGAGAAGGCGAAGGGCCGCGGCGTCCCCGACGTGCTGAAGCTCGGCGTCATGCTCGAGGTGCCGAGCCTGGCCTTCCAATTGCCGGCGCTGCTGGGTGAGATCGATTTCCTGTCCGTCGGCAGCAACGACCTGGGCCAGTTCCTGTTCGCCCAGGACCGCGGCGACCCGCGCCTCGCCGGGCGCTACGACATGTTGTCGCCGGCCGTCCTGAAGTTCCTGAGCGGGATCGTCGAGGCCTGCGACGCGCGCCGGGTGCCGGTCGGCCTGTGTGGTGAGATGGCGGGCCGGCCCCTGGAGGCGATGGCGTTGCTGGGCGTCGGGTTTCGCCGGCTGTCGATGGCGCCGGCGTCGCTGGGCCCGGTCAAGGCGATGGTCCGCAGCCTCCATGTCCGGGCGCTCGAGGCGGAAATCGAGGGCCTGTTCGATCGGCCCGACCACGCCGTCCGAGACCAGCTTCGCGGCTTCGCCGCGGACCACGGCGTGGAGATATGAGCACCGGTTTTCGTGCTTGTAACGGTATGAAAAATCGTGAGATTATCGGGCGGCTTCAAAGGGTTCTCTTGGGGAGATTTCAAGGATCGGCGCGAGGTTTTAGGCGCGTCGAAGGGTTGAATAACCGGACACGGGCGCCATGGACGGGCGCCGGTTCGCGACCAGAGGGCCAAAGCGGGAATTGATGGGCGAAAGCATGAGCGAGTCGACGGAAGCGAACGCCGACGGGTCGGCTGAGGACTCGTCGGAGGCCGAGGCCGTCAACGACACCGGCGTCGGCGCGCTGCTCCGGGCGTCGAGGATGCGGATCGGCGAGGACCTGCGCGACGTCGCCGACATGCTGCGGATCCGCCACCCCTACCTGGAAGCCATCGAGGACGGCCGCTTTCAGGACCTTCCCGGCCAGGCCTACGCGGTCGGCTTCATCCGCGCCTACGCCGAGCACCTGGGCCTCGATTCCGAGGAGGTCGTGCGGCGCTACAAGGACGAGGTGTCCGGCGACGGACCGCGCGCCGATCTCAGGTTCCCGACGCCGGTCGCCGAGGCCGGCGTGCCCGGCGGCGCCGTCGTTTTCATCGGCCTCCTGATCGCCGTCATCGCTTACGGCGGGTGGTATCTCAGCACCACCAAGGACAATTTCTTCGCCGAATTGATCGACCCGCTGCCCGAGCGCCTCGCCGGCCTGGTCGCCGACAAGAAGCCGGCGGCGGAAGCCCCCGCCGCGACCTCGGAGACCCCGCCGCCGGCGCCGAGCGATCCGGCGCCCGAACCGGCAAGCCGGCCGGCGCCCGAACAGGCGAGCGAACCGGCCGCCAACGAGGCCGCGTCCGCCACCGAACCACGGGCGGCGCCGGCCGGCT
>JAPPPF010000103.1 GCA_028817665.1 Magnetovibrio sp. | reverse complement strand
CCTTCTTTGCCGAAAACGCCCCAGTTGATTCCGTAGCCAGTTGACGCGCACCTTCTTTGAGGACCGGGACCTCAAGCCGACCGACGCGATCACCTTCCACGTCACACTGAAGACCATCGGCGAGGTCCAGACCGGCATTTCACGAAGCGGATCAAATATCTAATCAGGTTCATGTCCATGTTTTCCCGCCGGCATCGATTTGTGCTCGTCCTGACAGCGTTGACAGCCGCGGCGTCCGCCGCCGCGGCGCTGACGGTACCGTCTCCGGCGCAGGCGCAGAATTCCCTGCGGATCGCGGCCACCGTCAACGACGAGATGGTATCGGTCTATGACATCGATTCGAGAATGCGCCTCGCCATCTTCCTGTCGAAACTTCCCGACACCATTGAGACCAAGAAGCGTCTGGCGCCGCAGATTCTCCGTGGCATCATCGACGACAAGCTGCGTATGCAGGAGGCCAAGCGCCTCGAGCTGTCGGTCTCGCGCCAGGAGCTGCAAAGCGAACTGGCCGTTTGGGAGGCCCGTTCGGGCCTGTCGAAAGGCGACGCGGACAGGCTCGCGAAGCGCCTGGGAATCGACAAGGCGACGATCCTCGAACAGGTCGAAACCGCGGTGGCCTGGCGGAAAGTGATCCGGACCGTGTTCCTGCGCTCGGCCCGGGTCAGCGACCAGGAGGTCGACGAGATCCTCGCCGGCGAGGAAAAGCTCACCGGCCAGCCCGAATACCTGGTGTCGGAAATCTTCCTGCCCTTCGATCAGCGCCAACAGAACGATCAGGTTCTAGGGTTGGCGAACCGGTTGATCCAACAAATTCGGTCCGGCGCGAACTTCGGCGCCGTCGCCCGCAATTTCTCGCAAAGCCCGACGGCGGCGGTCGGCGGCAGCCTCGGCTGGCACCGGATCGGCCAACTCTCGCCGGAATTGGACAAGGTGGTCCGCGGCTTGAATCCGGGCCAGGTGTCCCAGCCGATTCAATCCCTCGACGGCGTGTATGTATTACAACTGCAGGGCAAGCGCGCCATCCAACCGTTCCTTGAGAAATCCGGCGATCCGGAGACCGTCACCCTGCATCAGGT
The DNA here is from genome assembly GCA_028817665.1 of Magnetovibrio sp. Classification (GTDB taxonomy): domain Bacteria; phylum Pseudomonadota; class Alphaproteobacteria; order Rhodospirillales; family Casp-alpha2; genus UBA3470. The sequence continues at coordinate 4,283 of JAPPPF010000103.1, read as the reverse complement.
TCATTTCGCCCTGCCGCCCGGCGCGAAGAAGCCGGAGGTCATCGCCAGCCTGAATCAGGCCAGCGAACGGACTCGCGGCGTCGGCAGTTGCGCCGACATGGAGGCGCTCGGCAAGCAGGCCGGCACGCAGCTCTCCGGGCCGCTCGGAAAGTTCCCGGTCGCCGAGTTGTCGCCGAACCTGCGCAAGCTGGTCGTCGGCCTGCCGAACTTCACGCCTAGCGCGCCGTTCGTCACGGCCGGCGGCGTCAGCGTGGTGATGGTCTGCGAGCGCACCGAGCCGAAGATGGTGAAGGTCGACCGCAACACGGTGCGCGACCGGATCCGCTCCCGTCTCACCGGCGAGCGCCTGAACCTGGCATCCCGGCAGTTCCTCCGTTCGCTGCGCCGCGCCGCCATCGTGGACGTCCGGATTTGACGGCGTTCGGCAACGGCGGCAACGAGGCCCCGCTCGCCCTGACCATGGGCGAGCCGGCGGGGGTCGGCGCCGAATTGACGCTCAAATCATGGATGGCGCGGGCCGAGCTGGCGCGGCCGTTCGTCGCCATCGACAGCCGTGACCGGCTGGCCGCCGAGGCGTCCCGCCAGGAGTGGTCGGTGCCGATCGAGGCCGTCGCCCACCCGGCCGAGGCCGAACAGGTCTTCGCCCGCGCGCTTCCCGTCATCGACACCGCGCTCGCCCAGCCCTCGGTCCCGGGCGAGCTTGACCCGCAGAACGCCGGCGCCGCCATCCGCTCGATCGAAACCGCCGTCGAGCTGGTTCGAGACGGCACCGCCTGTGGCGTCGTCACCAATCCGATCCACAAGCACAATCTCTACGACGCCGGGTTCCGCCACCCGGGCCACACTGAGTTCCTGGCCGAGCTTGCCGGCACCGGGGTTGAACCGGTGATGATGCTGGCCTGCGAGGGCCTGCGGACCGTTCCCATCACCACGCACGTCAGCCTCCGCGACGCCCTCGACAACCTGACCACGGACCTCATCGTCTCCCAGGGCCAGATCACCGCCGGGGCGCTGCGCACGGATTTCGGCATCGACGTGCCGCGTATCGCCGTCGCCGGCCTCAACCCGCATGCCGGGGAGGACGGCGCCATGGGCGACGAGGAGGACAGGTTGATCCGTCCCGCCGTGGAAAGGCTGCGGGCTCTCGGCATCGTCGCCTCCGGCCCCTACCCGCCGGACACCCTGTTCTCGGCGGCGCTCCGCACCGGGTACGACGCCGCGATCTGCATGTACCACGACCAGGCCCTGATCCCGATCAAGACGCTCGACTTCACCGGCGGCGTCAACGTCACCCTGGGTCTGCCGTTCGTCCGCACGTCCCCCGACCACGGCACCGCCCTCGACATCGCCGGGCGCGGCATCGCCGACGAGACCAGCATGCTGCAGGCGCTCCGCATGGCCGCGAGTATCGCTTCCAGACGGGCCCAGGCCTGACCGGCCCGAATGGCCGCACCGCCGCCCGAGTTGCCGCCGCTGCGCGACGTGATCAAGCGACACGGTCTCGGCGCCCGGCGCGCGCTCGGCCAGCATTTCCTGCTCGACCTCAACCTGACGGCGCGGATCGCCCGCGCCGCCGGCGATCTCGACGGCGTCAACGTCTTCGAGATCGGCCCGGGCCCGGGCGGCCTGACCCGGGCGCTCCTGGGCACCGGCGCCCAGTCGGTCCACGCCGTCGAGAAGGATCCGCGCTGCCTCGACGCCCTCGGCGAGCTGGGCGCCGCCTATCCGGGCCGCCTGCACCTGGTGCACGGGGACGCCCTGGAGACCGACCTGACGGCGCTCGCCGGGCCGCCGCGCGCCATCGTCGCCAACCTGCCCTACAACGTCGCGACGCCGTTGCTGATCAACTGGCTCAAGCAGGCCGGCGCGTTCGCCTCCATGACCCTGATGTTCCAATCCGAGGTCGCCGACCGTCTCGCCGCGCCCCCGCGCACCAAGCCCTACGGCCGGCTGTCGGTGATCACGCAGTGGCTGTGCCGGGTCGAGACCGCCTTCAACCTGCCGAAGGAGGCCTTCACCCCGCCGCCCAAGGTCGCCTCGACGGTGGTCCATCTGGTGCCGCGCCCGGAGCCGCTCGCCGAGGCCGAGTGGCCGGCGCTCGAGGCGGTCACCCAGGCGGCCTTCGGCCAACGGCGCAAGATGCTGCGGAGCAGCCTCAAGCGCCTCGCCATCGACCCCGGCGCGGCCGGCATCGCCGGCACCCGGCGGGCCGAGGAACTGACGGTCGAGGAGTTTTGCGCCCTGGCCCGCCTGCTCGCCGCCACCGGCGCCGGCTGAGGCCCGGTTTCACCCGCCGGAACCGATCCCCGGCGGGTCTTGTCTGGGTTTCCCCGGGCGGGCATGATTCGGGCCTTGGCGGCCACTGACGAGCCGAGCGGAGATGACCGAGCCCTACGCCCATATCGACGTGCGCCCGATCGCCGGCGCCCTCGGCGCCGAGGTCCACGGCGTCGACCTGCGCCAGGACCTTAGCGACGGCGTGATCGCCGAGATCCGCGCCGCGCTGCTCGACAACCTGGTGATCTTCTTCCGCGACCAGGATATCGAGCCCGCGCATCAACTGGCCTTCGCCAAGCGGTTCGGCGACATCGTCGAATACCCCATGGTCAAGGGCCTGGAGGAGTTCCCGGAGATCGTGCCGGTCGTCAAGCTGCCCGAGGAACGGGTCAACTTCGGCGGGCTCTGGCATTCCGACACGGCCTACCTCGAGGTCCCGCCCATGGGCGCCATCCTCGCCGCCAAGGAACTGCCGCCCTACGGCGGCGACACCCTGTTCGCCAACATGTGCCTGGCCTACGAGACCCTATCGGCGGGCATGAAGGCGATGCTCGACGGCCTCACCGCCATCAACTCCTCGGCCAAGGCCCGGGTGACCCAGACCCGCGAGGACCGCATGAAGACAGACGCCAAGGTCGACGACGACACCGAGCTGATCGGCGAGCATCCGGTGATCCGCACCCATCCCGAGACCGGCAAGCGGGCGCTCTACGTCAACTACGGCCACACGGTCCGGTTCACGGGCATGAGCGAGGAGGAAAGCGCGCCGATCCTGGAGTTCCTCTACAAGCACCAGACCCGGCCGGAGTTCACCTGCAGTTTCCGGTGGAAGCCGGGCTCCATCGCGTTCTGGGACAACCGCGTCACCCAGCACAACCCGGTCAACGACTATCACGGGTTCAAGCGGGTCATGCACCGCATCACCATCGCCGGCGACCGGCCCAGCTAGCTAGTCCGCGCGCCTGGGCACGAAACCCAGCAGGGTGACGTCGTCGCGGCGCGGTTCCTTGTGCTGGTACTCCTCGAACTCGCGGCGCAGGCGGGCCTCCTGGTGGCGCATGGACATGGGATGGTAGTCGATCAGGTTGGTCTTCAGGCGGCGTTTGCCGAAGGCCCGGCGCTTGGCTCCGCCGATCTGGTCGATCATGCCGTCGGAGAACAGATAGAACATGGCGTCGGCGATGTCGGCGACCGCGTGGTTGGTGAAGCCCTGGTCGAGGGGCGTCCGCCGGTAACCGATGCCGCAGCGGTCGCCCTTGGTGACGTGCAGCTCGCCGCCGTCGATCCGCCACAGCTCGAAGCGGGCGCCGGCGTAGGTCATGTTTCCAGACGTCTCGTCGATCAGGCAGAGCCCGCACTCGAAACCGTCGTCGGACTCCCCGGCGACGTTCTCCAACTGGCCCAGCGTCGTCTTCACCAGTTGATTGGTGCGCCGCAGGAGGGCGCCCGGATCGCCGTGCGGGTTCTCGATGATCGCCTGATCGAGGGCGCCGGTGGCGATCATCGTCATGAACGCGCCGGGGACGCCGTGCCCGGTGCAGTCGGCGACGAACAGCAGCGTGCCGCCCTCGCACTTCCGGATCAGGTAGATGTCGCCGCCGACCACGTCCTTCGGCTCCCAGATGGCGAAGTGATCGTCGAACACCTCGACCATCTCCGCCGCCGTCGGCAGGACCGAACGCTGGATGCGGCTGGCGTACTGGATGCTCTCGTTGATCAGCGCCATGGCGTCGGCGATGATCTGTTCGGCCCGCTTGCGTTCGGTGATGTCGGACTGGATCGTGCCGATGCCGATCAGTTCGTCGTCGGCGCCGGTCACCGGGAACTTGTAGACCAGCAGGTCCATGGGATCGCGGAACGGCTTCTCGTCCCGATATTCCAGCGGGTCCACGGCGCGCTTGGTCTTGAGAATCTCGCGCTCCGCCTTCTCGAACATGCCGACCTGCTCGGCCGGCGTGAAGGTCATCGCCGGGGCGTCGATCATGGCCTCGGCCGAGCGGCCGAAC
>JAPPPF010000126.1 GCA_028817665.1 Magnetovibrio sp. | reverse complement strand
CCGCCGCCGAGGATCTGTATTTCCGGAAGCGGCATGACGTCGCCGGGCGACGATCCCGTGAACGGCCCAAGGTATTGCCAAAGCGGCAGTTTTTCCGCCGCGGCGGCGGCATGGGCGACGGCCATGGAGGTCGCGATGAGCGCGTTTCCGCCGAGGCGGCTTTTGTTCTCCGTGCCGTCGAGATCGATGAGGGACGTGTCGATTTCCGCTTGATCGCGAACGTCCTTGCCCTTGAGTACGGCGTGGATCTCTCCGTTTACCGCGTCGACGGCGGCGCCGACGCCGTACCCGCCGAAGGCCTCGCCGCCGTCCCGGCGTTCCACCGCCTCGCCGCTGCCCATGGAGGCGCCGGCCGGTGCGATGGCGCGGCCGCGCGCGCCGTACCGCAAGATGACGTCGACCTCCACGGTCGGCCGCCCACGGGAATCCCAGACCCGGCGGCCGCGCACCGATTTGATGGTGTTCTTGCTCAACCTAGATCTCCAGTTCGAGTTCGCGCGCCCATTCCGACCGCACGTCTTTGAGGCAGTCGACGGGGTTCGTCAACAACCGCTTGGCGGTGCGCCGGACCCGATCCTTGTCGACCTCGGCGGTGAGATACTCGACCGGCGATTTCCCGTCGACGCGGCCGAGGAACAATCCGGGCAGCAAGTGGGCCGTGCGCCGCTCGATGTCGGGCCCGTGCTCGGTTCCGATGGCCGCGACGTAGGCTTGGTGCATGCCGTCGAAGCAGTCCAGGAATCCAGCCGCGGCGGTGGGGGTCCAGAGGCATTTCAAGAGCAGGTGATTGAGACAGAAGGCGAGGTCGAAGGCCGGGTCGCCGTACCAGGCACATTCGGCGTCGAGGAGGACCGGACCGGAATCGCCGATCAGGATGTTCTTGGGGCTGACGTCGCCGTGGACCAGGGCGTGCTTTTCCTCGGCGGTGATGCGGACGAGATCGGCGAGGCGGTCGGCGACGTCGGCGTGCCGCCTGGCCGTGGCCTCCAGGTAGGGCTCCAGCCGGATCGCGTGAAAGATCTCATCGGTGGCGAAGGCGTCGGCGACTTCCGGATCATGAAAGGTGGCGCGATGTATCTCGCCGAGCACGGACCCGCATCGCCGGGCGAATTCGACGTCGGCGGTACCGTCGCGCAACGCCGCCTTCCACAACCCATGCGTGGCCGGGTCCAAGTAGGTCATGGCGAACATGCCCGCGTCAGGCTCGTCGGCCAGGACTTCCGGCGTGCACCCCGGCGCGATCTCGTTGGCGCGGCGCATCCATGCGACTTCATAGGTGTTGCGCTCGACCGGCGCGTGCCAGTCGTCTTCGACCTTGAGTTTGTCCAATGCGCGTTTCACGCAATAGACGCCGGCCTCGGCGCGGACGACCCAGATGTCCGAGGACACGCCGCCCGCCAGCGCCGAGAACTCGGGCCGTTCGGACGGGCCGACCAGATCGGCCCGGCGGAGGAATTCTATAAACAGGTCTTGGTCGGCGAATTCGTTCATTTCATTGATCCGGTAGGGTTCCGGAAGCCGCGATCGAAGCATTTCGACGACGATCTTCGTCGTCAAAGGAAATACACCCGAACTCGCGCCGACACAAAGCGCCATCGGGTGGGAGATTAACTCCCAGGGGACACGCCTGGATGCTTGAGGTTGCCGGGGAACCTACTCATGATTGACGTGACGCCGGTTGATCGGAGAGCGGGACGTGCACGGAATTTCTGCGGCGGCTGGAAGTTTCCAGATGTGGGTGATTTTCGCCCTCATCCTGGGCGCGCTCGTGTTCTACATCCGCGAGCGGGCGTCCATGGAATTGACGTCGCTCGGTTTGATCTGCGTCCTTCTGATCTTTTTCCATTTCTTCCCGGTTCACGCGCCGGACGGGGCGATGCTGGTCACCCCCGGCCGCATCCTTCAAGGTTTCGCCAATCCGGCCCTCATCACGGTTCTGGCCCTGCTGGTGATCGGCCAGGGAATGGTCCGCACCGGGGTTCTCGACCGGGGCGCGGCCATCCTGCTGTCCATGTGCGGCAAGGGGGTCGGTCTCATCGGTGCGTTGCTGCTGTTGCTGAGCGTGGCGATGGCGACCAGCGCCTTCCTCAACAACATCCCGGTCGTCGTCATCTTCATTCCGATCATGCAGGCGCTGGCGCACCGGTTCGGCCGCTCGCCCAGTCAGTTGATGATGCCGCTGAGTTACGCGGCGGTGCTCGGCGGGATGACGACGCTGATCGGGTCGTCGACCAATCTTCTGGTCAACAGCGCGCTCATCGAGATGTCGGTGAGGCCCTTCGGGTTCTTCGATTTCACCGTTCCGGGACTGGTCCTGGCGGTGGCCGGTCTGGGATACGTGCTGTTCGTGGCGCCGCGTATGCTGCCGGACCGTTCCGGCCTGGTTGACGAGTTCGCCGACGGCGGCGGCAAGCAATTCATCGCGCAGATGCGGATCTCCCAGGATTCGGACCTGATCGGCAAGAGCGCGCCGGGCGGTCACTTCGCGAGCCTGCCCGACAAGACTCTGCGCATGGTCTATCGCGGCGACGAGGCGATCCTGCCGCCGTTCGAGGATTATGTCGCCGAGGCACAGGACGTGCTGGTGGTCGCCGCGACGCGCCGGGTATTGACCAAGTCGTTGTCCAGCGACCCCGAAGCCTTTCATCCCGAGTTGACGGATGAAGCGGGCGAGGAGGAAACGGAACCCGACGCCAGGACTGAGGGGCGCTGGCGCGTCGGCGAGCAGATGCTGGCCGAGATCATGGTGGCGCCCGGGTCCGGCCTGATCGGCCTGACCTTGTCGCAGATCGGATTCCGCTACAAGACGCACTGCGTCGTGCTCGGTATCCAGCGCCGGTCGCGCATGTACCGCTCGCGGATCACCGACGTGCGGCTGGAGGCCGGCGACGAGCTTCTGGTGCAGGGCCAGCCCGAGGACATCCAGCGCCTGAAGATGCACCGCGACGTGGTCCTGCTGGAATGGTCGGCCGAGGAGTTGCCGGCGGTGATCCACGCCAAGCGCGCCCTGTTGATCATCCTCGCGGTCGTCGGCATGGCGGCGTCGGGTATCCTTCCCATCGTCGTAAGCGCACTGTGTGGCGCCGCCGCCATGGTCGTCGTCGGGGTGATGAACGTACGTCAGGCTTTCCAGGCCGTCGACCCCAAGGTGGTGACGACCATCGCCGCGGCGTTGGCGCTCGGCGTCGCGCTGCAGGCCACCGGTGGCGCCGCGTTCCTGGCCGCGCATCTGGTCGATGCCCTGGCCGGCGCGTCGCCGGCGATCGTCCTGTCGCTCTTCTTCCTGCTGGTCGCGGCGCTCTCGAACATCATCTCGACGAAGACGGCGGCGGTACTGTTCACCCCCATCGCCGTCGATATCGCGCGCCAGTTGGGCGTCGCCCCGGAAGCCTTCGCGGTCGCCGTGGTGTTCGCCGCCAACTGCTCGTTCGCCTCGCCGCTGGGCTATCAGACCAATCTCCTGGTCATGGGGCCGGGCCACTACAGGTTCAGCGATTTCTCGCGTGCCGGCCTGCCCCTGATCGTGCTCCTATGGATCGTCTATTCCCTGTTCGCGCCCTACTACTACGGTATCTAGCCCGCGTCGTCGCACCATTCCGCCGTGCATGGCTTGTTGCAACGCAGCAGAAAGTTGACGCGCTGCAACAGGAGGGCTATAAGCGGCGTGGGCCACGACCCCCCAACGGGTCGCGACCCTTCTGGAAGGGAGGGAGATAAAAATGACCAATCCAGTAAAACCGGCCATGCGGCCGGCCAATCCCAATTTCTCGTCCGGGCCCTGCGCCAAGCGTCCCGGTTGGACCCTCGAAGGTCTTGGCGATGCCGCGCTTGGCCGTTCCCACCGAGCCAAGATCGGCAAGGCCAAGCTCAAGGACGTGATCGAGAGATCGCGCCGCATCCTCGGAATCCCCGACGACCACCTGATAGGCATCGTTCCGGCGTCGGACACCGGCGCGGTGGAGATGGCGCTGTGGTCCCTGTTGGGGCCGCGGGGCGTCGACATGCTGGCCTGGGAGAGCTTCGGCAAGGGTTGGGTCACCGACGTCCAAAAGCAACTGAAGCTTGCCGATGTCCGGGTGATCGACGCCGCCTACGGTGCGCTTCCGGATTTAGGCGAGGTCGATTTCGACCGCGACGTCGTCTTCACCTGGAACGGCACGACCTCGGGCGTCCGGGTGCCCGACGGCGATTGGATCGCCGCCGATCGCCAGGGCCTGACCATCTGCGACGCCACGTCCGCCGCCTTCGCCATGGAGCTTCCCTGGGACAAACTCGACGTCGTTACCTGGTCTTGGCAGAAGGTGATGGGCGGCGAGGCGGCGCACGGCATGCTGGTGCTGAGCCCCCGCGCCGTCGCGCGGCTCGAGAGCCATACGCCCGAGCGGCCATTGCCGAAGATCTTCCGGCTGACCAAGGGCGGCAAGCTGATCGCCGGCATCTTCGAGGGCGCGACCATCAACACGCCGTCCATGCTGGCTGTCGAGGACGCCCTCGACGGTCTCCGCTGGGCCGAGGGCATCGGTGGCCTGGAAGCGCTCATCGCCCGCACCGAAGCCAACCTCGCGGCGATTACAGCCTGGGTCGACGGAAGTGCCGCGGTCGACTTCCTCGCCGCCGATCCGGCGCACCGCTCGCCGACGTCGGTCTGCCTGGTGATCACCGCGCCCTGGTTCACCGGCCTCGACGCCGAGACCCAGGCGGCGACGGCGAAGCGCCTGGCCGCGGTGCTCGACGAGGAAGGAGTCGCCTTCGACATCGGCGCCTACCGCGACGCGCCGCCGGGGCTCAGGATCTGGGCCGGCGCGACCATCGAGACGAACGATCTGGAGGCCCTGTTCCCGTGGCTCGACTGGGCCCTCGCCGAAATCGCCGCCGAACGTCCGGCGGCCTGAGGAAAGGAAGGAGAAGATCATGCCGAAAGTCCTGATCTCAGACAAAATGAGCCCCTTGGCCGAGCAATGCTTCACGGCCCGGGGCATCGAGGTCGACGTCAAGGTCGGCATGTCCCCCGACGAGCTGATCGCCTGCATCGGCGCGTACGACGGCCTGGCGGTACGCTCGGCGACCAAGGTCCGGGCGGCGGTGATCGAGGCGGCGGAAAATCTCAAGGTGATCGGCCGTGCCGGCATCGGCGTCGACAACATTGACGGCGACGCGGCGACGGCACGCGGCATCGTCGTCATGAACACGCCGTTCGGCAATTCCATCACCACCGCCGAACACGCGATCTCGTTGATGCTCGCCCTGGCGCGCCAGATTCCCGAGGCCAACCGCTCGACCCACGACGGCAAGTGGGAGAAATCGCGGTTCATGGGCGTTGAACTGATGGGCAAGAAGCTCGGCATCATCGGTTGCGGCAACATCGGCTCGGTCGTCGCCGACCGGGCCCAGGG
>JAPPPF010000230.1:23083-23994 GCA_028817665.1 Magnetovibrio sp. | reverse complement strand
CAAACGATTGATTCGGTTACGAAATTTGTGAAGACGGGACTCCGTTTTCATGTTTTAATCGCGGCGCCGATGAAAATGCGCCGCAATAACAAACGGGGCTTTCACTTGAGGGGCATGACTGGGATTCTCTCCGCCAAGGCCGGAACGGGCACGACGGTACGACGCGCAAGTCTTTGGCGTACCGCCTTTTTTATGGTTTTGGGCCTTCTCGCCATCGGCCTCCATTCGGGCCCGGCCCAGGCCGGTTACGCGTCCATCGTCATTGACGCGACGACCGGGCGAATCCTGCATTCGACCAACGCTGATACGCGCAATTATCCGGCGTCGCTGACCAAGACCATGACGCTCTTCATGGTCTTCGAGGCGCTCGAGAGCGGCCGCTGGACCGAGAACACGCACCTCAAGGTCTCGGCCCGGGCGGCCCGCCAGCCGGCCTCGCGCCTCGGTCTCAAGCGCGGCCAGACGATCACAGTCAAGGACGCCATCCTGGCCCTGGTCACCAAGTCGGCGAACGACGTGGCGACGGTGATCGCCGAGAACATGGCCCGCACGGAGCGCGACTTCGCTTTGATGATGACCGCCATGGCGCGCCAGATCGGGATGACCCGGACGACCTTCCGGAACGCTTCCGGGCTGCCGCATCGCGGTCAGATGAGCACGGCCCGCGACATGGCCCGGCTGGCCCAGGTGCTCCTGCACCGCCACGCCAAGTACTACCGCTACTTCTCCACCCGGCATTTCCGCTGGGGCAAGCGCCGGATGAAGAACCACAACGATTTGCTGGTTACCTACGAAGGCGCCGACGGCATCAAGACCGGCTACATCCGGGCGTCCGGCTACAACCTCATGGCCTCGGCGAAGCGCGGCGACACGCGTTTGATCGGCGTGATCTTCGGCGGCAACAGCTCGAA
>JAPPPF010000230.1:0-23073 GCA_028817665.1 Magnetovibrio sp. | reverse complement strand
ACCAGCCGCAGCGGATCGCCGAGGCCGCGCCTGAGCGCCGCGAGCCGGCGAAGCGCTCGGCCAATTCGAAGAAGGGCTGGGGCGTCCAGGTCGGCGCCTACGCGCGATACGCGCAGGCCTACGAATCGGCGCGCGTCGCCGTCGACATCGCGCACAGGCAGTTGGGCCAGGGCGTGATTAAGATCGTTCCGTTGAAGACGCGGCGCGGCAAGACGCTCTACCGCTCGCGCATTCACGGCCTCGCCAAGCGCGCCGCCTACGCCGCGTGCAAGACGCTGGAGCGCCGCGACCGGCCGTGCATGGAACTGAAGGTCAAGAAGGGCGTGCAGTTCGCCGCCAACACCCGCTAGCCGCCGGCGCGCCGCCTTCCACACCGTCTATCGAGGATTTACGGCCTCAGAACGCCGGCGGCTCGATGCCGCTCTGGCGCAACTGCCCGGCGAGCGCGTCCTTGAGGCGTTCGAGGCCTTCGTCGGTGGTCGATTCGCAGCGCGCCACCAGGACCGCCTGGGTGTTCGACGCGCGCAGCAGCCACCAGCCGTCCTCCGTGTCCACCCGGACTCCGTCGATATCGTTGACCCGCGCGTCCGGCGCCGACGCCAGGCGGTCGCGGACCTCCTCGATGACCGTGAACTTCCGGTCCTCGGCGCAGTCGAAGCGGATCTCGGGCGTGTTCACGTAGGCCGGCAGGGAATCGCGGATCTCGGCCAGGCTCTCGCCACCACCGGCCAGGATCGAGAGCAGCCGGACGGCCGCGTAGACGGCGTCGTCGTAGCCGTAATAGCGGTGCTTGATGAAGATGTGGGCGCTCATTTCGCCGGCCAGCGGCGAGCCGGTCTCGGCGAGCTTCGACTTGAGGTGCGAATGGCCGGTCTTCCAGAGCAGCGGTTCGCCGCCGAGGCGCGTGATCTCGTCCTGGAACACCTGGCTCGCCTTGACGTCGGCGATCACCGTGGCCCCCGGCTCCTCGGCCAGCACCTCGCGGGCCAGCACCACCAGGAGCTGGTCGCCCCACAGCACCCGGCCCCGGCCGTCGATGACGCCGATGCGGTCGCCGTCGCCATCGAAGCCGATGCCGAGATCGCAGCCCTCCGCCGCGACCACCGCCTTCAGCTGATCGAGGTTGGCCTCCACCGTCGGGTCCGGGTGATGGCTCGGGAAGGTGCCGTCGATGTCGCCGTTGATGACCACGTGCTCGCCCGGCAGGCGCTCGACGAGCCGCTGCACGACCTCGCCGGCGGCGCCGTTGGCCGGATCCCAGGCGACCTTGAGCCGGCGCTCGCCCCGGTAATCGCCGAGCAGTCGCTCGACATAGGCGTCGAACACCGGCGCCGCGGCGACGCGGCCCTCGCCCGTGGCCAGATCGCCGCTTTCGGCGAGCGTGCCGAGGCGGCGGATATCGTCGCCGAAGAAGGCGCCGCCCATCAGCGTCATCTTGATCCCGTTGTATTCCGGCGGGTTGTGCGACCCGGTGATCATGAACCCCGCGTCGGTCGGCAAATGGTAAGTCGCGAAGTAGAGCTGCGGGCTCGGGCCGCGGCCGACCCGATGCACGGTGAGGCCGCAGGCGGCCAGGCCCTCGACCGCGGCCGCCTCCAGTTCCGGCGACGTCAGGCGCCCGTCGTAGCCGATGGCGACGCTCTCGCCGCCGGCTTCCTTCAGCAACGTGCCGAAGGCGCGGCCGATCATCCGGACATCGGCCACGTCCAGCGTCTCGCCGACGATGCCGCGGATATCGTATTCGCGCAGGATCGTCGGATCGAACCGGTGTCCGCCTTCGTTCGCCGCGGTCATTCGGCGGGTCCGGGCGGGACCGTCGAGCGGCCGATGCAGCTATAGCGGAACCCGGCCGCCGCCATGTCGTCGGGGTTGTAGACGTTCCTGAGGTCGATCATCACCGGCGCCTTGAGCACGGATTTCGCCTTCTCAAGGTCGAGGGCCCGGAACTCGTTCCACTCGGTGATGATGACGACGGCGTCGGCGCCGGTCATGGCGTCGTAGGCGTCGGCGCACCAGGTGACGCCGTTCATCATATCCCTGGCTTCGTCCATGCCCTCCGGGTCGTAGGCCCTGATCTCGGCGCCCGCCCGTTTCAGCTTGTCGACGATGTCGAGGCTCGGCGAATCGCGCATGTCGTCGGTGTTCGGCTTGAAGGTGACGCCGAGGATCGCCACGGTCTTGCCGTCGACGTTGCCGTCGCAGGCCTCGATCACCTTTTCGGCCATCTGCGGCTTGCGCTTCGCGTTAATGTCGACCACCGTCTCGACGATTCGAAGCGGCCGGCCCACCTCCGCCGCGGTGCGGACCAGCGCCAGGGTGTCCTTGGGGAAGCACGAGCCGCCGTAGCCCGGGCCGGCATGCAGGAACTTGCCGCCGATACGCCCGTCGAGCCCGATCCCCTTGGCCACGTCCTGGACGTCGGCGTCGACCACCTCGCAGAGATCGGCGATCTCGTTGATGAAGGTGATCTTCGTCGCCAGGAAGGTGTTGGCGGCGTACTTGATGAGCTCCGAGGTCTGCCGCGAGGTGAAGACGATCGGCGTCTCGATCAGGTAGAGCGGCCGGTAGAGCGCCTTCATGACCTCCTGGGCGCGCCCGCTCCTGGTGCCGATGACCACCCGGTCGGGGCGCATGAAATCCTCGATGGCCGAACCCTCGCGCAGGAATTCGGGGTTGGAGACGACGTCGACGTCGGCGTCCGCGCGGGTCTCGGCGATGATCCGCTCGACCTCGCGGCCGGTGCCGACGGGCACCGTCGACTTGGTCACCACCACCGTATAGCCGTCGACCGCCTCGGCGATCTCGGCGGCGGCGGCATAGACGTAGGAGAGATCGGCGTGGCCGTCGCCGCGCCGGCTCGGCGTGCCGACGGCGATGAACACGGCGTCGGCGCCGCGGACGGCGTCGCCAAGCTCGGTGGTGAACTTCAGCCGGCCGGCCTCGACGTTCTTGCGCACAAGGTCTTCCAGGCCCGGTTCGAAGATCGGCATCCGGCCCTTGTCGAGCATGGCGATCTTGTCGGCGTCCTTGTCGACACAGACGACATCGACGCCGAATTCCGAGAAACAGGCGCCCGACACCAAGCCGACGTATCCGGTTCCGATCATTGCGATGCGCATGTGTCAGGTCGCTCCCAATTCGAGCCCGGCGGATCAGAGAACCGTCTTCAGGACTTCGCGGATGTCGCCGTTCAGGTCGTCGCGGGCCGCCGCGAAGGCGACATTGGCGCTGACGAACCCGATCTTGGTGCCGCAATCGAAACGGCGGCCGTCGAAGCGAAGCCCATGGAACGGCACGTCGCCGATGGTCTTGGCCATGGCGTCGGTCAGCTGAATTTCGCCGCCGGCGCCCTTCTCGTGCTTATCCAGGTGCTCGAAGACCTCGGGCTGCAGGATATAGCGGCCGATGATCGAAAGCGTCGAGGGCGCGCTCGCCGGATCCGGTTTCTCGACCAGGCCGCGGGCCTGGGCCAGGCGCCCGTCGTCGCTGTCGATGTCGAGGATGCCGTAGCGGTTGGTCTGTTCGCGCGGCACGTCCTCGACGGCGACGACGTTGCCGCCGACCTCCCGGTAGGCCGCCATCATCTGCTTCAGGCATCCTGGCGCCGCCTGCACGAGGTCGTCGGGCAGCAGCACCGCGAACGGCTCGCCGGCGATGAACTGCCGCGCGCACCAGATGGCGTGGCCGAGGCCGAGCGGCCGGCGCTGGCGGGTGTAGGACATCCGGCCCGGGTCGGGGGTCATCCTCAGCACCGCGTCCAGGTCCTCGCCGCGGCCCCGCTCCTCGAGGATGGCCTCAAGTTCGTAGGCGTGATCGAAGTGATCCTCCATCAGGTTCTTGCCGCGCCCGGTGACCAGGACGAATTCCTCGATCCCGGCTTCCTTGGCCTCCTCCAGCGCGTACTGGATCAGCGGCTTGTCGACGATCGGCAGCATCTCCTTCGGCATGACCTTGGTCGCCGGCAGGAACCGGGTGCCGAGACCGGCCACCGGAAACACGGCCTTGCGGACGGGTTGGACCATGGAAACCTCGAAAAAACGATGCGATCGGGACGGTTAAGAGCCTGATTTCACCCCGGATTCCCGGAGCGCGGCCTTTGTGCCACAGGCTATCGTCGATCGCAACATGTGGATTGCCACCGCGCCCGTGACCGGGTTCTAGAGTTTGGCGTCGGCCCAGTCCGGGTCAGGCTTGGCGGGTTCGGAGATCAGGCCGGCGGCGCGGATGCCCTGGATGGCGCAGAACTCGTCCTTCTCCGACGCGTCGCCGCTGATGCCGACGGCGCCGACGACGTAGCCGTCCGCGTCGAGCGCCAGGACACCCCCAGGCACCGGCACGAAACGGCCTTCCGAGGCGTCGGTGAGGGCGGCGACGAACTGCGGCCGTTCGGCCAAGCGCTCACGCAGCTTGCGGCCCGACGCGCCCATGCCGAGCGCGCCCCAGGCCTTTCCGAAGGCGATCTGCGGACGCAGGATTCCGGCGCCGTCCTGGCGCTTGAAGGCGACCATGTGGCCGCCGGCGTCGAGGACCGCGACGCTCAACGGATCGATGCCGTGCTCGGCGGCGGCGGCGAGCGGCAGCGTCGGCCTCGCCTTGAACAGCTTGGTTTCGGTCATCGGCTCCTCCTCCACGGCCCGTCCGGACATCCTAGGCGCTGGTGTTGCCCGCTTCCAGGAAGGAAATGTCGAGGTCGAGCTTGTCGCCCAGCCACAAGGGATGGTCGCGGTGGTCGGGCACGTCGTCGCCGGTCTCCGGATGCACCAGGATCGACAGCCCGGCCCGGTTCAGCATCAGCCACGGCACGATGTCCTTGAAGGTCTCGGCGCCGAAGGCCATCTGGAACATCGGCTTCGGGTGCGGCCCCACCGGTTCGTCGCGCCAGCGGCCCATGCGCACGTCGAAGGCCGCCTCGGCGGCGGCGCGGATTTCGGCGGCGTGGGCACGCTCGTCGTCGCCGTCGTAATAGATATGGGCGTGGTAGCCGTGAATGTCGGCGGCGTCGCGTATGGTCAGTCTCCCAACAGAAAATCCTTGGCCTGGTTGATCTTGGCGGCCAGGTAGTCCGACCCGCCGTGATCCGGATGCATGCCGGCGATCAGCCGCCGGTGCGCCTCCTTGATGTCGGCGCGCGTCGCGGTCTCGTCAAGCCCCAGCACCTGCAGCGCCTCGGCCCGGTCCATGGCGCCGCCGGCCGCGCCGCCGCCAGAAGCGCCCTCCGGCCCGCCTTCCTGGGCGGCGTCGCGCCAGTCCGGATGCTGGCGGTCCAGGTAGGCCTCGACGATGCGCGCCGATTCCTCGTCCCGGGTCCAGCATTGCTTCAGCAGCTCCACCAGCTCGCCGACGTCCATGGTCTCGATCCGCCGGCCGGCGAACGGCCCGTCGATGACTTCGCCGGTCATCGCGCCGCTGGCGTGGTCGAGGGTCATGCGCAGGAACGCCGTCTCCACGTCCGAGGTCTCGCCGGGACCACCGCCGCTACCGCCGGCGGCGGCCTGCGACATGCGATGGAAGGTCTTGGCCATGCGGGCGACGCTGCGCGCCCTCAGGAACCACGGGATCAACGCCGGCAGGGTGGCGATCGCCCAGGCCAGCTTGCCGGTGATCAGGAAGAACAGCGCGATCGACAGGATGATAATCAGCAGCGCCCACTTCAGCGCCTTGAGCAGCGTCTTCGGCTCGGCCGTCGCGTACCAGCGCCCGGCCAGCAGGAATCCGGCCAGCAGGGCGATGCCGAGGATCAGGTAGGGGAACATGCCCTAGCCGCCCTTGCCCGCCGACATCTGATCGGCCAGCAGCTTGACCTGTCCGCCCTGGCCGCGGGCGTGGTTCTCGAGCGCCGGACGGCCGCCGGCGGCGTAGACGGCGACGGCGCGGAGCAGGTCGCGGAGCGTGTCGGCGGACGCCGAATCGAAGTGGCAGCAGGCACCGCCGGATAGCTTGGCGATCTGCTGGAAGGCGAAGGCGGCGAGCGGATCGCTGCCTTCGTGGAAGATGAACGCCGGCAGGCCGAGGATGCCCAGTTCGCCGGCCACCTTGCCGACCTTGTCGACGTCCTCCTCGAAGCTGTCGCCGACGAAGACCAGGGCGCCGACCCGGCGCTTCTTCGATTCGTTGCGGGCGTGCTTCAAGACCTTGCCGAGCTGCGTCTCGCCGGCCAGGCAGGTGACCGAGGTCATCAGCTGCAGCAGTTCGCGGGCGTTGTTCGTCCAGTTGCTGACCTTGAACTCGCCGAAACCGCGGTAGAAGGCGAGCTGCACGTCGAGGCCGCCGAGATCGGCGGTGACCTCGAACATCTCGGCCTGGATGTGCGCGGCCCGATCCCAGGTCGGCTGGCGGCTGGCGGTCGCGTCCATGGCGAACATCAGCCGGCCGCGGCCCTCGGCGGCCGCCGGCGCGGGCGCCGCCGCGACCTGGCGCAGGAAGGCGTCGACCTGGGCACCTGTCGCCTTCTTGTCCGGCAGTTTGGATCCGTTGCTCATCGCCTCGGCACCGTTGATCTCTCACACTCTATTAGATAAGGCGCGCCGGGCGCCGCCGCCACCCCTCATCCGCCACTGGCGGCGGCCGCCGGCGGCGGCAGGCCCAGCGCGTTGACGATGGTCATCACCTCCTGGCGGGCCGCGTGGTGCGACGGGCTCAGCGCCTGCGGGCCGGTCGCGTCCTTCAGGTCCAGGATCGTCAGGCCGACCAGGAACAGCTCGCGGAAGATGACGCGCTCGCCGAATCCCGGGATGACCCGGAACCGGATGCGTTCCGACAACCCGCGGATCAGCCGCTCCATCTCGCGCTTGTTGTGCGCGTCGAGGCTGCTCAAGCGGTTGCGCATGACGATCCAATCGATGTTGCCGCCGTCGCGCTCGGCCCGGACCTTCTTCTGTTCCCAGACCATTTCCGCGTAGTGACTGGGGCCCTTGATCGACATCCGGGCGCCGTCGACGTGGGCCAGCACGTCGAAATCCACGAGGCTGTCGTTGATCGGCGTGACCAGCGTGTCGGCGTAGGAATGGGCCAGCCGGGAAAGCTGGCTGGAGCTGCCCGGCGTGTCGATGACGACGACGTCGCTGTTGACCATGGCGCCCTCGATCAACAATTTCAGCTTCTCCGACTCCGCGTCGCGCCGGGCGGCGTCGGCGGTCTCGTCGGGAACCTCGACGGTGTAGTGCTGGGACATCCCCAAGTCCTTGCCCGAGGCCCGCATGAACTTCGACCGGTTGGCGACGTAGCGGCTGAGCGTGCCCTGCCGGGCGTCGACGTCGATACTGGCGACCTTGCGGCCCTGTTGCAGCAGCGCGACGATGATGTGCATGGCGGTCGTCGACTTGCCGCTACCGCCCTTCTCGTTGCCGATGACGACGACGTGCCCGCCGCCGCTGGCCGGCGTCGCGGGTGCGTCGGATTGGCGGCCGAGACCCAGCATGCTCACGCCGCCTCCACCCAGACCGCGGTGTCGTGGAAGGCGCCGCCGCCGGCGGGCGGCGGGCGGTCGGCGCTGATCAAGGCGTTGATGCCGATCCCCTCCTCGAAGTATTCCGACGGCCAGATCCCCTCGACGACGACGACGTCGGCGCGCAGGCCGTCGAAAACCCGGACCGGCACGACCACCGTGCCGAGGTCGTTGCCGAGGCGGACCCGGTCGCCGTCCGCAAGGCCGAGCCGGGCGCAG
Source organism: Magnetovibrio sp. (assembly GCA_028817665.1). GTDB lineage: Bacteria > Pseudomonadota > Alphaproteobacteria > Rhodospirillales > Casp-alpha2 > UBA3470. The sequence continues at coordinate 15,410 of JAPPPF010000230.1, read as the reverse complement.
GCGTCGGGATGCATCAACGCTTCGGGCCGCACCTCCTTGGCCCGCGACGACGGCATCTCGGTGAACGAGGTGTTGAGGAAGCGCCGGGCCGGTGGCGCGATCAGGCGGAACGGCTTCTCGGCGCTGACCTCGTCGATGTTGTCGAGGTGGTCGGGCAGCCTGGGCATGGACGCGTAGTCGGCGCCGATGGCCGACCAGTCGGCGGAGAAATGGAACTTGCCGTCGGCGTGGCCGAAGCCGTTCAGGAAATGCGCCTCCTCGAACGGCTTCGCCAGCTCGATCCAACGGAGATCGGCGGCGTCCTCGAACCCCGGCAGGCCGGACGCCTTGAGGCTGGCGTCGATGAGTTCCTCACCGGACATGTAGAAGCCGGGGTAGTTGGAGCCCAGGCGCTGGCCCAGCGCGTTGATGACCTCGGTGTTGGGCCGGCATTCGGCGAAGCGCTCGATGATGGCGCGGTGCACCTGCAGGTAGACGTGGCCGCCGCCCCGGTAGAAATCCTCGTGCTCGACGAACATGGTCGCCGGCAGGACGATGTCGGCGTACTTCGCCGTCTCGGTCATGAACTGCTCGTGCACGCAGAGGAACAGGTCCTCGCGGGCCAGGCCCTTGCGCACCGCGTTGGTGTCGGGCGCTACGTCGGCCGGGTTGACGTTCTGGACGATCATCGCGCTCACCGGCGGGCCGCCGAGGAGGCTTTCTTCCTCGCCGTTCAGGATCGCGCCGATGCGGCACATGTCGAGCGCTCGGATCTGCGTGTCGGCGACGTCGAGCCCCATGATCAGGGTCTGGTCGACGCCGGCGTAGAGATCGGCGTTGGTGTGCAGCGCGCCGCCGCCGCGGTGCTGCCAGGCGCCGGTGACGGCGGGCAGGCAACTGACGGCGTGCATGTTGGCGGAGCCGTTGCGGCTTCGGGAAAAGCCGTAGCCGGCGCGGATGAAACTGCGCTCGGTGCCGCCGTAAAGCCGGGCGAAGGCGACGATGTCTTCGACCGGCACGCCGGTGATCGGCGACGCCCATTCGGGGCCACGGGATTCCAGGTGGCGCTCGAACTCGGCCGGCACGTCGGTGTATTTCTCCAGGTATTCGCGGTCGGCGAAGCCTTCCTTGAACAGCACGTGCATGACCGCGCAGGCCAGCGCCCCGTCGGTCCCCGGCCGCACCGCGATGAACACGTCGGCGGCCTCCGCGGTGGGCGTGCGATAGGCGTCAACGACGACCAGCTTGGCGCCCCGCTGCTTACGGGCCTTGGCGATGTGGGTCATGACGTTGACCTGGGTCGAGACCGGGTTGCCGCCCCAGACGACGATGAGGTCCGATTCGGGGATCTCGCGCGGGTCGGTGCCCAACACGGCGCCGCAGCCGACGCTCCAGCCATTGCGGGCCAGCGGCACGCAGATGGTCGAATCCTGGTTCGAATACCGCATCGCGTGGCGCAGCCGGTAGATGCTGGACCGCTGCAACAGCCCCATGGTGCCGGCGAAATCGTACGGCCAGACGGTCTCCGAGCCGTATTTCTCCGCCGCCGCCTTGAAGTTATGGGCGATCTCGTCGAGGGCTTCGTCCCAGGACACGCGGGCGAACTCGCCGGCGCCCTTCGGCCCGACGCGCTTCAGCGGATAACCCAGGCGGTCCGGATGGTGGACACGCTCGCGGTAGTTCGAAACCTTGGCGCAGATGACGCCGGACGTGTAATCGTTCTCGCGCGCGCCGCGGACCTTGCCGATGGTCCCGTCGTCGAGTTTCTCGACCTCCAGCGCGCAGGTGCTGGGGCAATCATGAGGACACGCCGACGGAATAAAAGGTGCGTTCATCACGCCAAATCCTAGCTGATCACCCTGAATTTAGACTTGCAGGCTGGCGCCGACAAGGACCGGCGGACGGTTGCCGTCGCCGGCCGCTTCTGAAATCATCCGGTTCCATGTCGATCGAACGGCTCGCGATTTCCTGGCAACTCTCCGATACCCACGGTTGGGGCATATTCGGCCTCAACCTGGCGCTCAACCTGATCCGCCACGGGCCCCTCCGACCGCTGTTGCTGACCGAGCCGAGCATCCTCGACATGCCCGACGACATCATCGATGAAATCCGGCCCTACGTCACCGAACAGCGCAACCTGATGGGCCAGGTCGAGGCCCGCGGCGAGAACATCTTCTCCAAGCAGATCGCCATCCTCCACGCGCTGCATACCGGGTTCAAGCACCTCGACGTCACCGACAGGGTGCGCGGCCTCGTCAATATCGGCTTCACCTTCTACGAGCGCGGCGCCTTCGACGCCGAAGCGGTGGCCCGCGCCAACGGCTACGACCGCATCCTCGCCGGGTCGAGCTGGAACCGCGACTACGCCCGCGCCGCCGGCGTCGAGCGCATCGAGTTCGTCAGCCAGGGCGTCGATACGGCCCTATTCCGCCCCGGGCCCGCGAGCGGCGCCTACAAGGGCCGGTTCGCCATCTTCTCCGGCGGCAAGCTGGAGTTGCGCAAGGGCCAGGACCTGGTGCTCGCCGCCTTCAAGATATTCCACGCCCGCCATCCGGACGCCGTGCTGGTGACGTCGTGGCGCAACGCCTGGCCGGAAAGCGCGCTCGACGTGACCGCGTCGATCCACGTCGACAGCGCGCCGGAAACCGGTGCCGACGGCGAATTGAAGATCACCGAATGGGCGGCCGCCCACGGCGTTCCGGCGGACGCCTTCGTCGATCTCGGCTGGCTGTCGAACCGGATCATGCCCGAGGTGCTCCGCGACATGGATTGCGCCGTCTTCCCGAACCGTTGCGAGGGCGGCACCAACCTGGTCGCCATGGAGGCGATGGCGACGGGCGTGCCGTGCGTGCTGTCCGCCAACACCGGGCACCTCGACATCATGCGCGACGGCGCCTGCTATCCCCTCGCCGACCAGCGCGTCGTCACCGACGTGGACGGCCACGCCGGCATGTGGCGCGAGACCCAGGTCGAGGAGATCGTCGAGCGCCTCGAGGAGATCTACACCGACCGCGCCGAAGCCGGCCGCCGCGCCGAGGCCGGCGCCAAGTTCATGCGGGACCTTTCGTGGGAAAACCAGACGGCGCGCCTGATCGGAGCCATCGAGGATCTATTCTAATGGGCGGACGCGGCCCCAGCGGCGCCGCCGCCGACCGTCCTGGCCGGTCCGGAATATGGAATTGTTCCAAAAAAGGTTAAACTTGAGTATTGTCTCCGTCATCGGGACGAAATCCGAACTCCGCGAACTGGAACTGTTTCATGATCTGTCTGATCCGGCCGCCTTGCGTCGAGACGTTTCGGATTTCCAGCAATAACATTGGACTGCCGCTCGGCCTGGCCTACATCGCCGCCGCCGTCGACGCCGCCGGCAAGGACGTCCACGTCATCGACAGCGTCGCGCAAGCGCCGACCACCCGGACGCGCTATTACCGGGGTTACCTGGTCGGCCTGACGATCGATCAGATCACCGCGCGCATTCCCGATGCCGCGACGTCCGTCGGAATTTCCATCCTGTTCACGCACGAATGGCCTTTCGCCGTCCAATTGATCAAGGCGATCAAGGCCGCGCGCCCCGATCTTTGCGTCATTTTGGGCGGCGAGCACGTGACCTCGATGCCGGAGTTCTGCCTGGCGACGTCGGCCGCCGACATCCTCGTGCTCGGGGAAGGCGAGGAAATTCTCGTCGAGGTCCTCGACTGCCTCGACGCCGGCCGAGACCTCGGGCCCGTGGACGGCATCGCCTACCGCCGCGACGGCAAGATCGCCGTCAACCGCCGCCGTGCCCGGAACCGCGACATCGACAACATCGCCATGCCTGCCTGGCACATGTTCGATATCTCCGCCTATCTGGAACATGGGTTCTCGGAAGGCGTCAGCGCGGCGGGCATCACCATTCCGGTGCTCGGCACGCGGGGGTGTCCGTACCAATGCACCTTCTGTTCGTCGCCCAACAACTGGCTGCCGCGCTGGTACGCCCGCGACCCGGTCAAGGTGGTCGACGAGATCGAACACCTCATGACCACCTATGGCGCGACGAATTTTCCGTTCCAGGACTTGACCGCGACCCTCGAGCGGAAGTGGGTGATCGGGTTTTGCCGCGAAGTCCTCGACCGGGGCCTCGACATCACCTGGCAATTCCCCACCGGCACGCGTTGCGAGGTGATCGACGAGGAGGTTTCGGAGCTGCTGCGCCAAAGCGGCATGAAACTGCTGAGTTTCTCGCCCGAGGCGGCGTCCGAGGTGACGCGCCAGCGCATCAAGAAGAAACTGAAGACCGAAACGCTGGTCGACAGCGTCACGGCTGCCGTGAGCAAGGATCTCAATACGTCGTTGACCTTCGTACTTGGGTTCCCGCACGACACCGAGGACGACATGATGGTCAACGTCCCGTTCGTCAAAGATATGGTCGGGCGCGGCGTCGCCGACATCTGCGTGATCTTCTTCATGGCGCTTCCCGGCACCGAGCTCTTCTACAGCCTGTACGACGCCGGCAAGGTCAAGATCGACCGGAAGTATTTCCGCCACCTGCTGCACGGTCTGGCGTTTAAGCCTGATCATGTCTACTCGGAGCACGTGGGATTCTGGACGCTACTGAAGATCAAGTATCACATGTATCTGGCATTCTACGGCGGACGGTCGGGTCAGAGTTTCCTGAGCTCGCTCGGCGGCTCGTCGGTGAAGGCGCTGGGCGGCATGTTCGCCGACGAGCACCAGACCCGGCTTCAGACCGCGGTCCGCTTCGCCTTCAAGACGGCTTGGCAGACCTTCCTGGTGCAGTTCGGAGCGCGCTGGATAACACGCCACGACGAGGACGAGATGTTTTCCAGGTGGGATGAGATCTTCCGGGATATCCGTACTCAGATCATCGATCAGGGGCATATCGAAAAAGCGCCGAGCGACACGTCGGAGATTCACAAGACCAACATTATCAAGACGCTAAGGCGGTACTTCGAAATACCGCGGACCCTGGCAAATCCGGGTTCGTCCGACCTCTGAAGCCACCCCGGCTCAGTTGACGACGATCTTCTTGCCGCCGTGGAACGCGTGGTAGACGAAGGCGAAGGTGACGTCGTAGACGACGTCCTCCATCTCGCCGCCCGTCCCCTTGCGCTGCACGACGATGTTGCCGACGTCGCGGCCCTTGCGGATGCGGCTGGTGTCGAGGGCCGAGTTCTGGCCCTTCGACCAGCTCAGGGTCAGGTCGCCGTCGACGAGTTGGCCCTTCTTGCGGATCAGCGGCATCGACCAGGCGCGGCCGTCGACGACGATGACCCGGACCATGGGTTCGATGTAATCCGGCAGGTCGCCGCCGTAGAGGAACGGCGCGGAGGCTGAATCGTAACGCTCATAGGGATTGCGCCCGTAGGAGCGCATGTTCGGGTCGTTGGGGATCAGGACCTTTCCGTCGGGCGCCCGGGAGATGAAGTTCTCGAAGGATTCGAGGCGCGCCGGGACCGTCTTCAGCTTCTTGCCGACCAGTTCGCCGACGATGCCCTCGCCCAGGAACTGCTGCCACCAGGTTTCGGTCTGACGGTCGTACATGACCATGTCGGAGTTGCGGAGCTTGCCGGTGGTGCCGAAATCCAGGATCAGACCGTCGAGGCGGCGGTCGAAGACGATGGACGAATTGCAGAGCGGGCAATAGGTCACCGAGATGGGGACGCCGCCCAGCTCGTCGTTGACGATCTCGTGCCAGGTCAGGATGCGCAGCGGATAGGCCTTCGCCTGGCCGTTGATGACGACGCCGATGACCGGCTCCGTCGGCGCCAGGTCCTGGCTGTTGACGCGGCTGGCGGGCATGAATTTCGGTTTGTCGATGGAGGGGATTCCGTCCTTCGGCGGACCGCCCGAAATGATGTCCTTGAGGTCGACGGCGGTCTTCTTGAAATCGGTCTTCGGCCATTCGTAGGCCCAGCGCATCACCGACTGCGCCTGGGCGCCGTCCGTGTCCGCGACGAAGCCGGTCAGCAGCGGCACCGCGAGGACGGCGGCTAAAATCATCGACAAGCGTTTCATGGTCCAATCCTCCCCGGACAGGGTCGCGCCGGGCGGCCAGCCGGGCAACAAAAAGGCGTTCACAGATTGGTGAGCGCGGGGGCCGAAATATTGCGGTTTTTAAAGGTCTGGTAACCCTCCCGCGCTAGGCTCGGCGGTGGAATATTCCGTAATCCCGTGTGCAGCGACGGAGTTTGCGCGTGCCGACACTACGCTCCATCGTCCCGATCCTCGCCGTTTTCGGCCTGGTCGTCGCCGGTCTCGGCGGAACCGCGCAGGCGCAGCAATCTTCGGTGCCCGCGCCCCTGGTGCCGCGCCCCGACGTCACCCGCGACATCTCGCAGCCGGGCTCCGGGTCCGAGGTCGCGCAGCAGCCCGCCACCGGAGACGACCAGGGGTTCGTGCGCATCCAGGGGCGGCGTTTACCGGCCGCCGAAGCGGCGCCGGCGCCGGCCACCGAGACGTTGATCGACCTGCGCGAGGAGATGCGCAAGCTCGTCCTCTCGATCTCCCGGTTCGCCCGCAAGCACCGGCCCAATTTCCGCATCATCGTGCGCGGCGGCCTCGATCTGCTGGTCAAGCGCGACGACGTCGACGAGACCAAGGTCTCGCCGGCCCGCACCTACATGCGCACCCTCGACGGATTGCTCGCCGAGGGCCTGTTCTTCACCGAGCGCCGGCCGGGCCGGCCGCCGGAACCGGAGATCCAGCAGCGCATGCTCGGCCTCGTCGACTTCGCCCGGAAGAACGGCATCCGCGTCTTCACCCTCGACTACGGCGAGGGCCCGCGGATCATCGACCAGGCCCGCGAACAGGCCTCGAAGCGCGGCTTCATCTCGCTGGTCAGCGACCGGCCGCTGCTCGACATAGCCGAACTGCCGAGCTACCCGAAGCGGCCGCCGGGCGAGAACTCGAAGAGCGTCATCTCGCTCGATGGCGTGAAGAACTACGCCATCGTCGCCAATTCCCTGCCCTTCGGCCGTGAGGACGTGTTCGCTCTGGCGCTGCACGGGACCAACTACGACATGGTCGTGGTTGACGTCTTCCACGGCCGCAAGCCCTTGAGCCGGCAGGCCGTCGAGACCCTGAAATACAAGAAGATCGGCGCCAAGCGCCTGGTCCTGGCGAAGATGGACGTAGGCACCGCGGCGAGCTACCGCTACTACTGGAAGGACACCTGGCGCGAGGGATCGCCGCCGTGGATCGCGGCCCCGGTGCGCGGCGACCCGGACCGCTACAACGTCGAGTTCTGGCGCCCCGGCTGGAAGAAGATCATCTCCGGCGATACCAATTCATACGTCTATGGGATCATCGCCCAGGGGTTCGACGGCGTGCTCATCGACGGCCTCGAGGTCTACAAGTTCTTCGAGGGCGGCGGCGAGGTGCAGGATGAGGACCAGAACTAAAAACAACCCGCTACACCGTTCGGGCGCCGCCGCATTCCCTCATTCTTGATCCGCATCAAATCCGTATTTGCAGGCCCGGCCAATCGGGCTATCGTTGCGCGGCCGACGGGTTGCTGGCCCGCCGCAAGGGATCAAGCATAGGCATGTGGGGGGCTGCATGGGCCTGTTTGACTACGAGGGCGCGGAAGCCCAGGAAACGGCGCTCGCCGAAATCACGCTCTTGGCCGATCTTTCCAAAGACGACTGAACGCGGGTTCTCAACATCGTCGAGACCCGACAATTCCGGGCCGGGGAGGATTTGATACGGATCGGCGACAAGGACGATTCCTTCTACATCCTGACCAGTGGCGACGTCGACGTGATCGTCGGCGCTGGCGACGCGGAAACGGTGCTGGCGACCATCTCCGAAGGTTCCGTGTTCGGCGAGATCGCTTTTTTCGACCGCCAACCGCGGAGCGCGACGATTCGCGCCAAGACCCAGGGCGCCGCCGTCCGGGTCACCCGTGAGACCTTCGACAACCTCGCCGCCTGGGAGCCCAACATCGCGCGCCAAATGCTCTACGACCTCGGCCGCATCCTGGCCATGCGGCTGCGCTGGAGGGCCTCGGCATCGACGTCATCACGGGCGCATCGGTCGCCGCTGTTCACGGCGAGGACCGGGTCGAGGGAATCGAGCTGACGACCGGCGAAGTCATTGAGACGGAGCTTTTCATCGCATGCGCGGGCGTGCGGGCCAACAAGGAGTTGGCGGAAGCCGCCGGGTTGGAGACCAACCGCGGTGTCATCGTCAACGATCGGATGCAGACCTCCGACCCCAACATCCTCGCCGTCGGCGACGTGGCCGAACTACCGGGCGCCGTCGGCGGATTATGGGCCGTCGGCACCGCCCAGGCGGCCGTCGCCGTCGCCGCCATGTTCGGCCAGGACGCGACCTACGAGGCGCCGAGCACGCTCGTCAGCCTGAAGATGGACGGCATCGACGTGAAGGGCTTCGGCAAACTCGACACCGACGACGGCGCCGAGGAGTTCATGGACGCCGAGGAGTCCGAGAACATCCACCGTCGGCTGGTGATCAAGGACGGCCGTATCCAAGGCGCCGTTTTCGTCGGCCCGCCGGGCACCGGCAAGGATGCGGCCCAGGCGATCCAGAAACGGGCCGACGTCGCGGAGATCATACCCCGGCTCCGCGATGGCGATTGGGCCGCGCTGGCCGACGTTTAAGCCAGCCCCCTACCCCTTCTTCGGCCGGAAGTGGTCCCATTGCTCGGGCGTCAGCTCGTAGCCGAAATCCATGGAACTGGCGCGGTTCATCCAGCGACCGCCGTCGATGGTGACGACCTCGCCGTTCATGTACTCCGAGCCGTCGGCCATCAGGTAGGCGGCCAGGTTCTCCAGTTCCTCGTGCCGGCCGGTGCGGCCCAAGGGGCTGTCCTTCTCGACCTTGTCGGCGATCTCCGGCGTCGGGAACAGCCGCGACCACGCGCCCTCGGTGGGGAACGGCCCCGGCGCGATGGCGTTCAGGCGCACCCCCTTGCGGCCCCATTCGACGGCGAGGCTCCGGGTCATCGCCAGCACCGCCGCCTTGCCCATTGCCGACGGCACCACGTAGGGCGCGCCGGTCCAGGCGTAGGTCGCCAGGATCGAGAGCACGTGGCCCTTCCGCCCCATCTCGATCCAGCGCTTGCCGCAGGCCAGCGTCGCGTAGACGGAGCCGTGGGCGACGATGTTGAGGACCGCGTCGACGGCGCGCGGCGACAGGGTCTCGGTCTCCGCGATGAAGTTGCCGGCGGCGTTGTTGAGCAACGCGTCCAGAGGGCCGGCGGCGAAGACCTCCCCGATCATCGCGTCGACGGCGTCTGCGTCGCGGATATCGAGGCTGTGGGTGGAGATCGCGCCGCCGGTGGCCTCGGCGAGCTCCGCCGCCGTCTCCTTCAGAACCTCGGCGCGGCGCCCGCAGATGATCGCCTCGGCGCCCAATTCCATGAACCGCCGCGTCATGCACTTGCCGAGCCCGCTGCCGCCGCCGGTGACCAGGATCCGCTGGCCCTTCAAAAGATCGTGCTGGAACATTGCCGCCCTCTCCTTAAAATCGATATCAACCGCCGCCGCCGATGAGCGGCGGAGAGCCTATCCGCGCCCGCGGGCGCGCGAAAGCCAGAACGGGAAGTCATTTCGGGAGGCGAAATCCGTGCTGACCAAGGCGGCCACCTACGAAGAAGTCTACGGGCAATTCACTTGGGACGTGCCGGCCCAATTCAACATGGGCGTCGATGTCTGCGACAAGCACGCGGTGGCGACACCGGAGAAACCGGGCCTGATCATCGTCGAGCCCGGCAAGAAGACGCAGAGCTTCAGTTTCGCCGAGTTGAAAGGGCTCTCGAACCAGCTCGCCAACCTGTTCGCGGCCAGCGGGCTGCAACGCGGCGAGCGGGTCGGCATCCTGATGAGCCAATCGGTGGAAGCGGCGATCAGCCACGTCGCGGCGTGGAAGATGGCGGCCGTCTCGATCCCGCTGTTCACCCTGTTCGGCGCCGACGCGCTCAGGTTCCGGCTGCAGAACTCGGGTGCCAGGATGCTGGTCACCGACACCGACAACCTGCCGAAGATCGAGGCGATCCGCGACGAACTGCCGGACCTCGAGACCATCCTGGTGGTCGGGCTGGGGCGCGACGGCGACGGCATGGCCGATTTCTGGAACGGCATGGCGAAGGCGTCGGATGCGTTCGAGCCGGTCGTCACGTCATCCGAGGACGCGGCCTTCATCTGCTACACGTCGGGCACCACCGGCAACCCGAAGGGAGCGCTGCACGCGCACAGGACAATGTTCGGCCACCTGAGCGGCATGGAGATGTTCCACGACTTCCTGCCCGAACCCGGCGACAGGATGTGGACGCCGGCCGACTGGGCTTGGATCGGCGGGCTCATGAACTGCCTCATGTGTTCGTGGCACCACGGCGTCACCAATGTCGCTTACCGGGCCCGCAAGTACGACCCCGAGGAGGCGCTCAGGCTGATTGCGGATTACGACATCCGCAACACCTTCATGCCGCCGACGGCATTGAACCTGATGCGTCAGGTTCCCGACATTCCGTCCTTCGGCACCGACCTCAGGACCATCGCGGTGGCCGGCGAGCCCATGGGCGCGGAGCTTCTGCACTGGGGCCGCGAGAGCTTCGGGCTGACCTTCAACGAGTACTACGGCCAGACCGAATGCAACCTGATCGTCGCCAACTGCCAGGCGATCATGGAGGTCAAGCCGGGCTCAATGGGTCGCGCCGCGCCGGGCCACGTGGTCGAGGTGATCGACGACGACGGCAACGTGCTGGGCCCCGGCGAGGAAGGCGAGATCGCGGTCCGGCGCGACGGCGACCCGGTGCTGCTGTTGGAGTACTGGGGCAACCCGGACGCCACCGCCGAGAAAACCCGCGATGAGTGGTGGCGCATGGGCGACGCGGCGACCAAGGACGAGGACGGGTATCTCTGGTTCGTCGGCCGCGCCGACGACGTGATCACGTCGGCCGGCTACCGCATCGGCCCCAGCGAGATCGAGGACTGCCTGTGCAAGCACGACGCCGTCGAGCTGGCCGCCGCCGTCGGCGTCCCCGACCCGGTCCGCACGGAGAACATCAAGGTCTTCATCAAGCTCACGCCCGGCCACAACGGCAGCCCGGAACTGGAAGAAGACATCCGCGGCTTCGTGAAGACCTACCTCAGTCCGCACGAATACCCGCGCCTCATCGAGTTCGTCTCCGAATTACCGATGACCGCGACTGGCAAGATCAAGCGCAAGGACCTTCGCGACGCCGAGATCGCCAAGATGGACGGCTGAGCCCGGTCCTACTTCAGCAGCGACTTGAGCGGTGTTTTCTTCGGCGCCTCGGCGGCGCCCGACGGCTTCAGCTTGAGGCGCCGTTCCTCGGCGTCGCGGCGCCAGCGTTCCTGGGTACTGATCTTGGCCTTCGGCTGCGGCGGCGGCTCGGGGATGTCGATCTCGATGGGCACCCAGGTCTCGTCCTCGTAACGCCAGGACTTGCCGGTCTGGGTGTCGAGCAGGATGCGCGGCTCACCCGGCGAAATCTGGTAGCGGCCCGGATCCGCCGCCGCGGCGCTGGCGGCGAGCAGAAGCGCCGCCGCAAACCCGAGCCCCGGGAGCAATGCGGCCCGGCTCATGGCCCGAAACTCGAACGCGCCTGGATGCCCCAGCGGCCGTCCAGTTTTGTCAGGGTGTAGAGCGAATCGTAGCGGCCGATGACGCTCTCGTCCTCGCGGTAGCGCGTGTAAACGAGCCTCCAATGCGCCTTCACCTCGCTCGACTGGATGAGGTCCATCTCGTCCCAGGCGCTGTGGTGCCAGCCGTCCTCGGCCTTGAGGCGGTCGAACAGGTCCATGGGGTTGTTGCCGGGTGCCTCGTAGACGGTGACCTTGCTCTCCGCCATGCGGACGTGCGGAAAATGCATGCAATCGTCCATGCCGGCGGCGTCATAGGCGTTCAGGGCGGCCATGAAGCGCTCCAAGACAGCGAGTCCCTGGCGTTCGATCTCGGCGGTATCGGTCATTGCTGGATTCCCTCCTTCCGTCACGGTCCGTAGCTGGAGCGCGCCTGCATGCCCCAGCGGCCGTCCTTCCACATCAGGATGCAGAGCGTTTCGTAGACGCCGATGACGCTGCCGTCCTCGCGGTAACGGGTGAAGTCGAGGGTGAAATGCGCCTTCAGCGGCCCCCATTGGACGAGGCGGATATCGTCCCAACTGCTGGAGTGCCAGCCGTCCTCGCGTTTCAGCCGCTCGAACATGTCCATGGGGTTGCTGCCCGGTTCCTCCCAGACATCGACCCGGCCGTTGCCGATTCGCATGTGCGGGAAATGCAGGCAGGCGTCCATGCCGGCGGCGTCGTGGGCGTTCAGCGCGTCCATGAACTGCGCCAGCAACGCGCGTCCCGCCGCGTCGACCTGTTCCTTCGTCTGTTCCGCGGCCATGCCCGCCTCCGTCGATGCTCCCGATCTCCGGGCTGGAGTTTAACTGGCGACGCGGAGATTTGCATCTTCCGGCCCTTGACCACGACCGATCATGCCGAGCAGAGTGGCGCGGTCATCATCCAGAGGGGAGAACCGACATGGCCGAACCGCGCCGCACGGCCCTGATCACCGGATCGGGCAAGAACATCGGGCAGGCCTGCGCCCTGGCGCTGGCCGCCGACGGCTTCAACGTCGTCGTCAACGGCTCCAGCGACGAGGACGCCTGCCAGGCCGTCGTCGACGCGGCCCGGGACCTCGGCGTCGACGCCGAGGTCGCCATGGGCGACGTCGGCAAGGAGGCCGACTGCCGTGAGATCGCGAAGACCGCGATCCACCATTTCGGCGCCGTCGATGTCCTGCTCAACAACGCCGCCATCCGCCCGTCCAGCCCGTTCCTGGAGATGAGCGACGACGAATGGCACCGAGTCATGGATACGAACTTTCAAGCCGCCTTCTGGCTCGCCCGCGCTTGCCTGCCGGGGATGGTCGACAAGGGTTGGGGGCGGATCATCAATTTCGCCGGCATGAACGCCATTCACGGCTACAATGGCCGCGCCCACGTCTCGGCCTCGAAGCACGCAGCCTGGGGATTGACCAAAGCCCTGGCCAAGGAGTTCGGGCCGAAGGGGGTCACCGTCAACATCATCTCGCCGGGTCCCATAGGCGGCGACCACAAGGACCCCGCGATGGCCCAGCACATCGCCGAGCTGGCGTCCCGGGTGCCGATCGGGCGAATCGGGGTGCCCGACGAGGTCGCCGCCATGGCGGCGCTGCTGGCCTCCGACAAGGGCGCCTTCATCAACGGCCAGATCCTGCAGGTGAACGGCGGCGCCGAAACCTGAACGCCGCTTACCGGGGCCGGCGGTGCCTGTCGCCGGTCTTGATCTCGGTGACGATGCCGGCCGCCGTCCTAAGGCGGAACGGAATGGTGCGGAACGCGTATCGGCCGGACGTCGCCACGGACACCTGGAAGTGCAAATGCGGCCCACTGGATTTCCCGGTGTTGCCCGAATAGCCGATGAGCTGCCCGGTTTCGACCTCGTCGCCGTAATTGACCAGTACGCCGCCCTGGCGCAGGTGCAGATACCAGCCGTGGGTGCCGTCGGCGTGACGGATCCATATGAAATTGCCGCGGCCGCGTTTGCGGGAGTTCGAACTGCCGTCGGCGCCGACGACGACGCCGCGCCGGGCGGCGTGGACCGGTGTGCCCACGGGCAACCCCCAGTCGACGGCATGGGATTCCATCTTCTTGTGGGTGTAGGTGCTGTTGAACCCCTGGGTGACGCCGAACCGGGCACCTGGCGCGAACGGCAGTTCGTAGACGGCGTCCGGGTCGTCATGTCGATAGGACGCGGCCAACGTCACGGCCTGGCGTTGCGTCATTCAACCCCCTCGTTTGCGGCGCCGGCGGGCGCCCGGATCGGCGGCTATTTCTTCTTCAGCCACTTGTTCGGAATCGGCCGGCGGACCTTGCAGGTGATCTTCTTGACCGTCCCCTTGACGTCCACCCACTCGTTGATCTTCACCGGGGCACGGCACTCGGCCTTCCAACCGGGCCGGCTCTTCTTCTTGGTCACCGGAACGAATCCGGTAACCACCAGAACCTGCGCCTTCTTCGATTTCTTGCTGACGCAGCTCGCCGCCTGGCAGCAGATCTGGTCGCCGGGCTTGATATCCGCCTCGAACCCCTTGGAACTCAAGGACTGGGCGTGAATCTGGACCTTCGTGTTGTTGGCCACGCAAAAGGCATGGCTCTCCGACGGCGCCGCCAGAGCCGCGCCGCCGAGAAAAATGATTGGAACCAACCGTGTCAGGCCACGTGCCACGATGGCGTCTCCCTTCCTGCTTATTCGAACGCGCTTATCCCGTTGGTAACCGTCAGCCCCGAAAAGGTTCAGGCGTCGCGACGTTCCGGGGCCTCATTTTAGCGGCAAGTCGGGAACAAAAAAATTCTGAACTTTCCATGTCCTTGCGTGACCAATTATACGGGAACGGATAACATGCGCCGCGGCAGCACGGGAATCGTTGCTCGAAGTCGCCAACCAAGGAGTTTGTTGAATGATCAAGACGAAGATTTTTGCGATCGGCTTCGCCGTCGCCCTGGCCGCCGGCATGACCGCTGGCTCGGCCGACGCCGCCGACGGCGAGAAGGTTTGGAACAAATGCAAGGCCTGCCATACCCTCACCGCGCAGAACAGGGTCGGCCCCGGCCTGGCCGGGTCCGTCGGCCGGAAGTGTGGCTCCGCCAAGGGCTACAAGTACGGCAAGGGTTACCAGAAGGCCTGCGACAAGGGCTTTACCCTCGACGAGGCCTTCCTCATGGATTACCTGAAAGATCCCTCGAAGAAGTTGTCGGCGGTGGCCGGCAAGAAGGTGCGCTCGAAGATGGCCTTCAAGCTGAAGAAGGAAGACCAGCGGAAAGCCGTTATCGCGTTCCTCAAATCGAAGTAATCGGCAACGCGCCCAAATTTCGACCGCTTCAGCCGGCCCGATGTTCCATCGGGCCGGTTTCGGTTTCGCCAGCCGCGTGGGCGGCGCGGCCGGACCTCACCTCAAACTGGAATGGTTAGCCTGCGGAGACGGTGACGGCTTCGATGACGAAGCCGTCGGCGGACGGGAACCTCTCGGCGATCAGCCGGCGCGCCTCGCCCTCGTCACAGGCACAGACGTCGTGGCGCTGGCAATCCGCCCAGTGATCGTCGAACAGAGCATGGCTCTGGTTCTCCTTGACGAGCGAGCGGACTTCCTTGTTGTAAATGGACGCTTCGTAGACCTGCTGGCCGGTACTCGGTTTGTGAAGCATAGTCTCAGACCCTTAATCCCATCATCGCCTTGGGTTCCCCCCGGAAAGAGCCTGTCCCCTTTTGCCCGAACCTGATGCAACCGCCCGGATCGGATTGGGTTACAGTCCTTATATGCGAGAAATGTTAACAAATGCGATTTCCAAGTCAAGCCAACTAATCGCCCGCATGGCCATGTTTTATACTTCTGCCGGCAATCTTAGCTCACGGCCCCAT